>JANMJJ010000086.1:0-4910 GCA_031371325.1 Akkermansiaceae bacterium | reverse complement strand
ATAGGCGGAGACGTCGTCCTGGTTGACGGTCTTCTTCACCAGCCTCATGCCGAGCGTGCGGGTGTAGAAATCGAGATTCGCCTGCGCGTTGGCGGTGATCGCCGTGACGTGATGCAGGCCGTGGAGAACCGGTTGGTTTGTCTTCACTCGCTGATAAACTGGTGCTCGATGGCATGGCACATGCCGAGGTCCAACAGCGGTTTCGCGTCATCTCCCAGCTCGTCGCCGATGATCTCGTATTCCTGTTTGAGATTGGTGTGAATCAGATAGGGATTGTCGGTGTTGATGCACCAGGGGATGTCGTGGCCTGCTAGATCGCGGACGAAGCGGGCGATGCAGGCGTAGTCCGGGATGACGCGGGTGACGAGATTCACCGTGGGGCAGAGTTCGAGGCAGATGGCTTCCTCGCGGAGCAGGGTGAGGAGCGCGGCTTTTTGTTTGCCCTTGGCGTTGCGTAGTTCGATGCCATGGCCGATGCGGTCCGGGTGGATCGCTTCGATCACGCGCAGCATTCCCTCCGGCCCGGTGGCCTCGCTTTCGCCGACGTGATAGGTGATTTTGAGGCCGGCGGCGCGGGCTTTTTCCATCATCACGGCGACCTCGCTCATCCACGGTTTGCTCAATTCGAGCGAGCGCGATTCCGGCCCGGCCATGTCGATGCCGACCACGCCGTTGGCTCCATTGAGCGCGCCGCGGCTGCGCCATTTGATCGCGGCATCGATGATTTGCCAGTTGGATTCTAGCGAGAGGTCGCGGCCGAGCGAGAGGATGATGCCGGTGGCCACGCCGTAGTGGAGCGACGCGCGTTCGAGTCCCTGGATGACGGCGAGGATGATGGCATCCATGGTGTGCAAGCCGTGGCGGACGCGTTTGTAGGGGTTGAAGCGCAGCTCGATGGCCTCGATTTGGGCGCGGCGGTAGGCCTTGGCCACGACCTGATAGGCGGAAACGCTGGCGGCGGAGGGCGAGGATTGGATTTCCTCGGTCGCTTCGAAGTAGCGGCCGAGGAAATCATCGAGCGATTTCACCTCGTCGTGCCGTGCGGTTAGGGAATCGTGGAAGGAGGTGAAATTGACGTATTCCGTGCGCAGGCCGTTGTCGCAAAGGATTTCCCACAGGACCGAGGAGGGAACCGCACCGCCGAGGTGGATGTGAAGATCGTGCATGGCCCGTGCAGGAGACGCGATGGAAGGTGCTTTGGCAATGCGGAGATGCTCAAAGCCCCTTGTAGCCGGCGTATTCCTGATAGGTTCCGGTGGGCATGGCGACCGGGCGCCATTCGCGGTTGAGCCGCCGGTATTTGTTGATGAAATCCGTGGGATCGGCCCAATTGGCGGTGTCGGACGGGACGCCGTTGCGGGCCATGCCGATGGTGAGATTGTGGCGGATCTCGAAATGCAGGTGGGCCGGATACATCCCGAAATTGCTGCCGATGGTGCCGATCTGTTGCCCGCGTTTGATGGCTTGGCCGTCCTTGACTAGGATTTCGTTGAGGTGGCCGTTGAGGGTGTCGCAGAATTTGACCTGGCCGGTGGCCGGATCGCGGTAGGCGTGGCGGGTGAGAATGACATTTCCCCAGCCGACGTGGACGTTGTGGGCATAGGTGACGATGCCGTCGGCCACCGCGAAAACCGGGTCGCCGAGGTCCTTGTCGCCGCCGGCGCGGCCATTCCAGTCCTCGCCGAAGTGCTTTGGCTCCTTCAGGCGCATGCCGCGGGCCTTGTAGTAGCCATCGGCATTGGGCTTGCCGACGGGGAAATCAAAGCCGTCGGCGAGGTTGATTTTCACCTGGGCGGACGCGGAAAGGTGCGTGAAAAACACCACCGTGAGGAATGCTCCAAGTTTCAACCATGTCTTGCCGCCTGCGGTCATCGGCCATCACTCCACCCCTCCGATGCTCATGCCGCAAGTGTAAAAAAAGCGGCATGGCCGTGAAGCCATGCCGCAGGAGTGAGTCCGCAGATTGGGTTTCCTCAGAGGACCGGGCCTTCGACGCCGCCGGAAAGCTCCTCGATGCTCATCGGACGGTAGCCGCCCAGGGTCTTGAAGTAGAGGAAGAGCAGGAGATAGATGCCGGCCATGATCGCGGGGATGATGGCGTCCGTCTTGAGGGTGTGGCGGTCGCCGTTGATGCTGGCGTTGATGACCGTCTGATCCGTCGGCGAAAGCTTGGTGATGGCGGTGGCGGGATCTCCTCCCGCGTCGCCGACTTGCTTGCGTGCGGCCTTGAGTAGATCGTTCGCCTTGCCGAGTTTCGGGCCATCCAGACCATTGACGGAGGTGGACTCGAGTTCCAGGAACTTGCTGGGCGTGGTGGATTGGTACTCGGCATAGAGCTTGGGGTTGGTGCTTTTCAGTTCCTCGCCGGAGTAACGATCCTTGAGATAACCCAGGCCGGGGCCGCCGATGACTCCCACGGAGAGCATGCCGATGCCGCCCATGATGGACATGGCGACCGCGCCGGTTTGCGGGAAGCGGTCACCCACGACGGCGAGCATGGTGGGCCAGAAGAAGGTCTTGCCGACCGCGTAAATGCCAAGCGCGAGCAGGGCCATGCCGAACGACGTCATGTTGCTCGACAGATTCAGGCCGATGCAGGCGATGACCGAGCACGCGAGCAGCAGGCCGATGGGCGAGATTTTGAAGGTGCGCTCGATGAAATGGGCGCAGAAGCGCAGGCTGAACATGATCACCGAGGTCCAGATGAAGAGGTATTTGCCCTGCTCCGAAGTGAAGATGTTGCCGGTGATGTTCTGGATCCAGCTATCGGTTCCCAATTCAACCGAGCCGATGAGCGCGTGGGTCACGAACAGGACGAAGAGCAGGAACGAGCCGATGGAGAACTTGGTCATCACTGCGACGGTGATCAGCAGCGCGCCGCCGATGCCGTAGCCAATCATCTTGGCGGTTGCCGCCGTGTGGGCCATTTCCGCAGCGGATTGTCCTGCGGAGGTGAGAATGCCCTTGAAAATATCGGCGAAGAAAAGTGACAGCAGGAAACAGGCGACAAGCGCGCCGAGGATGCCGACGGATTTGAACATCTGGACGAAGCTCGCGCCCTTGGCGGCGGCCTCGGATTTCGGGAATTTCTGGCCCATGAACATGATGCCGTAGAGCGCCACGGGAATCAGATAGAGGCCGAGCTGGAGTTTCCAATTCCACTCAAGCTTGTCATCGAGAATCCAGCCGAGCGCGGTTCCGAGGATCATGCCTGCTGGCCAGGCGGCGTGGAGGATGTTGAGGTAATGCGTCCGTTGTTTCGGGAAAATCGTAGCGACGAGCGGGTTGGCGACGGCCTCCAGGGTGCCGTTGGCGAAGGCGAAGATGAAGCTGCCCCAGAACAGGAAATTGTAAGCGTTGGCGGGAGTGCTGGCACCGAAGGTGACGAAAGCCGAAATGACGTGGAACAGCAGCGCGGCGAGGACCAGCTTGCCGTAGCCGATTTTGTCCACCACCACCCCCCCGATGATGATGCCGAAACAGAATCCGCTGAGACCGGCGCCTCCGATCTTGCCGAGTTGCTCGCCCGTGAAGGCGAACTCTTTGGCCCAGTTATCAAGGATGCCGCCACGAATGGCGAAGCCGACGCCAGCGGCGAGGATGGCGGTGAATCCTGCGAACAGGAGCCGTTTCGCGTTTGGCACAGTGGTTGGTTCGTTATTTGTCATGGGATTTGGTGTCTCGGGGGAATTATCGGTTCCATCGGCGGATGGCAAGGATCTGCGTCAAAAATATTAGATGTCGGCCAGATGCCCTCGGCTGAGGGAGCTAGATCTACCCGGATTCCGGTAACGGCATCCGGGGTCAAAGGTCGCGGTCCTGATGGCTGCCGCACGCAGGGGTGGTGGAAAAAACGATGCAGCGGTCTAGCACGGCGTCGCGGCCAACCCGGCCGCCGGGCCAGATCACCGAGTCGCGGACCACCGCCCCGGCCTCAACCCGCGCGCCGGGACCGACCACCGATCGCTCGACGATCGCACCCGCTTCGACGGTGGCTTGCGGGTGGATCGCCGGGCCGAGGTCCAGTTCGCGATGCGCCTGGAGGTAGGATTCACGGTCGCCGAGATCGAGCCAGACGCCTTCATCGAGGACGATGGCACCGAGTCGGCCGATCTTGGCCAATTCAAGGAATGCCGGGATCACCGAAATTTTTTCACCCGCCGGAATCATCCCGAGGAAAGCGGGACTCACGCAGTAAATGCCGGTGAAAAGATGGGTGCCTGTGGTGCGGCCTAGCAGGTTGTGGATGTCCGTCACGCGCGTGCCGGATGGGTCGAGCGCGATGTGTAAAGCCGGCCCCTCCGAGCGCAGGGCCAGCATCACCGGCAAGCCGGACGCCTCGTGCGCGGCGATGAGCTTGGCCAGCGGCAGCGTCGAGAAAATGTCGCCGTTGTGGACTAACAACGAATCGCCGCCCATCCAAGCGGCGAGGTTTTTCAAGCCGCCGCCGGTCTCCAGCAGGGCGGGCTCGTGAAACAAAGTCACATCGTGTCCCGCGCCGAAATCGTTCCACGCATCTGGCAGGTGGTGCGTGTTGACCGCGAACCGCGCTATCCCGGCCTTGGCGCACGCGTCCATCGCCCACCCGGCGAGCGGACGGTGAAACAACGGCACCAGCGGCTTCGGCAGGCGAGCCGTTAGCGGGCGCAGGCGATTGCCAAGTCCGGCACCGAGGATGAAGGCGTTGTTCACGCGCCGTGCTTTGACTGGCGGGGCGGGGGATATCAAGCGCGGCTTTTCCGGGGAGTAAAGTAGGCCAGGACTTCAGTCCAATGCTTTTAAGGATTGGGAGTTCTTCAGCACCAAGGATTGGGGATCCGGGAACCGGGCGTTGCCCTAGGCTTTATACACAAGTCCGAAGCGGCAGGATCAAGGCGGGGCGCTGCATCAACCCCACAAGGAGGGGCGAA
>JANMJJ010000078.1:0-26574 GCA_031371325.1 Akkermansiaceae bacterium | reverse complement strand
GCAGGCTGGGGGTGGAAAATTTCCGTGCGTCGCCGGGGAGTTGGGTGACTTGGGCGCGGCCGGGGGCGTCGCCGTCGAGGCCGTTGTTATGGAATTGGTGATCGCTGAAGAGCGGGCCGCCGTGGCAGTGGAAACAGTCCGCGCCGTACTGGCCGGTGCGCGGTTCGTATTCGGTCATGAAGAGCTCGAAGCCGCGCTGCTCGTCGTCGGTTAGAGCGGCCTTGCCGCGCAGGGCGCGGTCGAATTTGGCATCGCGGGCGCTGAGGGTGAGCAGGTATTGTTCGAGGGCGAGCGCGAGTTTCTCCGGGGTGATGCCCGGCGAGCCGAAACCGGCGCGGAACAACGACGGATAGTCCGCAGTGGCCGTTAGTTTTTGGCAGACATGTCCGGGCGACTCGTCCATCTCGCGGTGGTCCTGAATGGGCATCAGGACTTGCTCGCGGAGCGAGCGGGCGCGGCCGTCCCAGAAGAATTCCTTTTTCCAGGCGAGGTTGAAAAGCGGCATCGCGTTGCGGTCGCCGTGCTGGCCGCCGATGCCGTTGCTCACAGGCAGACGGTCGGTGAAGGCGGCGTCCGCCTGGTGGCAGGTGGCGCAGGAAATCGTGCCGTCGCGCGAGAGCGCTTTGTCGTGGAAAAGTTTTTCTCCGAGGGTGACGCGTTCGACGATGAGCGGGTTGTCGCGCGGGAGGTCGGGGATGGGAAAGGTCCGGCTCATCGTGAAATGCCAGGGCGTGAATTTCTCCGGCAGGTCGATGGGCTTGGCGGGAGATGACGAACTAACAACCGAGGTGTTGGCAACCACCCGGCTCACGCGGAATGCGCCGGGAAGGTTGGCCACAAGCGCGGCGGCGACGGGATCGCCATCGCGCGAGTGGGTGGCGGTGCCGTCTTTTTCAAACGACAACGGCCGTGGCGCGTTGAACAAGGTGGCGAGGTCGAAGTGGATGAGCATCCCGGCATCGTGAGTGAGATCGAGCTTGGCGGTTAGATTGACGCGGGTGCGGTTGGGATCGCGGGCGAGGTGGTGGGCGTAGCCTTTCACCTCGGAATTCCCGGTGCGGAAATGGCCCTCGACGGCCAGAAAAATGTAGCCGCCCTGCCAGCTCCAGTGCAGGCCGTTGAGGTTCGGGTTGAGCGGGTGATCGGCGGGAATTTTTGAAACGTCGGCGGCATTGGCCACCGCATCCGGCCCGAGGTGGAACCGCAGTGCGCGGTAGTTTCCCGGCGGCACGTTTTCTAGCAGGAACACATGCCGTCGCGTCGCCGCGTCCAGCCAAGCGGTGGTTGCGGGGAACTCGACCCACTGGCCGTCCTCGCGCTCCACCGCGAATCCGCTCAGCAGGTAGCTGAGGCGCGTGACTGATAGAGTCTCGCCGGCAGCATTTTCATAGCGCAGCGAATCGAGGCGCAGCGGCTCGCCATTGAACACGGGCTCGACGGTGATTTCCAACACGGCACCGAGCGAGGTCTGGGCACCGAGCGCCAAGGCAATGATCGCGGCGGCCCTGACGAAAACGTGGCTAAGGACGGGGATCGATTTCATATTTCACCTAGGATTCATCTGAAGCAGTGGCGATCCAATCGTGGGCTTGTGAACCCGGTGTGTGGATGCCACCGGCAGTGTGTTAAATCCATGTAAAACTTGGCCACTTCTACGGTTTGATTGTTAAAGCACCTCCAGCCATCCAGCCACCGCGCGGGCAGCCCGTTCGTGCGCCCCTTTGCCGCCGAGTTTCGCGGATGTTTCGGCGAGTCGCGCCTGCAAGGCTTCGCGCTTGGCCGGCGATTCCAGGAAATCCTTCAGGGATCGCGCCACCGCCACGGGTTCGGCCTTCGCCTGGATCAGTTCCTCCACCACGCCTTCGCCCGCCAGGATGTTGACCAACCCGATGAGCTCGATTTTCACCAGCAGCTTCGCCATCAGATAGCTGAGCGGTGCCAACCGATAGACGAGGCAGTAGGGCAGCCCGTAATACGCGGCTTCCAGCGTGGCCGTGCCGCTGGCGATCACCGCGCAGCACGCACGCTGCATGAGCGAGTGGCTGCCACCGATGGTGACGGTGATGAGATCCCCTGCGGCGGCCTGTTCTAGCAGCCCGTGGATCTGCCCGGCGAGTTTCGCGGAGGCGGCGGGCACTTCGAATTTCAGCCCGCTGTTCCAGGTTTCTAATCGTTGTGCGGTCGCGATCATCATCGGAAACAGCCGGGCGATTTCCCGCTCGCGGCTGCCGGGAAAAAGCCCGACGAGCAGCTCGTCGCGGTGGACATTGGCAAGCCGCTTTGCTTCCAACTCGTCCACCAGCGGATTGCCGACGAAGGTTGATTTGAGGCCGGCGTTCTCGAAAAGCGGCGGCTCGAAAGGAAACAAGCAGAGCACCTCATCGAGCAGCTTCGCCATGACCGGAATGCGGCGCTTGTTCCATGCCCACACTTTCGGGCTGATGTAATAAACGATCCGCGTCGCGGGGCACTCGCGTTTCACCGCCTCCGCGAACCGCAAATTGTAGCCCGGATAATCGATGAGCAGCAGCACGTCCGGCTGGAACTTTTTCAGTTCCGCCAACATCTCCCCGAACCGCTGCTTGAACCAACCGTAGCGTTTCAAAACCTCCCAAACCCCCATCACCGCGGCATCCTCGACCCAATCCCGCAATCCCGGCCCCGCAGCTTCGGCCATTTCAGGCCCGCCTGCCCCGTGGATCTCAAGGTCGGGCACCATTTCCCACAAGGAGCGCAACAATCCCGCGCCGTGAGCATCCCCGCTCAACTCCCCCGCGACCACGTAAACCCGTTTCGACATGCGGCCGGAGGCTATCCATCGTGGCCCTCTCTGACCAACCAAAATACCGGGTCATCGGCTCCGAATCGCCAAAATCGACAAACTTCCAGACTTCCGCATTGATTTCGACGCCGCTGCCGCTTTGATCGGCCCCCGCAGCCTGCGTATTTCCCATCATGTCCGCCGATCTCAAAGAATCTCCCGTCCCTCTCGCCGAAATTTCCCAAGGTCCCAACGCGTTCGAGGCCTTTCTCGACCGCAACCAGAAGGGCATCGTCGTCCTCGCGATCCTCCTCGCGCTCGGTGCCATCGGCCTAGTGATTTACCGCGGCATCGAGACCAGCCGCCAGGAAACCGCCGGGGCCGCGCTGACCAAGGCCGCGGATCTCGCCGCCTATCAGGCGGTAGTCGATGGCCACGCCGATACCATCGCCGCCGGCAGCGCGATGGTCCTCCTCGCCGACAGCCAGTGGACCGCCGGCAAACAGGACGACGCCATCGCCACCCTCCGGAAATTCATCGCCGCCACCCCGACGCATCCGGCGATTCCTACCGCCAAGGCCAATCTCGGAGCCAAGCTGATGGCCCAAGGCAAATCCGGCGACGCCACCAAAGTTTTCGACGAGCTCGCCGCCGATCCGGTCGCCCGCTACATCGCTCCCTTCGCGCTCATTTCTCTCGGCGATCTTTCAAGGACCGCCGGTGACCTTGAAAAAGCCGAAGCCTCATACAGCAAGGTGAAAACCGAATTCCCGGAAAGCAGCTTTGCCGAAACCGCCACTCACCGGATCGCCACCTTGAAGGCCAAGCCACCCGTCGAGATTGAGCCGCCTCCAGCTCCGCCGACCCCACCAACCCCCGCCGTTGGCGTCCCGCCTGTCCTCGCTCCTCCCTCCGAATCATCCGTCGTTCCAACTCTGGAAACCCCGGAATTGGCAGCTCCCCCAGCAACCCCACCGCAAGCTCCCGTCGCTCCAAAACCGTAAGCCTGGAAACGATTTGACATCCCCATAACCCCAACCACTCTTTACCACCGTGTTTAAAAAAGTAATCGGCCAAGACAACAGCGAATCCCAACGGTCCGCACCTTCCCATTCGGAAACCCGCCACCCGGAGCCAGTTTCACCGCCAGCGTCACCGTCCTACGGTGCGCAGCAACCTGCCGCCCGGCTATCGCCGGCCGCCACCCGCAACGTCCTCTCCACCGACGTGGAAATCAAAGGCACCGTCAAGTTCACCAACGACCTCGTGGTTGACGGCAAAATCGAAGGCGAAATCAACTCCGACGGCAACCTCACCGTCGGCGAGAACGCCCGTATCAAGGCGGAGATCAAAACCGCGACCATCGTCGTCTATGGCAAGGTCCACGGCAATCTAACTGCCACCGACCGCGTCGAGCTCAAGGCCAGCGCCGAAGTCGTCGGCGACATCAAGGCCAAGACCCTCTCGATCGAGGCCGGTGCCATTTTCGTCGGCAAATCCACCGTCGGCACGCCGGCCAACCTCCCGGCCGCCGCCCAACCCGCAGCCAAAGGCGCGACGACACCCGAAGCTCCCAAACAAGCCGACCTTGCTGGAACCGCGCCCTAACCGGTCCCGGGCCAGCCGTCCGGCAACCGAACATTCCTGCCATGGCCGATGAGCCCCAGCGCCATCGCATCGAGGTAACCTGCCCGGAATGCGGGCAAGTCCAATCCGAGCCCGCGCTCGTGGTCTCCACGCAATGCCGGGCCTGCCGTGCCAATTTCCAAGTCCGCGCCGGCAAAGGTGTGGTTAGAAATCGCCCGGTCACCCGGCTGAAGGTTCCGCGCAAAGATTCCGACCCGGAACCCGAGCCACCACCTGAAGCGCCCAAGCTATCGCCGATGCTCCGCCGGGGGCCGGTCGTGCCGCCGCCGCAGTCGTTCCTGATGCGCTTGTTCAACCCGACCAAACCACCGCGCGACATCACCTGCTTCGGTTGCGGCTACACCTACTCCACCATCGCCGAAGCCCAATCCAGCCAGTGCCCGAAATGCAGCGGCTACATCAGCCTGCTCGATTATGAAATCAAGGAGCACTGGAACCGCCGCGTCGAGACCTGTGGCGACGTGGTCATCCAGAAATCCGGCGTCGTCTCCGGAGTCACCCTCCGCTGCCACAACCTCACGGTGTTAGGCGAGCTCGCCGGCTCGGTCGAGTGTACCGGCGATCTCATCATCCGCAGCCATGGAAAAATCATCGGCACGGTCAACTGCCGCAACCTCCGCGTCGAAAAAGGTGCCCGCGTCGAATTCCTCAATCCGGTCACCGCCGTCACCGCCTTCATCGATGGCCACGTCCGCGGCCAAATCTTCTGCTCCGGTGCCATCACCCTCGAAAAACGCGCCCACCTCCAAGGACTCGTCCGCACCACCTCCCTCATCGTCAAACCCGGTGCCAAACACACCGGCACCATCGAAATGGTCACCGCTTCCCAGAACTGATTTCAAATCTCAAATTTCAGATCTCCCCATGCTCTCCGCCCTCGATCTCAAGGAGGAAATTCTCGCCCTCAAAAAGGCCAGGAATGCCGTCATCCTCGCCCATAACTATCAGACCGGCGACATCCAGGACGTGGCCGACTACGTCGGCGATTCGTTAGGTCTCGCCTACCACGCCAAAGCCACCAATGCCGACGTCATCGCCTTCTGCGGCGTCCACTTCATGGCGGAAACGGCCAAAATCGTGAACCCCGGAAAAATCGTCATCCTGCCGGATGCCGACGCCGGTTGCTCGCTCGAACAATCCTGCCCCGCGCCCGACCTCGAAGCCTTCCTCAAAGCCAACGCGGAGAAGAACTACTACGTCATCGCCTACATCAACTGCTCCGGCGGCGTCAAAGCCCTCTGCGACGTCATCTGCACCTCCGGCAACGCCGTCAAGATCGTCAACCTCGCTCCCAAGGACCGCCCGATCCTATTCGTCCCCGACGAAAACCTCGGTGCTTGGGTCATCGAACAAACCGGCCGCAAGATGGACCTGTGGAAAGGCAACTGCTACGTCCACGTCGAGTTCACCCGCGATTCCATCAACCGCATCAAGTCCGAATATCCGGACGCCCTCGTCGTCGCCCACCCCGAATGTACCCAGGCCGTTAGACTGTTGGCCGACGAGGTCTGCTCGACGGAAAAAATGATCGCCTACTGCCGCGATGCGCCGGTTAGAGACATCATCGTCGTCACCGAGAGCGGTATGCTGCACCGCCTGCGCAAGGAATGCCCGGACAAGAACCTCATCGCCGGCCCCACCGACCGCTGCGCCTGCGCGGATTGCCGCTACATGAAGATGAACACCCTCCAGAAACTCCGCGACAGCCTAGACACCCTCCAGCCTCGCGTGGAAATGGAAGAATCGCTGCGCAAACGCGCCGAGCTGCCATTGCTGCGGATGCTGGAGCAGTCGAAGTGAAATTGCCCCCGGCCATAGCGGCAGCATTCACCCGATCCAATGGACTTCCAAGCAATACAAAGACGCCGCTAGGCTTTTTTGTCATGCACCCCAACCGAGGCCATTGAACTCAATGGTCGAGCTTCAACTTCTTGAGCTTCGGCTCGATGACGAACCGGCAATACGGATTCTTCGATTTGTTCTCGTTGTAGTAATTCTGATGATAATTCTCAGCCGGGTAGAACTCGGAGGCGTTGGTGATTTGGGTCACGATCGGGTCTTTGAAATTGGCTTTGGCGGCGGCTTTCGACGCTTCGGCGATTTTCTTCTGGGCGGCGGAGTGGTAGAAAATGGCCGAGCGGTATTGGGTGCCGGAGTCGTTGCCCTGGCGGTTGAGGGTGGTGGGATCGTGGAGATCCCAGAACCAGGCAAGAATCTTTTCATAGGAAACTTTCTTGGGATCGAAGACCACATGCACCACCTCAGCATGGCCTGAATCGCCATTGCAGATTTGTTCGTAGGTCGGGTTTTGCAAGGTGCCGCCCATGTAGCCGGAGGTCGCGGAATAAACCCCATCGAGCTGCCGGTAAGCGGCCTCGACGCACCAGAAACAACCGGCCCCGAGCGTGGCGGTTTCCGCACCGGCAGGCACGGCTGGCATCTTGGCGGCTTGTTTGTCGGTGGCGGTCATGGCTTTTTGAGGCTCGCAGGACGCGAGGGTCGGAATCAGGAGCAACAACGAGAGGGCGAGGCGGCGATTCATGCCAGTAGGATACATGAATCGGCTATTTGTTCCCGAAAAATTTTCACCACTCGATCCCGACGCCTTCTTCCGGAATCAGGATCTGGTGGCTGATGCCCAACCGGTCGGCCTCCATGAGCAAACGGTCCACCGGCTCGTGTTGCGGCTCATTTCCCAAAGGAAACGTGCCGTAGTGCATGGGGATGAGAGCCTTCGCGCCGAGGTCGGCAAACGCTCTAACGGCCTCCTCCGGGTTCATGTGGACATCGCGCCCGCTCGGCGACTCGTAGGCACCGATGGGCATGAGCGCGATGTCGATCTCGTAACGTTTGCCGATGTCCTTGAAACCGTCGAAGTAAGCGCTGTCGCCGCAATGGAAGACGCTTTTCCCGCCGGCGCGGACGATATAGCCGCCGTAATCGCGGTGGGTGTCGTGGATGAACCGTGCGCCCCAATGATGGGACGGCGTGTGAATGATTTCCAGTTGGTCGAAATTCAAGATGTCCCAGATCCGCATTTCATGGATGGCCGGAAATCCAAGGCGTTTGACCAGCGAGCCGCTGCCAAGCGGGACGACGATGCCTTCGCGGGCCTGGAGGATTTTCAAGCTTGGCTTGTGCAGGTGATCGAAGTGGGCATGGGTGACCAAAACGAGGTCCACTTCCGGCACGCCATGCAGATCGAGGCCGGGCTTGCGCTGGCGCTTTACCGGGCCGTGCCATTTCGCCCAGTTCGGATCGACGATCACCGAGTGGCCGGCGAATTGCAGGAAAAACGAGGCATGACCGATCCACGTGACGCGCACCTTGTCGGCCTCCGGTGGGGCAAGCACGGGTTCCAGGACATCGCCGTTGATCCGCTGGAACATCCCAGGCACGATCCGATGTCTCAGGAAACGCAGGTTGCGTCCGGGCCAGCCTTTTTGCGGCATCAGGCCGGAATACCTGGCGGGCATCGGCTTCATGGGTGAGGACTCGTCATGGTGCACGGTCTGTTGATACTAGAGGATGATTCGCGGGCTTGCAGGAAAAACTCGAACTCATTTCCCGTAGGCGGCAGCGATTTTTTCCGCCCAGTCCCGCGCCCGTGCGCCGAAGCCGCGGTCGTCAGCAGCGTAAAGGATGCCGCGCGAGACGTTGATGACATCCGGGGCGGTGCGGGCGGCGGCGGCCAGCGCCGCCAGATCGCCGCCTTGCGCACCGAGGCCGGGAACGAGCAACGGCGCGTCCGGGATTTTTTCCAAGACATCCGCCGCGTTCGTCAGGCCGACGACGTAGCCGACATCGGTGGCGCGGCCTTCCGCTTTCGCCCGCTCGCCGAGCGCGGTGACGAGTTCGAACACAGACCGGCCGTCGGCGAGTTTTTGCCGCTGGAAATCCGCCGAGCCGGGATTGGAGGTGACGGCTAACAGGTAAATCCCCTTCCCCTCCCAATCGAGGAACGGTTCGATGGAATCGTAGCCGAGAAACGGGTTGAGCGTGACGGCATCGACATTCCAGCCCGCGAAATAACCCTGCGCGTAGTATTTCTGCGTCTCGCCGATGTCGCTGCGTTTCGCGTCCAGGATGACCGGCACCTCATCCGGCATCGCGGCAAGCAGATCCTCCAACAAACGGATCCCTTCGATGCCCATCGCTTCGAAGTAAGCCATGTTCGGCTTGAAGGCTGCGGCCCAAACGGCGGTTTCCTCGATGACTTGCATCAGAAAATTTCGCGCGAACGCCGCCCCGCCATCGCCGGGCCGGGGATCGAGCCCGACACAAAGACGGGAACCCGTTTTCTCAATCCGTTGCTGAAGACGATCGGCGAAGCGCATGGCTGGAGGATGAATAGGTCTGGTGGGCAGTTCAACCCTTTAGGGTGTCTTCGTGACGCCCGAAGACACCCTAAAGGGTTGGACTACACGCGATTCCAGCCACCACAGCCAGCCGAGCAACACGAAATACCCCGCGAATTCCGCAGCCTTGTGCCAATACTGGATCGGCGCGTCGCCGCCGTGGCAGCCGCAGGAAATGTCGAGTCCTTTGTGCCAGGCCCAGCCGACGGAAACGGCAAACACCGCGACCAGCCCGGTGATCGTTAGAATCGCCCCGCGCCGCAGGATTCCCAGCATCAGGCAAAGCCCGGCGATGAGCTCCAGCCACGGCACCGAATAAGCGGCCACCGCGTCCCACGGTGGTTTGACGAGCTGATAGTTCGCCACGTCGCGGGTGAAACGGTCGAGGCCGGAGCCGAAGATTTTCACGCCGCCGCTATAAACGAACCACACGGCTAACAAGACGCGCGCAATCAATGCCACCACTGATGATTTGCCGTTCACGCCGGTTGGAGAAACCGGCGCTGCGCTTCCTCCTCGGGGTTATGCGGCAGCGCTTCGTTGGTGGACTTGGTATCAGCCAGAAGCTCGTCGCGGAATTTTCCGATGATCGCCTCCACCGGCCATGAAGACGCTTCACCGAACGCGCAGATCGTGCGACCGTCGATCTGATAGGCCACACTTTCCAGCGTGTCGATGTCGGACGGGCTGGCCGTGCCATCGACGAGGCGGTCGGAAATCTTCTTCATCCAAGTCGAGCCTTCGCGGCACGGCGTGCATTGGCCGCACGATTCGTGGGCGTAGAAGGCGTTCAGGTTGTTGAGCACCCATGACATCTTGCGGGTGTCGTCGAGCACGATCACGCCGCCGGAGCCGGCCATCGAGCCACAGGCGGCGAGCGTGTCGAAATCCATCTGGATGTCCCAGAAATCGAGATCCTTGGTCGTGCCGTCCGGGTTCTTGAGTTTGAAAACCTCGTCGCATTTTAGAATCTTCGAGGACGAGCCGCCGGGAATCACCGCCTTGAATTCACGGCCATCTTTCGGCCCGCCGCACATGTCGTAGAGCAGCTCGCGCATCGTGACCTTGCCGACCTCGACCTCGAAATAGCCGGGATATTTCACATCGCCCGAGACGCAGAGGATCCGCGTGCCGGTGTTCCTGGCCACGCCGAGTTTCGCGTATTCCTCGCCGCCCATGCGGATGATGTGCTTGACGTGGCAAAGCGATTCCACGTTGTTGACGATGGTGGGGCACATGTAGAGGCCGAGCGCTGCGGGAAAATACGGCGGCTTGATCCGGGGATACGGGCGCTTGCCTTCGAGCGATTCGATGAGGCCCGTTTCCTCGCCACAGATGTAGGCACCCGCGCCACGGTGGACGAAGATTTCCACATCGAAGCCGGAGCCGAGCACGTTTTTACCGAGGAAATTGTGGGCGCGCGCCTCTTCGATCGCTCGCTCGACGATCAGCGCGGCTTCTGGAAACTCCTCGCGAATGTAGATGTAGGCCGTCTTCGCGCCGACCGCATAGGCCGAGATCACCATGCCCTCGACGAGCTGGTGCGGGTCCTGATGGAGAATGTAGCGGTCCTTGAAAGTGCCCGGCTCGGATTCGTCGCCGTTGCAGATCAGATAGACCGGCTTGGTGTTGTTAGGCGGGATGAACGTCCATTTCATCCCGGTCGGGAAGCCCGCACCACCGCGGCCGCGCAGGCCGGACTTCTTCACCTCCTCGGTGACCTCCTTCGGCTGCATCGCGAAGGCCTTTTTCAAATCCTCGTAGCCGCCGTCGCGCAGGTAGCACTCCATGGAGGGGGCCCACCCTTCCCGATCCACGTTCTTGAAGATGAGCCGGTATTCGCGGGCGTGGGGCTGTTTGGTGTAGGTGATCATGCGGAGAAAATCCGGCGCAGTATTGTCAGGGAAAGCCGCCAAGCAAAACCCAATTTCGGCAAAATTCGCCACCAATTCGCGGTCCGCCCGCCGTCAGCGTTGATTCAGGGCGACACACAGATAATAGACCCCGCAACACGAGATGGCCGCCGAGCCATAGCGAAGGACCTTGGCATGGAACCCTGGGTCAAGTTGCCGACGGCCCGCGGCCAGCAGGCCGAACAGCGGAAGAACCACGATCTGATGACCGATTTCCACCCCGAGGCTGAATGCGATGAGCGCGATCCAGATGCCAGTCGTCGGCAGCCCGGCCATCACGTCCAGCAATCCCCCGGCAAAACCCAGTCCGTGAACCAGCCCGAATCCGAACGCCACGGCCAACCGGACCCTCGAACGGGCGCGTCGCGGCCAAAAACAGTTCTCGAGGGCCACCAAGACGATGCTCAGGGCAATCACCGGTTCCACGACGAACGGAGGGATCCGAACAACACCAAAGACGCACAGCGCCAGGGTGAGGGTGTGCGCCAGAGTGAAGGCCGCGATGACCTTCACCATTTCCCCAAAACTCTTCGTCCGCATTTGCCGGCATCCGCCTGACGACATAACTCACGTTCCACGCGGTGCCCGCCGCGTATGGCCACTCCTGCAGCATTTCATGGAAAAATCCAATTTGCGCGGGAGGCTGACCCGCCAGCGGATACTCGATATCATATTGATAGAACGTCTGGGTCGGGTCGGCGAAAAATGGCGGCGAGGTCAAGCGGACGATCTTTCCCAGGAGAACGCTCGTTCCGGTGGAAAGCTTGAGATGCTTCAGCACATAGTCGCGGTGATCTTCCGCCGCACGCTTCAACGCGGCGGTATCGAGCCTGCCGACACCACCGACCGGTAGCCCTTGGACGCCGTGAGCCACGGAGAGTTCCTTGACTGAGACATTCACCACCACCCGCACGAGCGTTGGCTCGAAACCGACCCACATTGCATTCTGCAGGTTGGGATGCGCCTGAACCGTTAGGATGCAAGCGATCATGGTGATGAGTGTTAGAGCCAAGGCACGCATGTTCGTAAAATCAGGAATTCGCGTCATCTGGCTTTGGCAAATCCCTCGCCCGCAGCCAGACGAAGATGACGGGCGTGACGATGAGAATATGGATGAGGCTGCTCAACATGCCGCCGATGACCGGGGTGGCGAGCGGCTTCATCACCTCCGAGCCGGTGCCGTGGCTCCACAGAATCGGCAGCAGACTGGCGACGATGGCGGCGACGGTCATGACCTTGGGGCGCAGGCGGAGGCTGGCTCCTTCCTTGACCGCAGCGATGAGATCCGGATAAGCGAAGGCAGAACCCAGCAGTTGTTGTTTCCGCAGCACGGCTTCTTCCAGATAGACGACCATCACCACCCCGGTCTGGATGGCGGTGCCGAAGAGCGCGATGTAGCCGACCCAGACCGCCACGCTGAAATGCCAGCCGAGGGCGTATTGCAAAAACACGCCGCCGCTCAGGGCGAAGGGCACGGCGAGGATGACGTGCGCGGCTTCGCGGGCCCGGCCGTAGAGTTGATAGAGCAGCAGGAAGATGATCCACAGGACGCCGGGCACGATCCATTTCAAGGTCCGTGCGGCGCGGATCTGATTCTCGAATTCGCCGCTGTATTCGAGCGTCATGCCCTGCGCGGCAACCTTCGCGCCGAGGTCTTTTTCAAGGCGGGATTTCACCTCCTCGACGAAGCCGCCGAGGTCGCGGCCACTGACGTTGGCCTGCACGTAGGCGCGCAGGCGACCATTTTCACTGACGATTTCGTTGGGTCCCTCGACGCGCTCGATGGTTGCAAGTTGGCCGAGCGGAATGACCTTGCCGTTCGGGCTGGTGACGAGCACGTCCTTGAGCCGGGTGAGATCCTCGCGCTCGCTGCGTTCCAGCCGGACCTGGATCGGATAGCGGTTGCGACCGTCGATGGCGGTGCTGATCGTCTTGCCGCCGAGGCCGGTTTCCACGACCTCGAGGACATCCTGCGCACGCATTCCGAAACGTGCCATCGCCTCGCGGTTGACCTGCACTTCGAGGTATGGCTTGCCTTGGATCCGGCTGGGGGTGACGCCGGTGGCACCCGGGATTTCCAACATCACACGCTGCACGTCGAAGGCGGCCTGCTGGAGTTTTGCGAGATCGCCGCCGAAAATTTTCACGCCGAGCTGCGAGCGGATGCCGGTGGAAATCATCAACACCCGGCCCTCGATGGGCTGGAGAAATCCAGGCACCGAGCCGGGAACCTGGCGCAGCGCTTCCATCATCCCGGCGATGAGTTTTTGGCGGGTCATGCCGGGTCGCCATTCGTGCTCGGGCTTGAGCATGATGGTGGTTTCTATCATCTCGGTGGGCGCGGGATCGGTGGCGGTTTCGGCGCGGCCGAGCTTGCCCGCCGCCGAGCACACTTCAGGAAAACTTTTGATGACTTGATCCTGCCACGCCATCACCCGCTTGATTTCGGTGAGCGCGGTGGCGGGCACCAGGCTGGGCATGAATAGCAGGCTGCCTTCATTGAGCGGCGGCATGAACTCGCTGCCCATCCGTGGGACGAGCGCAAGCGCGCCGGCGAGAAGGACGGCGGCTCCGGCGAGGACGGTCTTGCGATGGTTCAGCGCGAAATCGAGTGCCGGTTCATAGAGTTTCAAAAGGAAACGCATCACGATGTTGCGATCTTCCGGATAGAATGGCCCGCGCACCAGCCAGGTGCAAAGCACCGGCACGATGGTCACCGCCAGCAGCGTGGAACCGATCATCGCGAAGGTCTTGGTGAAGGCGAGCGGGTGGAACATTTTCCCTTCCTGGCCGGTTAGCGCGAACACCGGGACAAAGGCGAGGATGATGATGGCCATCGCGAAACAAATCGGCCGACCCACTTGTTTCGATGCCGTTAGGACGGTCGCGAAGGTTTCCTCTTTGCCGAGAGCGCCGCCTTTCCGCCGCTCTGCTAGATCGCAATGGCGGATGACATTTTCGGTAAGCACGATGGCCGCATCCACCAGCACGCCGATGGCGATCGCGATGCCGGACAAGCTCATGATGTTGGAGCTTATCCCGAACTCCTTCATGAGAATAAACGAGATCAATACACTCACCGGCAGCGGCAAGGTGACGATGAGGATGCTGCGGAAATGGAAGAGAAAAATGATATGTGCGAGGGTGACCAGGATGATCTCTTGGGCGAGCGCGTGCTTGAGCGTGTCGAGGGTGCGGTCGATGAGTTCGCTGCGGTCGTAAAACGGCTTGATCACCACGCCGGGCGGCAGGCCGGGGGCGATCCGGGCGATTTCAGCCTTCACCTTGGCAATGACCTCGCGGGCGTTCTCACCGGTGCGCATGACGACGGTACCGCCGACGACTTCCTTGCCGTCCACATCAAGCGTGCCGCGGCGGAAATCGCCGCCGAGTTCGATGCGGGCCACCTCTTTCAGATAGACGGGCGTGCCTTCCTTCTCCAACAGGACCGTGTTTTCCAAGTCCGCGATATTCCGAATCAGCCCCACGCCGCGCACTACGAACTCCATGCCATTTTCTTCGATGGTCTTGCCACCGACGTTCAAGTTCGACTGCCCCACGGCCGTCATGACCTGGTTCAACGACACGCCGAGCGCACGCATTTTTTCCGAGTCCACCTCGATCTGATACTGCCGCACGAAGCCGCCCACGCTGCCGACTTCGGCGACGCCGGGAATGGCATTGAGCTGATAGCGGACCAGCCAATCCTGAAGTGAGCGCAGTTCACCGAGGTCGTAGCCGCGGCCGTTGGGCGACTTCGTCTGATCGACTTCGAGATAGTATTGATAGACCCAGCCGAGGCCGGTCGCGTCGGGGCCGAGCTTGGCTTTCACGCCGAGGGGCAAAGTGCCGTCGAGGAAATTCAGACGCTCCAGAATACTCTGGCGGGCGGCGGGCTTATCGATCTTGTCTTCGAAAATCACGGTGACCAGCGAGAAGCCGAACATGCTGGTGGCCCGCACGGTTTTGACACCTGCGAGTCCCTGAAGGTTCACCGACAACGGATAGGTCACTTGATCCTCGACCTCCTGCGGGCTGCGGCCCATCCAGTCGGCGAAGACGATCACCTGGTTTTCGCTCAAGTCCGGAATCGCATCGACCGGAGTCTGATAGATCGCCTTGATCCCGAACGCCACGATGAACAGCGCGGCGCAGGCCACCAGAAAGCGGTTCTTCAGCGACCCGGTGATGAGGGCGTTGATCATGGTTTGACTTCCACACCGCAGCCCGGGGTTGCCATGGCATCGAGCTGGGCTTGGCCATCAATGAGCATATTACCCGCTTGCACGACGCGCTCACCTTCCTTGAGCCCGCCCAGCACCTCCCAACAGACATCGCCGGCGCGACCGAGTTTGACCTCGCGGCGCTGATAGATGCCCGCCGTTTGTTCGACATAAACGCGTGGGCTGCCACCCGGCCAAAGGATGGCACTGCGGGGAATCGCAACGACTTCGGGCGCGTCGAGCGCGACGACGGCATCCGCATAGGTCTTATTTTTGATCAGCCCGTCGTGATTCTCCAACACGACACGGATGCGGGCGGAGCGGGTCGTGTCATCGAGATTCGGGCTGATGAAACCGACCTTGGCTTTGAGCGCCTCGCCAGGCAACGAGGGCGTATGGATGGTCACGACTTGCCCCAATCGAATCAACGGCAGATCCTGCTCGCAAGCCGTGAACATGAACCACATCTTCGTGAAATCGCCGATCTCGAACAACCGGTCGCCTTCCTTCACATACTGCCCTTCACTGACATAACTCTTCACGATGATGCCGGTGAGTGGAGACAAGACGCCGAAGTAGAGATCGTCCGGCTGGCGCTGGGGGATGGCCTTGATTTGCTCCCACACGAGGCCGTATTGCTCCAGACGCCGCTTCGTTTGATCGACGGCGGGGCTGTTTTGTTCGAGTGCGAGTTTGTAGTCGTTGGCCGCGCTGAGGAGCGTGCGGCTGAAGAGAGTCGCTAACGGTTGCCGGCGGTTCACCTTATCCCCCTCCCCTGTCATCGCCAGGCCGTCGATGCGCCCTTCCACCGGTGCGCTGATGATGCCGTGCCGCGACTCATCCTCACCGATCATCCCGGCCACGCGCAGAGTGCGGACCAGCGGTTGCTTCCTGACTTCCGCAGTCCGCACGCCCACCACATTGGGGCTGCCTTGGGGCAGCATGACCATCCCGCTGGCGGCGTGGTCGAAGTTTTCACCGCCCTCATAAATAGGAACCAGGTCCATGCCACACACCGTGCATTGGCCGGGTTTATCGGACTTCACCCACGGATGCATCGGACTCTGATAGAGCAGGATCTTGCGGGTCGCCGGCGGGCCGGCACCATGAGAGTCCGGCCAAAATCGCGAAACCGACCAACCAGCCACTGCGGCGAGCGCGATCATGGCAAGTCGAGTGGGCTTCATCACGCAGGAAGGTTGAGCGAGGACGCTGTCCTTGTAAAGACGCAGCGCATGGAACCATCCGATCAGGGAACGGTAGGGATCGTCACCCGGTAAAAGCCGCGTGCTTGTCCCAGCCGGGTGTCATCCGCCTCGGTGAAATTGGCAGAACTGCCATTGCTGGTCACCGAGCCGATGTCGGTCCAACTGCTGGTCGTCATGTCGGGAGAGTATTGCAAGGTGTAGGTGGTGCCCGCAGTTGCTTTGAACACCAGTTGGATATCGTTGTTGCTGCCGGTGCGCGTGAAGCTGGCGACTGCGAGATCTTCGACAGAATTATTCTTCACTAAAAACTGGCCCATTAGGCCATCGTCTTCATGACTCGAAAAATGGCAGTGATACATGAAAGGGTTGGTGTTGCTGGCGAAGCCGTCGAACTTGGCGATGAAACTCACGGATTGGTTCTGCCCGATGTAGAGCGTGTCCTTCCAGCCACCTTCAAAAGTTTTGAGGCCGGTGTTATTACCACCGGTGCGGGAGATGAGATTGAACTGGATGTCGTGAATGTGGAACGAGTGGCTGAAGCCGGAGCTATTCGTGATCGTCCATTTCTCAATCGCATTGAGGTTCAGGTTTTGGTTGAACACCGTCGGGCTGAAAGACGTGTTGTCGAAGGTGAACAGCGGGGTTGCGGTGTTGGGGAAGCCGCCGGTGATGGTGACGGTCCGGCTGTTGGTCACCTGGGCTTCGGTCCAGAAGGTGTTAGCCTTCAGGATTGGCGGCCGGGTGGTGACGGGATTGGCGGTCGCCGCCGCGACATTGACGTGGAGGAGATTGAATGTCGCGTTGTTCAACAAGCTGCCGAATTGCCCGGCGGTGGCGGGCTCGCCACCGGGAAAATCATTGGTCTGGCCGGAGTTGTAGGCTTTGACATCGAACGAGGTGCCAACGGTGTCGCCCGTCAGATCGAGCAGGATTTCAATCCGTTCGCCGACCGCGATCGTGGCCCGGGTGACGGCGATGGGCGCGTTGACCAAGCCTCCATCCGTCGAGATTACATAAAATGTTCTATCTGCGCCCGCGCTGGTGGTGACGCCGACATTGTAGCTGCGTTCCATTTCCGCGTTGAGGAGGCGCAGGCGGACGTATTGTTTCGGCAGGCTGACCTGTGGATTCATGACGCCATTCACGACCATGACATCGCCGTATTCGGAGCCGACGCCGACGAATTGATTGGCGGTGAAACGGCGGCTGGTTAGAGCGAGCGGGATATCGTCCACTCCATAAGTGCGGGGCAGATTCAGAGCCGCCTCCTCGGGGTCGCGGATGATGATCATACCGCCCGCGCCGTAAGTGAGCTGAGTCTGGGTGAACTCATGCAAATGCGGGTGATACCAGTAGGTGCCGGCGTTGTTATCGACCTTGAAACTTGGCTTCCAGGTGGTGCCCGCAGGGATCGTTTGATGCGGGCCGCCGTCCATGATCGCGGGGATGTGGAAGCCGTGCCAATGCGTGGTGGTGGTGTCGGCGAGATTATTGGTGACGTTCATCTGCACCCAGTCGCCTTTGTTCATGATGAGCGTGGGACCCCAGAAAAGCATGTTGTTGTAGGCATAGGTGTTGGTCGCCGTGCCGGTGTAGAACTGTTTGGTGGTGGTGTGTAGGCTCAAATTGAAGGTGGTGCCGGTGATGACCTCGGGAATGATGAGCGGGTTGTAAGTCTGTGCGGCGGTGAGCGTCACCCTGACAGGTGCGGTGGTGGTCACGTTGCCCGCGCCGTCGTAGGCGACGGCGGTGATGCCATTGGTGCCAAAGCCGAGCGGCACGCCGATTGTCCATGTCGCGAAGTTGTTAGCGGTGGTCGCGGTGACACCATTCACCGTGACACTGGCGATGCCGGAGACGGCGTCGCTGCTGGTGCCGCTGACGGTGATGGTGTTAGCAGCAGTCGATGTCGCGGAGGCGGGCGATGTGATCGCAACGAGCGGTGAAACCGTGTCCTGGGTCGAGGAAACGATATTGCTATAGATTGAAGCACCGATGTGGTTCGTCGCCAGGACTCGATAGTAATACCTCACGCCGCTGGTGAGATCGGAAAAACTGGCGATGGGACTGGTGACAACCTGTGAGAAAAACACCGTGGTAAAGATCGCGCTTGAGGAAATCTCGAAGGTATAACTCGTCGCTCCTGGCACGGCGGCCCATGATACCGTCTTTGAAGACCCGGAGGTAAAAGGCGCTAGCGCGGCAAGCACCGGCGCGGCGGGCGCGGTGGTGGAATTCACGGTGAGGCTCACGGAGCGGGTGGTGTTTCCGTTGCCGTTCGTGCCGTTGGTGAAGGCAATGGTATCACCGTAGGCACCTGCTACCAGGCTATTGGCAGAGGCGTTGATCGTCGCGGTGACGGTGGTGATGGCTCCTGCGGCGAGGGTCCCGCTGGTGGCTGACAGAGTGACCCACGCGGCGGTTTTGCCTGCGGCCCAGTTCATCGAGGCGTTGCCGGAATTGGTCAGCGTGTAAGTAGTGCCCGATGGTGAGAATGCTCCTCCCGCTGAGCCACTGGAGGAGAATCCGGTGGCAGGCGTCACCGCGAGGATCGGTGCGGCGGCGGTCACGGTGTAGAACGAGCTGCTACTGCTACTGGTGGTCGTGGCTGCGGCGCTATCGGTTGCGGTGATGAAATAGCTCACCGTGGTGCCCGTTGTTTGAGACGGTATGGAGATTCCATAGACACCGTCACCTGCGAAGCCATCGCCATTGAGACCGTTGTCAAGCATGGCGACCGTGACAGGCGAACTGACCCCGCCGATGACAACCTTGATGTCATCGAGACGGACCGATGGGGTGTTGTTCATACCACCACCCGCGAAACGGAAACGCAGCTTGAGCGTGCCGACACGCTCGGCGGCCGAGAGCGTGTAGCTTTTCAATGTAAATGCATAGTTGGCGGCGGTGGCTTCGTTGATCCGAGTGGTCCATGTGGTGCCGTCGGTGGAGGTTTGGAAATCCCAGCCTTGAGCGCCGGTGATTCCCGTGGTGGAGACGTAAAACTCAACGGTGCCTGAGGTGCCTGTCGCATTGATGTTGTTCGTGGTGGTGATCGTATTGTTAGCAATCGTGGGGGAATTCCCGAACACCTCCATGCCAAATTGATTGCCGTCGCCGACTGCCGTGTGGTTGCCTGCCGCGGTCTGGCGGAACGGCGACGTGGGTGGTCCGGCGAAGGTGATGGTCCAAGGATAATTGGTGCCCGTGCCGGTCCATCCCGTCAACGCGGCGGTGCCCATCGTTTCATTGAACACGGTGGCGGTGCCGGAGCCTGTATTATAGGTGAGTTGCGCCTGTGAAATCGTCCGTCCCGATGGCGGGGTGATGGCGGCGGTGACAGTGACGGTATCCGTGCCGGAGGGAGATGAGGGGGATCTGGTGATCGATGAAATCGTTGGAGCGAACGAAGTAACGGTGAGAGTGAAAGTCGTGCCCGCCGTGGCAATGCCGTCGTTCACATTAACCGTAATCGTGGCGCTGCCGGTCTGATTCGTGGCCGGAGTGACTGTGACCGTGCGGCTCGTTCCGCTGCCGCCGAAGATCATGTTGGCATTCGGCACGAGTGTTGTGTTTGAGGAACTGCCGGTGAGCGTGAGGCTGGCGGCGGCGGTTTCCGCATCATTCACGGTGAAGGCGAGCGCGCTCGTGGCGGTGTTTTGCGGAATCGTTAGATTTTGAATCGCGGTGATGGTCGAAATTGTGTTTGAAATTCCCGTGGCGTTGTAACTCGCGATCATGCTTTGGGCGACGGTCGCGGTTGTTTGACCGGCGGCATCGTAGGTTGCGAGTGCGGTGCGGGTGACACGTCCGTATTCCGTGCCGGACGAGCCGAGGGTGGCGTAGTTCAAAAACTTGGATGTGCCAGTGGCGACGAGGCCCGTGGCTTTGCTGGTCCAGGCCGATTGATCGGGCGATGCTTCCACGGAGTAAGTCCCACCTTCGACGGCGCTCCACGTGAGCGTGACATTTGGCGAGGAAACGACGGGCGTGCTAACCACGAGTGGTGTGCTAGCTCCGCCGATGAAATAGGTGGTCACCGTTTCCGAGATCGTCGTGGCTCCACCCGTGGGGCTGCCATAATACTGGCGGCCCGTGGTGTATGGATAGAGCGGAGTTCCATTTGCGTAAATGGGGGTGAAGTAGGCCCAAGTGCCGGCCGGGAACTCCGGCGTCACGCAGTAGCGCACGTTTTGTTCATTGAGGTCGAAGTCCACACCTTGGGTCTGGCCGAGATCACCCCGGTAGTCGAAGTCTTCGATGTAATGGCCGAGCAGATAGTTCGTGCCAATGGCCGGGCCGTATTGCCCCGCCGTGAGCGTGGTCTTGGCCTGGATGCGTTGTGCCCAAAGTGGCAGGATTTGACGCACCGTGATGTTCGTCGCGCCGTTGCTGCCATCCCGCAGAGTAAAGCCTGAAACCATGCGCCGGACGCCGCTGCTGGCATTCATCGCGGTGGAATAGCCGTAGGGTCCATAGACCGGCAAACCGTCCGCCGCCCAAGCGAGGATCGGCGAGTGGGTCGTCACTGCTGCGGCACTCTCGGTGTAGCGGTTGGTGGTGGCGTTGTAGTCCACGTGATCGCCGAGTTGATAGCGCAGGCCGATGGGCTGCGCGTGGTAATGGTAATTGTTACCCGCTTGATGCGCGAGCGCCGGATCAAAGGTGTCGCCTTCATTGTGATAGCCGTCGCGATTCCAGATGCCGTCGCCGGTTAGGCCATTCACGGGCGTGGCATCGGTGGCGCTCGCGTTCACATACGAAAAGGCATCGCGGCTATCGAACATGGACACGCCATTCACCATGCGGCCCGTGGCGCCGAGGCCGGTGCTGGTCTTGCTCCCGGGAATCGTCGGAACGCGGGGAATCCGATAGATGACTGCGGTGTTGGAGGGGAAATTCGGGAAATTCGTCGTCTTCGCCGCATCAAGATACCACGGCCCCATCATGTGGCTCGCGAGTCCTGTCGTCTTGATATAAACCCAGCTCGCCGACGACGCGATCTCGCTAACGTCCGCATAGGTGGGGTTCGTTTGCACGCCTGTGCCACGGCTCCAAGTGGTGGACTTGGTGCCCGCCGTCTCATTGGCCGTGCTTTGGTAAACGCGGGCATATTGACCGGAGTTGGCGGTGAACCACGAAGTGAGCTGCGGATCGGCTTGGGCGGCGGTGAGTCCGGCGAAGAGTGAGAGTAATAGAAGGCGCTTCATGGTCATTGGTGAGGGTCGGAGGGTTTCGTCAGGGGGATTTGAGACCGTGAAGGTTAAGGACGGATTTGCAGGAAGGAGGCTTTTTGTAAAGGACGCGTAAGATTTTCCCGGAAAACGAAAAATGCCAACTCATCCAGACTCGCGAAAGCCGGATGAATTGGCAAATTGACGAACCAGCGATCCGGCTACGGAATGGTGGGAATCGTCACCCGATAAAAGCCCTTCGGTTGCGCTAGGCGGGTGTCATTGGTCTCGGTGAAATTGGCGGAACTGCCATTGCTGGTCACCGAGCCGATGTCGGTCCAACTGCTGGTCGTCATGTCGGGGGAGTATTGCAGGGTATAAGTGGTGCCGACGGTGGATTTGAACACGAGGCTGATGTCGCTGTTAGCACCGGTGCGGGTGAAGCTGGCGATGGCGAGGTCTTCGACGGCGTTGTTGACCACCACGAATTGCCCCATCATGCCGCCGTCTTCGTGCTGGAGGAAGTGGCAGTGGAACATGAAGGGGTTCGTGTTGCTGGCGAAGTCGTCGTATTTCGCGATGACATCCACGGTTTCGCCCTTGGGGACATAGAGCGTGTCTTTCCAGCCGGACTCATAGGTTGCGGCGAGGCCGGTGGATGAGACTTGAGTGCCGCCGCTGCGGGCGATGATGTTGAATTTGATGTCGTGGATGTGAAACGAGTGGCCGAAGATGGCACCCGAATTATTCGAGATGCTCCACTTCTCAATCGCGTTCAGAGGAATGGTGTGATTGAACAAGGTCGGCGTGTAACTGATGTTGTTAAACGTAAACTCCGCGCCGCCATTGCCGCCGGTGAGCGTGATGCTGCGAGTGTTGGTGACGTTGGCATTGGTCCAGTAAGTATTGCTAACCAGCGCGGCGGGAAGCGCGGTGATCGGACTCGCAGTGGCGGCGGCGATGTTGATGTGCAGGATGTTGAAGTCGGTGTTGTTGAGCAGGCTTCCATTGATCGGGCCGGGGTTGCCGCTGGGTGTCACGGGGTTGCCTTCTTGGCCGGGGAAGCCGAAGACTTGGCCAGAGTTGAACGCTTTCAGTTCGATGGACGAGGCCAGCGTGTCGGCGGTGAAATTGACGAGAATTTCCACGCGCTCGCCGACCATGAGTTTCACCCGCGTGACGGCGACCGGCGCACTCAACAAACCTTGGTCATTGGCGATGACCGAGAACGTGCGGTTGTCGCTGAAGCCGAGGTTGTAGCCGCGTGCCACTTCGGCATTGAGGATGCGGAGTCGCACGTATTGCTTCGGCAGGCTGACCTGCGGCGTGAGCGTGCCATTCACAAGCATATAGTCGCCGTAATTGTCCAGGGCGTGGTCGTAGGAGAATTGATTGCTGGTGAGGAAGCGGCGGCTGGTGAGGGCGAGCGGGATGTCATCCACGCCGTAGGTTCGCGGCAGCGCGAGGGCGGCTTCGGCGGGATCATGCACGATGATGAACCCGCCCGCTCCTTTCACAAGCTGCTCCATGGTGGTGCCGTGCAAATGCGGATGATACCAATACGTGGCGGCATCGTTTTTCACGACCCAACGTGGCGACCACGTCGTGCCTGCCGGGACGGTCTGGTGCGGGCCGCCATCCATGATCGCGGGGATGTGGAAGCCGTGCCAGTGGACCGTGGTGGTGTCGGCTAGATTGTTGGTCACATTCATTTGCACCGCGTCGCCCTTGTTCATGATCAAGGTCGGGCCCCAGATAAGTGCGTTGTTGTAAGCATAGGTCGTGGTTGCCGCGCCGGTGCGGAATTGTTTAGTCTTCTGGTTGAGCGCGAGATTGAAGGTGGTGCCTGAAATGGTGTCGGGAATGATCAGTGGATTGTAGGTCTGCGCCACGGTGAGCGTGACGATCACCGGTGAAGATGTGACCGACGTGCCCACGCTGTTGGTCGCGGTGGCGGTGATCGAGTTGCTGCCAAAGCCGAGCGGCACCGGCGCTGTCCACGTGGCAAAACCGTTACCACTCGTTGCAGTCACGTTATTCACCTTCACCGATGTCGCGCCGGAGCTGGTGCCTTGCACAGTGATGGTCGCTGTCGCTGTCGAGCTGCCCGTCGCGGGACTGGTGATGAAAACTGTCGGCGATGAGGTGTCCTGGGTGGAAAACACGGTGTTGCTATAGACCGATGAACCAATGTTGTTGGTGGCGAGGACGCGGTAGTAATAGGTTACCCCACCCGTCAGGCTGCCGAAGCTTGCCGTAGGACTGGTGACCGTTTGTGAAGACAACAGGCCTGTGGCGAAATTGGAACTTGATGAAATTTGCAAGGTATAACTCGTCGCGCCGGCAACCGCAGTCCATGACAGGGTGCTGACAGTTCCCGCAGTCAAGGTGGCCAAGGTCGGCAGGACCGGGGCCGCAGGTGCGGCCGGAACCCCGGCGGTGACGGTCAAACTAACCGCCCGCGTGGTGTTTCCGCTGGCGTTGGTGCTATTGGTGAACGTGAGGGTGTCGCCGTAGCTGGCCGCGCCCAGACTGTTCGCGGCGGTGTTGATCGTCGCTGAAACGGTCGTGCTGGCTCCGGCGGCGAGGCTGCCGCTGCCGCTGGAGAGCGTGAGCCATGCGGCGGTCTTGCCTGCCGTCCAGTTCAGCGTGCCGGTGCCGGAATTGGTCAGGGTGTAGGTGGCGCTGGATGGCGAGAAAGAACCACCGGCAGCTCCGATGGAAGTGAGGCCCGTGGCGGGAGTCACCGCAAGCACGGGTGTTGCCGTGGCGACCGTGTAGGATCCGGCGCTGCTTGTGGTGGTGGCGCTGTTGCTGTCCGTCGCGGCAATGGTGTAGCTAACGGTGGTGCCCGTAGTTAGGGCCGGAATCTGCGCACCATACACGCCGTCGCCAGCCGCGCCATCGTTGTGCAGTCCATCGTCGAGCATGGTGAGTGTCACCGCCGCGCTGCCGGTGGTGGTCACCACTTTGATGTCGTCGATTTGCACGCTCGGCGCAGTCGGCCCGCCTGTGCCGTTGCCGATAAATTGGAAGCGCATCCGCAACGTGCTGACTCGCTCCGCAGGCAGCAGGTCGTAGTGGGAAACGGTGAGGAAGCCGTGGACGCTGCCAGCGAGTTCGCTTAGGCGAGTGGTCCAGGTGGTGCCATCGGTGGAGAGCTGGAATGTCCAGCCAAGCCCCGCCGTGACATTCGCTGTGGCGGTCCAAAACTCGACATACCCCGACGTGCCCACCGCGTTGATCGAGTTGGTCGTGGCGACCATCGTTTGCGTGGCTGTGGCAGAGCCTTTGTTCATATCGAGGCCACAAATATTTCCGGTGCCATGATTCGCCGCCGTCGTCTGTTTCACATTGCCCGCGCCGCCGGACGTGTTGGTGACTGTCCACGGATTGATCGCGCCCGTACCATCCCAACCCGCCATCGCGGCGCTCGCCGTATTCGCCATTGTCTCGGTGAAAACCGTCGTCGTCGTGGGAGTGCCGCCGCCGTTGTAAGTGAGCTGCGCGGTCGTGATCGTCGCGCCCGAGCCAGCGGAGATCATCGCATTCACCCACGGGCTATCGAGGTTTGTCGGCGAAGCAGGCGTGGTGGAAATCGCGGTGATCGTCGGCGGTGTCGTCGTCACTGCGGCGGGGCCGGTGTAGCGGACGATCACTTCGTTATCGAGCAGTAGGTTCGACGACCAAATAAACTGCGCGCCGCTGGTGGCAAACTGCGCGGGGAAGTTCGAGTAAGCCGGGATGTTGTTAATGCCGACTTGCGCCTCGGTGTAAGTCGTGGCGCTCGGCCAGCCGCCGCTGGCGAAGGATTTCGACGTCCAATCCGCGGGCACCGGATAGTGCAGCGCATAAGCCGTCTCGGTCAGCGTGTGCGTGGTCGCGGCGGACGAATCATGCGTGCCGTTGGCGAGTTCGACGACCTGCGTGGGGCTGTCGAGCGGCGCGATGTTGAAGGTCTGCGCCTTCCACTGATTGTTCGTCACCGTGCCATCGCTGAAGCTGGCCATGAAGCCACCGTCGCCGATGTGATACGCGTCGCCGCCATTGAGTTCCGTGCCGAGGCCAAGGTTTTCCTCCCAATCCACGAGCTTCACCGCGTAGGTGATCGGGCGCTTCGCCTTAAACTTCACCATGCACGAATTGAACGACGTGTATGGCACCGGATCAATGCCCACGAGCACGCCATTCACATATAGCTCGAAGTAGTTATCGCAAAAGATATAACCCGTGACGACCTCGCCATCGGCATCAATCACCGTGGTCGAAAGATTCGCGATCGCCGTCGCTGCCGCCGTGATGTTCGCAGGCGTCACGCTGTTGTATTCGTTGTAAAGATCGGGCGCTTTCGCCGCCGTGGAAAACTGCGTCGCCGAGGGCACGGTCCACACGCTGCTATCGGTGGCGGTGATGCTGCCCACGCCGGACACACGCTGCCCTGCGGGGAAAAGATTCGTCGTCACCGTCGTCGCCCGTCCTTGCGTGATGGACGAGAGCGGCAGCGTGCGCACCGCGAAGACTGGATAGGTCGAGGCATACGACTCGTAGCTCACGATGCCTTGGGCATTGCGCGGTGGAATGGACGCCGTGTTCACGCCAAACTCCACGAGCCATGCCTCAATCGGCGTCCCTGCTTTCACGGAAGTCGAGGACCAATACGCCGTAGCGGTGGCCGCAGGGAACAACGTGCGATTGATGCACGGTGAGGTGGTGGTCGCCGTGGCGGTGGCACGGGTGATGTCCACCAGTGATTGGAGTTCCTTGACGTTAGGCAGCCGCCAGTCGGAGAAGCCGCCGAGTGTTAGTCCTTCCGCATACGTCAGCGCGGAATTCCAGGACAGGCTTCCACTCGGCACTTGTGCCCACATGAGATGGGTGTCGCTATCGGTGATCGTGCCATTGCCATTGTTGACATAGTTATGCCCGTTGTTGGCCTTCGCGCCGCGCACGTAGCGGGCGTGGTAGCGCAGCGCGCCGCCCGCACTGATCGTCTCTGATTTCGGCTTGGGGCCAAGCCCGCCGCCGGAGTTCGTACACCACACATTCGTCGTGCTCGTGCCGAAGATGTCGCTCGTCCACCAGTATCCCGGAGTGCCACTGGCGTTGTTCAAAAAGTAGGTCGCGTTCAGCGCTGGGTTATTGTTATGGTTGAGAATACTCATCGCCTCCGTGGGCGTCGGCAGCCGCCAGTCGGAATAGCCACCGGTGGTGATCAATGCAGCATTGCTCACCGCCGTTTCCCAAGTGCTCTCGCCGTTGTCCGTCTTCTGCCACATCAGCCCGCTGATGT
>JANMJJ010000052.1:0-7864 GCA_031371325.1 Akkermansiaceae bacterium | reverse complement strand
CGCCGCCCCGGCGGCCTGTGGAGCGACGAGGCGGTGCTGCGGTTTTACGAGGACCGCATCCCCGAGGACATCAACACCGCCGCGGCCTTCCACAAGTGGCTGGAGAAAAACGAGGATGTCCTTATGTTAGGCGTCGCGGATGTGGTGGACGAGGATTTGGAATACCTCGGCCTCGATGCATTTCCCGACACCTTGCATCACGCCGGCGCGGAGTATTCGCTCTACTATCATGCCGCGCAGGGCGAACGCGACGACGGTGTCACACTCGGTGTTCACGTCGATCAATTGCCGAAACTGCCCGACTGGCTGCCCGGCTGGGGCGTCGATGGCAACCTTCGTGAGCGGGCGGAAATCCTGCTACGCTCGTTGCCGAAGGACTATCGCCGCGTTTGCCAGCCGATCGGTCCTGCGGCCGAAAGTTTTGCGGAGCTGTGGAGCTTCGCGCCCAAGGATCGCTCGATCTATCAAGCGCTTTCCGAACACATCAAGGACCGCAACGGTGCCTACGTGCCCGTCGGCGAATACGATGCGAGCAAACTCCCTCCCGAACTCGTCACCAAGATCTGGGTCTGCGATGACGATGCCGGGGAACTCGCGATGGGCGAGGACGTGGCGGTGCTGAAGCTCCAGCTTGCCGACCGCATGAGAGTCCGCTTCGAAGCTGCGGCGAATGCCGATGTCGAGCGCAAGGGCATCAGCTCGTGGGATGGCGAAAGCCTGCCGGAACACGTCATGACGCCCGGCGGCGCGGCCTATCCGGCGTTGGTGGACGAGGGGAAAACGGTGGGTGTCCGCGCCTTCACCAGCGCCGCGCTCGCCGCCGAGTCCCACCGCGCGGGTGGCGCGCGCTTGCTCTGGCTCGCCCATGCGGATCAAGTCGCCTACCTCAAGAAGAAGTTCCCGTTAGGGATGATGGCGAAGGTCGAACTGCCGCGCCTCGGCGTCGGCGGCACTTCGCTGGACACGCTTATCCTGCTAGCCGCCGAAGGCGCGGCGGGCGGAGTTTTCCCGAGATCGCCCGATGAATTCAGTGTCCTGAAAGAGAAAGCGAGGGGACGCTGGTATGACGCCGCCGCTATTATCGGCCAGGCGCTCGACGAGGTTTTGGAAATCTTGCCGGAAATCCAACGATGGGTGGCCGCCAACCGCAACGACCGCAACCTCGGCGAGATCGCGGAGGACATTGAGGAGCAACTCGCGTGGCTGTTCCGCAAGGACTTCGCGTGGCGTGGGGGCTTCGGCAACCTCCGCGAATACCCGCGCCGCCTGCGGGCGATCCGTTCCCGGTTAGGGCGCTTGTCGTCGTTGCCCATCGTCAAAGATCTGGAAAAGATGGACCGCTGCCGCCGCCTGTGGCTGCCGTGGTTCCAACTTCAAACCGCCGAACCGGAAGATCCCGCCCTCTGGCCCGCTGGCTGGGCGTTGGAAGAATACCGCATCTCGCTATTCGCCCCGGACGTTCCAGTGCTGGGGAAGATTTCGGAAAAGCGGATCGAGGGGATGTTCGCGGCGCGGTTTTGACCACTCCCCCTTGGACTGCGGCAGCTTGCTGCCGCTTTGGTTTCGTAGCTTGCTGCGAGCTTGGAGATGGACATGGGCGGTGCTTGGATGGTATTTCTAACCTTGCCAGCAAGCTAGCTCGGGAAAAGCGGCAGCAAGCTGCACGCAGTCCACGGACTGAAGTCATGGAAGAACGACCCCACACGAGCGCGGAACCATCCTTTCCCTCCGACGAGGACTGCGCGAAGGGAACCCGCGACTGGCCTCATGCACCACCGCATCGGTTGGATTCGGCGGGAGTTTACTTCGTGACGGCGCGGGCTGCCGAACAACGGCATCTGTTGGCAGATGACGGAATGAAAGATTGGTTTCAGGAGAAGTTGCTTTCCCTCGCTGGTGAATCCGGGTGGATGCTGGAAGCTTGGGCGATTCTATCAAACCATTATCATTTCATCGGGCACAGTCCGGCGACCAAGGATGGTGCCGCGAAATCGTTGGGACTGCTGATCCGGAAGCTGCACAGTTTAACCACGATGGAACTCAACCGGCGGGATGGTCAACCGGGCCGGACGCGGCTGTGGCAGAACTATCGGGAGACGCATCTAACTCATCAGAAGAGCTATTTGGCGCGGCTGCATTATGTACACCAGAATGCGGTGCATCACAAGTTGGTGGCGGTGGGATCGGACTGGAAGTGGCGCAGCGCGGCGGAATTCAAGCAGGCGGTAAGTCCGGCGTGGGTGAAGACGATTGCGAGTTTCAAGTATGACGGGATTGCGGTGAAGGATGGGGAGTGAGGCGTCTCGCAGCAAGCTGCGGAGACAAAGCGGCAGCGAGCTGCCAGCAGTCCAAGGCCGCTCTTCAATCCTTCAACTCGCGGATCCAGACGTTGCGGAAGCGGACGGGGTTGCCGTGATCTTGAAAGGCGATGGGGAGCTTGTCGGGGTGTGCTTGATACTCGGACGCTGCGTGCGGACCCATCCAGCCGGTGCCGCCGCTGAGGACGGTGTGGTCCTGCACGAGCACGCCATTGTGCAGCACGGTGAAGGTTGCCCTGCGGGTGACTTTGCCAGCTTGGTCGAAGATCGGGCGGTGGAAGACGATGTCATAGCTTTGCCACTCGCCGGGCTTGCGGCAGGCGTTGACCAAGGGTTTTTTCCGGCCGTAAAGAGCACTGGCTTGGCCGTCGGCGTAGGTCACGTTGTCGTAGCTGTCGAGCACCTGCACTTCGTAGGTGTTCATGAGGAAAACGCCGCTGTTGCCGCGTCCTTGGCCGTCGCCTTCCGGCTTGGCCGGCGAGGCCCACTCGACATGGAGCTGGCAGGAGCCGAAGTTTTGTTTGGTCTGGATGTAGCCGGCGGATTTGACGGATTCGAGCGCGCCATCGACCACTTTCCAGCCGCTGGGAGCGCCTTTGGTGTCGGTCCAGTTGGTGGTGAGGGCCTTGTCACTGCCATCGAAGAGAACGATCGCGTCCGACGGCGGGGCAAAGAAACCGGCGGGGGAACCTGGGGTGACGACCGGAGGAAGCGGCTGTTTGGTGGTGTCTAGTTCGTGGACCATGATGCCGTCGATGTACATGGCGAGGCCGTCTTTGTTGGTCTCGGTGGTGATCACCGGTTTGCTCATGTCGTCCTGGCCGAGGCTGGTCAGAGTGGAGGTTGTCATGGCGAGGGCGGTCAATGCTAGGAAATAGCGGATAGGGAATCGGGTCATGGGTGCTTTCATGGTCGTGGCGAAAGGATTGATGGAGATGGTGCGGAGGTCAACAAGTTCGCTGCCCCGGAGCGTGCGATCACACAACCGCGCGTTGATCCTGAATCTCGTGCTAGACCTGCGGCCCGGTCGCCGCTTTACTCGCCCTGCAGAACCCCATGAGCCTTCTTTTCTTCAAGCGTCTGATCGCGAACCCGATCCGGGTTGGCTACCTCGTTCCCAGTTCCGGATTCCTCACGCGGCAGACCGCGAAACGGATCGACTTTTCCAAGCCCCGGGTGGTCATCGAACTCGGTCCGGGTGAGGGCTGCCACACCCGCCAGATTGTCCGGCGGATGAATGCCGAGTCGAAGTTGATCCTCATCGAGCTGGACGATCAATTCGCCGCCCATTTGGAAAAACAGTTTGCCCATGACGAGCGGGTGACGGTGGTGCATACCGATGCGCTGCATCTGGTGGAAACCCTCGAAAGAATGGGAATCGCCGACCCCGACTACATCGTTTCGGGCATCCCCTTCACGATCATGGACCGCGAGCTGCGGGAAAAATTGCTCGCCAACATCGCGCTTTCGATGGGGCCGGAAACGATTTTCATCACCTATCAAGTGTCGCTCCAGATCTCCGAGCACCGGCTGTTCGATCTTTTCCGCAGCGAGCATTGCCTGTTCAACGTCCCGCCGATCACGGTGATGGAGTTGCGGAAATCCGCTGCGGCGTTGGAGGCTTGAGCTCGAGTTCATTGAAGATTTGGCCAATCACACGCTTGGACATTCCCGTCCGGCTAGGCTAGCACAGCCGGCGTGAATGCATGGTATCCGGCGGTCGAAGTGGTGAAGAGCTGTCTCAAGGCAGGGGTCGGCGAGTTTGTCGTTTGCGCCGGAGCGCGCAACGCGGCGCTGCTCGAAGCGCTGGCCCGCGCCGAGGCGGCCGGGCTGGTCCGGGTCTGGCGGCATTTTGACGAACGTGGTGCCGGGTTTTTCGCGCTCGGCCGGACGATGGAAACCGCGCGGCCGTGCGCCGTCATCACCACCAGCGGCACTGCGGTGGCCGAGCTGTTGCCGGCGATCATCGAGGCGCACTATCAGGCAAGGCCGCTGGTCGCGATCACCGCCGACCGCCCGGCGGCATTCCGTGGCAGCGGTGCCCCGCAAGCGATTGAGCAACCGGGGATTTTCGGGGGCTACGCCTGGCACGGGACATTCGCCGATTGGGACGGCAAGGAACCGCTGCACCTCAACGCCGAGTTCGAGGAAGCCTTCGATGCCGGCGATGAGAATTTCTCCGGCGAATCCCTTGGGGATTTCCTGCCCGCCAAGGAAAAACTCGACGTCGCCGCGCTCGCCCGGTGGTTGCGCGAGGAACATTTCAAAGGCCTCGTCGTCGTCGTCGGCGGCTTGGAGCCGGACGAGCGCGAGGAAGTGTTTCATTTCTGCCAGGACCTCGGCGTGCCGCTCGTCGCCGAGGCTAGCAGCGGCTTGCGCGAGGCGCTGCAGTCGCTCGCGATCCACGATGCCGACCGGGTCTTAAAATCCCGGCCGCCCGGGAAAATCCTCCGCCTCGGCGAGGTCCCCAGCGGCCGCTTCTGGCGCGATCTCGAAAACTTGCCGCAGGTGTCCGTGTGGTCCGTCTGCCGCAACGGCCTGCCCGGACTTGCCCGCGAATCCAAGGTGCTGCGTGGCCCGCTAGAGCGAGTCCTGGCCGCCCTCGGCCAGGCGGAATTCGCGGACGACGCGCTCGACTATCTCGCCGGAGCCGCCAGCCGCGCGGTGAAGATCGACGAGCTGTTGGAAATCTATCCGGATAGCGAACCCGCGCTGGTGCGCACGCTGTCGCTATACGCCGCCATCGGCAGCGGCGTGTTTCTCGGCAACAGCCTGCCGATCCGCGAGTGGAACCAGTTCGCCCAATGGCTCCGCCCGGTGCCGTCAGTCCGCGCGAACCGCGGCGCGAACGGCATCGACGGCCAGGTCAGCACCTGGCTCGGCTGGTCCGCCGACGTCAGTGAATCGTGGGCGGTCGTCGGCGATCTTACTGCGCTCTACGATCTAGCCGCGCCGTTTGTCCTCGGGCAAATCAACTGCCAGGGCCGCGTCCTCGCTGTCATCAACAACGGCGGCGGAAAGATTTTCGAACGGCTCCCGCGCCTCCAAAGCATGAGTCCGCGTGCGATCGAGTGGCTGACCAATCCGCAAAGCGCCGATCTCTCCGGCCTTGCCACCCTGTGGGCCATGGACCACCTGCGGATCCGCACTGCCGATGATTTTGACCGGTTCGAAGCCGGTGACAAAACCCTGCTGTTGGAAGTCATCCCCGACGCCGCGCAAACCACCGCCTTCTGGGCCGCTTGGGAGCGCATGCACCCATGAGAAGCGCAAATCCGCAAATCCTTCTCCTTGCCAAGTCGCGCGAGGCCCGTTACGCATTCCCGCCTCAGCGCGAACGCGTTGGTCCCGTGGTCCAATGGATAGGACGATGGCCTCCGAAGCCGTAGGTAGTGGTTCGATTCCACTCGGGACCACCAGAGAAATCCCATCAACCGTTTTGGAAAATGTGGTCAGCCCAAACGATCAAAGAAGCACGCTTGCGCAACACGCTCAAAGACTCCGCGAGCGCACGGACGCAATTTGCCGCTTTTCAGGCGGTTTGCCCTCCTTCGAAGAGGGCCTCCAAGTCTTCCGTGACTATTGTGACGACGTTGGATTCCGGGTCGATCCACCTGTCGATCTATCTAAGGAACCCGACGCCCGCGGCGACGAGCATGAGGTCTGGTTTGTAGGCAAGCGGGTCATCAAACTGGCGCATCCGGACTTTTTCGGGCTGCGGGTGGTCCACCGTTCGGACGAGGACCAGCGGTGTTTGCCCTGCGAGTATTTCGAACGCTGGGTGCTGCATAACGAAATTTTCGGCGACGACGTGGACCTTCCCGGCGCGGTGGACTCGCTGGAGGGAGCGCGAATGGTGCTAACCCAACAGGCGATCAAAGGGACCCCGGCGGATGTCGGGAAAATCGAGGAATTCTTCCTCGGCAATGGCTGGTGTCGATTCCAAGCCAACGGCAACACTGCGTGGCTTGACGAAACCCGCTCGCTGGTCGTTTCAGACACCCACCAGGGAAATTTGATCCAGACCGGGGATGGGATCCTAGTGCCGATCGACTTCCGGATCCAACCCGTGAGCGGTGCCATGCTCGATGCGGTGCGATCGTCGGCCCGAAGCCTGGCGAATGACCCCTTGCGGCACCGCCCGAACAAAGTATAGCCTCCCGGCGTGCCACGAAAGATCCTCGACCTCGCCGTGATCGGCGGTGGTGCTTCGGGATTTTTCACGGCCTTGCAATATGCGGAACTGGCCCCCGGCAAGAGCGCCGCGATCTTTGAGAAAAGCGGGCACTTCCTGCAAAAGGTCCGGGTTTCCGGCGGGGGGCGCTGCAACGTGACGCACGCGTGTTTCGATCCGGGCGAGCTGGCGAAGAATTATCCCAGGGGTGCGCGCGAGCTGCGGGCCGCGTTTCACCAGTGGCAGCCGGCGGACACCGTGGAATGGTTCGAGCGCTTCGGCGTCACCCTGAAAACCGAGCCGGACGGCCGGATGTTCCCGATCACCGACAGTTCAGACACGGTGATCCAATGCTTTCTGGATCGCGCCCGCGAGTGCCAGGTGCCGCTGTTTCAAAAGCACTCGCTGAGCGGGATCGAACCGCTCGAAAGCGGCGGCTTCTCCCTCCAATTCGACAACCTAACCGAACTCGTCGCGGCGCGTGCGGTGTGCATCGCCACCGGATCGTTGAAAGGCAGTCCGCTGCTGGAGCGGTTGAAAAAGTTGGAGCAAGTGATCGTCCCGCTGGTTCCCTCGTTGTTCGCGTTCAATGTCGGCGACCGGCGCATCACCGGCTTGGCGGGCGTTTCCCATCCCAAGGTTTCCATCCGCCGGGAGGGCTCCAATGCCGCGCAACTGGGCCCCTTGCTGATCACCCACCGCGGCTTCAGCGGGCCGGCGGTGCTGCGGCTCTCCGCGTGGGAAGCCCGGGACTTGGCGGCGGCGAACCATCATTTCCCGTTCGTAATCGACTGGTTGCCGGAGTTGGACATGGACGCCTTGAAAGCGCGTTTCGCCGGGATCCGCCAGCACCAGGGAGCCAAGCTGGTGCGCAACACTCCCATTTCACCCGTCTCCCGCCGGCTGTGGGAGCGCATCGTCGGCTGCTGTGAAATCGAGGATCATGTGACCTGGGGCCAGCTCTCAAAACCGGCCGCCCGTCTCCTGCTAGATGCTTTGAAGTCCGCCCGCTTCGAGGCGCAGGGCAAGACCACCAACAAGGACGAGTTCGTCACCGCCGGCGGCATCGGGCGGCAGACCATCGACTTCCGCACCATGGAAAGCCGGGTCACGCCCGGACTCTATTTCGTCGGCGAGTGCATCGACCTCGACGGCATCACCGGTGGCTTTAACTTCCAAGCCGCCTGGACCACCGCCCACATCGCCGCCACCGCCATCGCGAAACGGTCACCCTAAAGAGGAAAATGGAAAGATCGCCAAAACGCTGCAAATGACGTAACTCCAGCGTCATGGATACGCCGACGACGTTGATTCTTCCTCACCCAGAGGGTGAGCCGAAAAACACCCCCGTGACCCCACCCGGATCATGGCC
>JANMJJ010000025.1:0-99599 GCA_031371325.1 Akkermansiaceae bacterium | reverse complement strand
GTGTCGGCGGTCGCCCAAAGTGCACCACCTGATGGTCACTTGTTAGGATTCAAAGTGCACCACTTGCGGATGTAAAACCGCTTCCCTCAGGGCACTGCCGATGTGCTTGGATCGGGGAGCATGTCCAACATCCTCGAAGTGCCCCAACAACAAGCCATTCAAGCTCTGATCGCCAAAGGCTGGTCAGTCCGCCGCATCGCCCGCACGCTGGGGATCAACCGCCGCACGGTGAAGCGCTACGCCGACGTGGCCGCGCCAAAGTGCACCACTGAAGTGACCACCGGCCCCGCCCCTCCGGACGAGCCAAAGTGCACCACCGAAATGACCACCGGCTCGCGCAGTTTGTGCGGCGGGTTGCAGGAGGTCATTGCGCCGATGCTCGAACTCGGGTTGAGCGCCCAGCGCATCTATCAGGATTTGGTGGCCGGGCACGGATTTGGCGGCTCCTATCCGTCGGTGCGGCGTTACGTGGCCAAGCTCAAGGCCAGCGAACCGGCGCGGGTTTGGCGCATCGAGTGCCAGCCGGGCGAGGAGCTGCAGGTGGATTTCGGGCTTGGCGCGCCGCTCCTCGAGGCCAGCGGCAAAACCCGGCGGACGTGGTTGTTCCGGGCGGTTTTGAGCCACTCGCGCAAGGGCTACAGCGAGGTGGTGCTGCGCCAGGATACCGAGACTTTTCTGCGGGTGATCGAAAACGCCGTGCGGTATTTCGGCGGAGTGCCCCGTTTGCTCAATTTCGACAACCTCAAGGCGGCGGTGATCAAGGCGGATTGGTATGATCCGGCCATGAACCCGAAACTGGCGGATTTTTGCCGCCATTACGGCATGACACCGATGCCCTGCCGCTCCTACACGCCCCAGCACAAGGGCAAGGTGGAACGCGGCGTGGGCTACGCCAAAAACAACGCGCTCAAGGGGCGGCAGTTCGCCTCGCTCGGCGAGCAGAACGCCCATCTGCTTCACTGGGAGGAACAGGTCGCTGACAAGCGCGTGCACGGCACCACCCGGCGGCAGGTGGCCGCCGTTTTCGAGGAAGAACGCAAGGCGCTCGGGCCGCTGCCCGCGTCGGTTTACGAAAGCTATCAGGAAGGGCGCCGCCGGGTGCAGCGCGACAGTTTCGTGGAAGTGGCCAAGGCCTATTACGAGGCCCCGCCGGAGTTCATCGGGCGGCAAATATGGGTGCGTTGGGACGCGCGGATGGTGCGCCTGCTCAACGAGCGCATGGAGCAGATCGGCTGTCATGCGCGGTTAGAGCCGGGGAAATTCAGCCGCTGCCTGGGCGTGCGGGGCCTGCACGGCACCATCAAGGAAAGCGCCGACTACTGGCGCTCGCGGGCGGTGGCCTTGGGCGAGGCGGCCGGTCGCTGGGCGCAGCGGGCGCTCGATGCCCGCGGTGCCGAGGCGATCCGCAGCATCATGGGACTGTGCCACCTGGCCGACAAGCGCCGCGCCACCGACATCGATGCCGCCTGCGCCAAGGCCATGGACGCCACCGCCAGTCTGCCCGCCTTCCGGGCGATCAAACAGATGTTAGAAGCCGGGGGCCAGGCACCCGGACAGATCCAAATGGAGCTGCGCGAGGTCGATCCGATCATCCGCCCGCTCGCCGCCTATGCCGATTTCATCCGCAGCCAGGCCCCCGACGGCGACATTTTTCACCCCGAAACCGCACCACTAACAGCACCACAAGCCACCTCCAAAGCATCATGAGCCAAATCGCCACCCTTAAAATCCACGCCCGCAAACTCCGTCTCGGCGGCCTCGCCGAATCGCTCGAAACCCGCCTGCTAGAGGCATCCTCCAACCGGCTCGGCCACGACGAGTTCCTCGAACTGCTCTTCCAGGACGAACTGGCCGTGCGCGAAGGCCGCACCACCGCCCGGCGGTTCAAGAGCGCCGACTTCCGCGAATCGCGCAGCCTCGACGGCTTCGACTTCAGCTTCAATCCCGGCATCTCGCGCGACCGCGTCCATCAACTCGCCACCTGCCGCTTCATCGCCGAAGCCCGCGACGTATTGTTAGTCGGTCCGCCCGGAGTCGGCAAAAGCCACCTCGCCCAAGCCCTCGGGCGCGAAGCCATCCGCCACAGCCACACCGTCTATTACCGCTCCATCTTCGACCTCGTGCGCGATCTGGCCGCCAGCGAAGGCGGTGCCGAGGAAAGCCGCCTGCTCGCCCGCTACCTCAAACCCGACCTGCTCATCATCGACGACATGGGCCTCAAAACCCTGCCCGCGCGCAGCGGCGAACTGCTGCTCGAAATCATCCTGCGCCGCCACGAGGTCCGCTCGACCATCATGACCTCCAACCGCCCGGTGGACGAATGGGGCAAGCTGTTAGGCGACGTTCCCGCCGCCGGAGCCATCCTCGACCGCTTGTTGCACCGCGCCGAGGTCATCGCCATCAACGGTCGCAGCCACCGCCTGGCGGCGGGTGTCGCGGACACGGCGGCAACCGCGGCCGCCGGAGCGGGCAAACGGCGCAACCCGGAGGACCACGGCGGATGAGTCCGCCAGTGCGCGGGGCGCGGTCAAGCGACTCATTGCACCACCCCGCGACCTTGGGGGCCAGCCCCCAAACCCCCGGAGTTTTTCGCCTTGGGCCAATGGGCCAATGGGCCAATGGGCCATCGCCGGGCAAGTGGGTGTCGTGGCACGGAATTTGCCGCACCACGACACGAGGCATCGGCCCCTTTGGCGAAGCCCGCCGCTCCGGTTGCCCTCCGGCAGAGCCGTATCCTGCGGGCGACGAGCCATGCTCCATGACGATCCATCCAATGCCAGCAATAACCGCCACCGTGTCTCTGTTAGGCTTGGAGACTTCTCACAAAAAAAACCGCCTAACCCATTAGCTCCTTGCCAACCCCCCCTCAACCCATCAGAAAACACCCATCCGAGGTGGTGCGCTTTGAAGTGATCACAGGTGGTGCATTTTGAAGTGACCGGTGACATGAGAGCGACCTCTACATTTATTTCTTTACCGGCTCGGCGATGGCTTTCTCGACCGCAGTCGTTAGTTCCGCGCTGTCCGGTTTGGTCGTCGGCTCGAAGCGGGCGATCGCCTTGCCATCTTTGCCGATGAGGAATTTCCCGAAGTTCCAACGCACGTCGCCGGGAAAGGCGCCGTCCTTGCCGGTGAGCGCTTCGTAAAGTTTGTGCTGCTTCTCGCCCTTCACGCTGATCTTATCCATCACAGGGAAGGTGACGTCGTATTCCGACCTGCAGAATTTTTGGATTTCCTCGATGGTTCCGGGTTCTTGGTTTCCGAAGTCATTGCAGGGAAAACCGAGGACGACGAAGCCCTCGTCCTTGTGCTTCTTGTAAAGTGCTTCGAGTCCCTCGTATTGCGGCGTGAGTCCGCACTTCGACGCGAGATTGACGATGAGCACCACCTTTCCCTTGTAGTCCTTGAGCGAGGCCTCCTTGCCGGATGCGTCATTGAAAGGGATTTCAGTGAGATCGGCGGCGAAAGCGCTGGCAGCCATGACAAACGCGGGAACGATGATTCGGAGTAACATGCGCGCAGCGTAGCACGAATTTTCCAGGGCACAAAAAAATCGTCACTCTTCCAGCCAGCGTCCCAGCGATTCTTCCAAATCCTCGTCGCGCTTGACGTTGAACGACTCCCCTGCGGCGACGGTGATCCGGCGACCGGCGCTGTTTTGGAAATGCAGGAGGACCGGCGTGGAGCCGGGGTGGTTGGCGAGCGCCAGCTTGATTTCGATGAGGTCGCGCTCGCTGTGGCGGGTGGTCCACAGCATCAGCTCTAACGGGCCATTGGCGTTGGCTGCGCAGCGCTTCGGCTTGAGTTCGCCGAGTTCGTTGCCGGTGATGCGGCGGCCGCCGGTGCGGTCGTCCATCTGGATGTTGCCCTTGAGCTTGATGATCTTGCCGGGCTCCAGCAGTCCGGCGTCGCGGGCGGGGACGAAGGTCTCGCCCCACAGCATGATTTCCGCGCTGCCGGTGAAATCTTCCAGCACCAGCACGCCGAAGGGCTTGCCGGTTTTGGTGGTCTTCGCGTCCAACGACCGCACCATCCCGGCGAATGGGAAGCGCTCGCGGGGATTGGATAGATCGAGGTCGTCGATGAGTCCGAGCCTACGGTATTTGTTCGAATCGATCACGCTGCGGAACTTGTCGAGCGGGTGGCCAGTGACGTAGAAACCTAGCAGTTCCTTTTCGTGGGCGAGGCGTTCGTCCTTGGACCATTCCTCGACCGTTGGCTCGGACGAGCGCTTCGATTTCGTCTTGGCGGGAGCGGCGAAGTCCATCGCGTCGAACATGGAAACCTGGCCGGACGCACGGTCGCGCTGGGCGGACGAGGCGGACGCGACGACTTGTTCGAGCCGGGCGCACATTCCCGCGCGGGTTTCCTTAGTCCAATCGAGCGCTCCGGCTTTTGCTAGATTTTCTAGGATGCGCTTGTTCACCACCTTGGAATCGAGGCGCGAAGCGAAGTCATCGAGCGAGGTGAACTTGCCGTTTTTCTCGCGGTCCTTGATGGCGATGGCCATCGCGCCTTCGCCGCAGTTCTTGATCGCGGCGAGGCCGTAGCGGACGCCTTTCGAGCCATTGAGAGTGACCTCGGGAGAAAACCGGAGCTGCGACGCGTTGAGGTCCGGCGGCAGGATTTCCAATCCCATCCGATGGCACTCGGAAACGAACACGCCGATCTTGTCGGTGTTGTGGATTTCGTTAGACAACAACGCCGCCATGAACTCGACTGGGTGGTTCGCTTTCAGATAGGCGGTCCAGTAGGAAATGTGGCCATAACAGGCGGAGTGGGATTTGTTGAATCCATAGCCGGCGAACATCGCGATCTTGTCGAAGATCTGGTCGGCCAGCTTCTTGCCGATGTTGTTGGTCTTCTCCGCGCCTTCGACGAATTTCGCCCGCTGCTTCTCCATTTCCACCGGGTCCTTTTTACCCATCGCGCGGCGCAGAAGGTCGGCACCGCCGAGCGAGTAGCCGGCGAGCACCTTGGCCGCGTTTTGGACCTGCTCCTGATAGATCATCACGCCGAAAGTGTCGCCGCAGACTTGTTCCAACAACGGATGCTCGTACATCGCGCGGGTGCGGCCTTTTTTCACATCGAGCATCTGGTCGATGAACTGCATGGCACCCGGCCGATAGACGGCGAGAAGGTCGATGATGTCATCGATCTTCTCGATGGCATACTTGCGGCAGGTCTCGACCATGCCGCCGGACTCTAGCTGGAACACGCCCATCGTCTCGCCGCGGTTGAGCAGCTCGAAGGTTTTCCAATCCTCCAGCGAAACAGTCTCGATGGAGAATTCCGGCGTGTGCTTGCGGATGTGCTGCACCGCTTCCTGGATGACGGTGAGGTTTTTCAACCCGAGGAAATCCATCTTGAGCAGGCCCACGTCGGTGATGGCCTTCATGTCATACTGGGTGACGACTTCCCCTTCGTTGCCTCGGGTTAGGGGGACGTGCTCGTCGAGCGGCCTGTCGCCGATCACGACACCGGCCGCGTGGACGCCGACGTTTCTGGCAAGTCCTTCGAGCTTGGTGGCATAACTCCAGAGCTGCTGATAGGTGGAACTGCTTTCGATGAGTTCCTTCAACTCCGGCTTCGCCTCATACTCGTCCTTGAGTTTGATGTCCGGCTTCGCCTCGATCAGCTTGGCGATCCGGTCGCCCTCGCCGTAGGAAATTCCCATCACCCGGCAGACATCGCGCAGCACGCTCTTCGCGCCCAACTTGCCGTAGGTGATGATATGCGAAACGCTGCGCTCGCCATACTTTTTCCGCACATAGTCGATGACCTCGACGCGGCGGCTCTGGCAGAAGTCGATATCGACGTCGGGCGGGCTGACGCGCTCCGGGTTGAGGAATCGTTCGAACAATAGCCCGAAGCGCATCGGGCAAATGTCGGTGATGCCCATCGCATACGACGCCAGAGAGCCCGCCGCCGAACCCCGGCCAGGGCCGACCGGGATATCGTTGTCGCGCGCCCACTGGATGAAATCGGCGGTGATGAGGAAGTAGGAGGCGAAACCTAACTGGTTGATCGTATCGACCTCGTATTTCAGCCGGTCTGCGATCTCCGCGCTGGCGGCTTTCTCCGCACCGTAGCGTTTCACTAGGCCGTCACGGCAGACCTTCATCAAATATTCTTCGCGTGGGCTGCCGTCGGGCGTGCCGAACTGCGGGTATTTTTCAGAACTGGTGGAGTCCAGTTTGATGGTGACGTTGCAACGTTCCGCAATCTCCAGCGTCGCGTCGCAGGCCCCCGGCACGTCGGCGAAGATCTCGCGCATTTGCTCGGCTGTCTTGAAATAGACTTCCGGCGTGTAGTGCATCCGGTTTTCGTCGATCACCAAATGCCCGGTGCCGATGCAGATCATCACGTCGTGCGCCTCGTGGTCGTATTTGTTGAGGAAATGCACGTCATTCGCGGCGACCACCTTGAGGTCCATTTCCTTGGCGAACTTGAGCAGGGAAGGGGTGACCAGCCGCTGCGGTTCGAGGCCGTGGTTGTGGATCTCGACATAGGTGTTGTCCCTTCCGTAGATGTCCACGATCTCGACCAACGTTTCGCGGGCCTTCTCTTCGTCGCCGGCTCGTAACCATTCGTTGACCGGGCCGGAGATGCAGCCGGTTAGACAGATGATGCCTTTGGAAAACTCGCGCAACGTCTCGCGGTCCACGCGGGGTTTGCCGTAGTAGAGGCCCTCCAGATTGCCCTTGGAAACGAGCTTGCTGAGATTGTTCCAGCCCTCGTTGTTCTCGGCGAGCAGCGTCATGTGGGTCGCGCGCTTGCGGCCGGCGAGTTCCTTCTTGTCCTCCATTTTTCCGGGAGCCAGATAGATTTCGCAGCCGAGGATCGGTTTCACCCCGGCCTTGTGGCACTCTTGGTAAAATTTGATCGCGCCGTAGAGGTTGCCGTGGTCGGTCATCGCCACCGCCGGCATCCCGAGTTCTTTGGCGCGTTTGGCTAGATCCTTGATGCGGATCATGCCGTCGAGCAGGGAAAATTCGGTATGCAGGTGAAGGTGGACGAAGGAATCAGACATCGGGCGGCGCGACCTTAGCCACCCAGCGGCGGAGGGCAAGCGGCGGCTCGGGGGAATCTCGGGAAGGACGTGAATACAGGCGTTCTTGCCTGTTCTTCATCAGCGCTCCGGGAAATCCCTGTCAACTCGGGCTTCTGGCTGAACGCGGCAAGCCGGTTTTCATAAACCGGGACATGAGCGAAGACGACTTCCTCGCCTCGCGCTGACATGGCTTGGATGCTCGATGCGCACGCCTTGCTCTGAGCCTTGCCGTCTCAGATCATGGAACCATAAGGGGGGCGCTTGAAGTTTGGGGCCGGTAGCCAAGCCAGTCCCTATTTCCGGTGGGGAGTGACGCCCTCGAGGACGCCCATGCGGGCAAGGAAGCAAAGGATGTAGCTCTTGTATTGGTTGCGGAGCATGCTCAGCAGATGGGCGTTGCGGGAGAGTTGCTCGCCGGAGACATTCAGCACTTTCCGGGCAAGTTCTTCCATTTCAGCAATCGAGAGAAAGCGTTTGATCGGCACGGGATGGAACGGGACGGCTGGCGTGACATGAGTGTGCCACGAGACGAAAGTACGGTGGCTGACGGGAAAGGGCGGCGCATAAAGATTTCCCTCGCTGTCATGAAGAGTGTCGTTCGGAAAGGCGGACATCTCGTCCGTGGCGAGCGTGTCAGGCGCTTCATTGCAGGAGCAGAAGGGCAACTCCGGACCGGGCAGGCCGGGGAGCCAGAGGAAGACTTGATGAGAGGGAAAGAGCGGATGAGCCGAGGGGGTAGCCTTCTCCGGAGTGATTTGTTTCGGATTGCGGTTTGCGGGAACGGGGCGTTCCGGAGCGAGCGATTCCTGACTGGAGAGGGCTGTGAATTTCATGTCGTTCAAGGGTTTATTAACGTGTTTTTGTTGTCCAAACCATCGGTGGTTGGAACCGCATCAAGGTGTTATTCCTGAGGTATTGAACCATGACGACAATTGGCCCGGAGTCCATCGGTTGGAATCAAGTCGTGGCGTGGGCGGATTTACTAGGGCGGCGCTTGAAGATCAAGAATGCCGGAGAAATGGACGAGCGCGTCACGCGCAAACCAGGCGGAGCAACACGCTTGCCGCGCCGTCTTATTGCTGTCCGCCGCTGTGGCGACCCATGCAGGGGTCGGATATCTAGGCCGCCGGAGTCAGCACTTCGCCAAGGCCTCCAGCCGTTGCACCAACGGCGGATGCGAGTAGTCGAGCCAGACCCGCAGCGGCGCGGGGGAGGGGTGGGCCAAGTGATCGGCGGACATTTTTTTCAAGGCGTCGCCGAGGGCCGCGGCGTCGCCGGTGACGTTGGCCGCGTAGGCGTCTGCCTCGAATTCGTGGCGGCGCGACCAAGCGTTGGCGAGCACTCCGAGCGCCTTGCTAACAGGTTCGAGCAGGATGCTGAAAAGCACCAGCCCGACGTGTGGCGAGATTTCCTTCACTCCGAAGGCATCGAACAGCAGGCGGGCGAATTTCCCGTCGGGATCAGTGGCGAGGCCTAGCAGGAAAAAGATCACGGCCGTCTGGAGGATGCCGACGGCGAGGCGCTGCTTGATGTGGCCGCAGCGGAAATGGCCGATTTCATGGGCGAGCACGCCGAGCAGTTCCGGCTTGCTGCTTTTGTCCACCAGGGTGTCGAATAGGGCGATCTTCTTGCGCTTGCCGAGGCCGGTGAAAAACGCGTTGGCCTTGGTCGAGCGCTTCGAGCCGTCCATCACGAACACGCCGGTGAGAGGAAATCCGCATTTCACGCCGAGTGCTTCGATGTCGTGTTTGAGCTCGCCGTCGGGCATCGGCGTGAATTTGTTGAACAGCGGCATGATCCACGACGGTGCCAGATACGTCAGGACGAGCTGGAAGGCGGTGACCACGAGCCATGCCCACAGCCAAGCGTGCGCGACGTTGCCGCCGAAAATCCACAGCACTGCGGCCATCAGCGGCAGGCCGATGACGGCGGCGAGGACCAGTCCCTTGAGCCGGTCGAGGATAAAGGTGGCAGGCGTGGAGCGGTTGAAGCCAAATTTTTGCTCGATCACGAAGGTGTCATAAATGGAAAACGGCAAGGAAATCAGGCTTTGGCCGAGCAGCAGCAAGGACAGGAAAATCAAGCCCGCGACCAACCGCGAAGGCGTGAACGAACGAGCCAAAGCGTCCACCCAGGCGAAGCCCCCGATCGACCAGAACACCAGCAGCACGACCAGCGAGACCGTGGACTGGAGGATTCCGAAGCGGGCGTTCACCTGCAGATAGGCTCGGGCCTGGTCAAGTTTCGCCGCATCCATCAGGCCTTCCAAGGCTTTCGGGACGACGCTCGGGAAGGCTTTGAGATTGAGCAAAGTGGCGGCGAATTCCAGCTTCCAAAGCACGAATACCCCCACCAGAATGATCACCGACATGAAATTCCAATCGCTCATTGCGACCATCATGCACGGCTTGCGGCTTGCGACAAGAGCGGCTCTTGGACTGCATTGTGCCACCGCAGTCCATGCTGATTGAGCGTTGCCTTGGGCCGAATCCGGGCCTAGGCTTCGCGGACCCACATGTTGAGCCCATCGTCCTTTCGCCGACTTTCGCTGGTCTCCTGTTTCGCGACTTTGCCGGTCTGTGGCCAGGATCTTCCCGCTCCGGTCATCGCCTCGAACAATTCCCCGGTGCTGGCTCCGGTCGGCGCACCCCCGTCCCGCAATGCTGCGGACGGCGCGATCATCACCCGCAAGGACGCGCGGGCGATCACCCTGAAAATTCCCGCGCCCCGCGGCCAAATCGTGGACCGGGAAGGGGAACCGCTCGCGCAAAACAAGGTGGCCTATCAGGTCGCGCTGCAATTCCGGCAGTTTGAAAATGCCGACCGAGATTTCGTCATCAACTGGGCCCGCGCCCGTCTCGACGCGCTCCAGCTCCTAGTCAAAAGCCAGGTGCCGAAAACCGACGACGAGCTTTACGACCATTATAAGAACAGGCGTTGGTTGCCGTTGTTAGTTACCGGCCAGATCGGCGAGAAGACTGCCCGCGACATCGAATCCAAGCTCACTTCCGGTCTGGTCCTGCATCCCATCTACAGCCGGTTCTATCCGAACGGGGAACTCGCCGCGCACATCCTCGGCTACTCCGGCAGCGTCGGGAAATTGCCCACCGGCCCGATCAATTTCAACGAGCCGTTGTGGGAGGAATCCGAAGGGCGCGCCGGCTTGGAAAAAATCTTCAACACCCAGCTCACCGGTGAACCCGGCATGAAGCGGCTGCTGTTCGACGAGAGCGGCAACAAACTGCTGGAGGAGCAAGTCAAGCGCCCCCGCCCCGGTGGCACCGTGGTCACCACCCTCAATTTATCCTGGCAGAAACTCGCCGAAAACACGCTCCACGACGGCTGCCGCCGCGGGGCCTTCGTGGTGATCGACGTCGTCACCGGCGAGGTGCTGGTGATGGCATCGCGGCCATCGTTCGACCTCAACAATTTCATTCCCGGCATCAATGAAAAGGATTTCAAGGCACTCAATGAGGATCCGTCCGCGCCGTTGTATGGCCGGGCCTTCCAGTCCGTTTATCCACCGGCATCCTCGTTCAAACCGATCATCGCGCTCGCGGCCCTCAACAATGGCACGGTGACGGAAAACTCCACCATTTACTGCCCGGCCGCCATCAACGTCGGCAACGTGGTCTTCCACAACTGGAACAAAAACCCCGAGGGTGATATCAATGTGAAACGCGCGCTGGCCCGCTCCTGCAATACCTGGTTCTATCAGGTTGGCATCGATGTCGGGCCGTCCGCGTTCCTGAATCTTGCCCGCCGTCTCGGTTTTGGCCAAACCACCGGGCTTCCACTTGTCGGCGAGAACCCGGGGCTGGTGCCCAACGACGAATGGATGCTCAAAAACGAACACCGGCGGATTCTCAATGGCGACACCGCGAATTTGTCCATCGGCCAAGGCAGTCTGTTAGCCTCGCCGCTGCAAGTCGCGCAGGCCATGGCCGGCATCGCCAACGGCGGGGCCTTGCCCAAGCTCCATCTCATCCGCCAGCTTCAGGACACCCGCGGGCGCGTCGTCCAAGCCGCCATTCCCGAGCGGAAAAACTGGCTCGGCGTGGATCCCAAGGCGGTGGATGTCGTCCATGACGGCATGCGCGACGTGGTCAACTCGGACGGCGGCACGGGTCACGCTGCGGGTCTCAGCTACACCGAGCTTTGCGGTAAAACCGGCACCGCGCAATGGGGGCCACCCGCGAAAAACCAACGTCTCGCCTGGTTCGCCGGCTACCTCCCTCACGACAATCCACGCTATTCCTTCGCCGTCCTCTATGAAGGCCGCCCCGGCGAAACCGTCTCCGGCGGGCGCATGGCCGCACCGATGGTGAAAAAGTTTTTCGAAGGCATCAAGGACGACATCAAGGACGACATCGCCCCGCCGAAGAAGGCACTCATCGTCATCGACGAAAGCGCGACGCCCAAGGTGAATGGCGAGCCGGACGCTGTTCCAACGGATTTGGACGGAGCCACGCCACCCGTCGCGCGGAAAGTGGAGGGTCCTCTGAAAGCACTTCCGGTCGAGCCGTTGGATTCGGGCCGGGAAGAAATGACCGAAGACCCGCTGGAAAATGCCCCGCCCGACAAGCCGCGAGCCATCCGTGCCATTCCGGTGAAGGATGACGAGGTGATCCAGGACGGCGTCGAGGAGCCGTAAGGATGTAGGCAGGGACCGACCTCGACCGCAGAGCGTTAATTACGGAGCGCTGGCTTTCAGCCGCTCCGTTTTCCTGCGGTTTCCCGCCTTCCGCCGGGCGGTCGGCCTTTCAAACCACACCGACGGTCTTCCCTATCCCGATAGGGATAACAGACGATAGCCCGGGGTCGAGGAGCGGTAGCGACGACCACCCCGGGTCACGGTTTTCAAAATACCCGCACCCTGAAATGCGTGCCGGAAAGGGTGGATGCATCACGGACAACCGCGATCCCTGCGACCCGCTACCGGGGTCGAATGCTCCAAGTATGTTCACCCGACCCACGAAAAACCGTGCATTCCGGAGTGCCACCCTCTAGCAGATGGAGGTTCGATTCACAAAAAAACAACATGTCCGACACCACCACCCCGCCATGAAAACTCCCATCACCCTCGGCGAGATCCTGTTGGAGGAATTGCTCCAACCCATGGGCATCTCGCAGAACGCCATGGCCCGCGCCATCGGCGTGCCGCCGCGGGCGATCAATGAGATCGTGCTGGGCAAGCGGAGCATCACTCCGGCCATGTCCATCCGCTTCGGCATCTTCTTCGGCCAGTCCGACACCTTCTGGCACGGCATCCAGGTGGATTGCGACTTCCGCGCCCTTGCCCGCAAACGCAAGCAACTCGTCTCCGGCATCCAGCCCGCCCAATCCATCATCTCCGCCGCCTGAGTTCCGCATCCCTCCTCCGTGAAATACCGCATCGAACTCAAACCGAAGGCCGAGAAGAACCTCAAAGGTCTCGCGCCGTCGGACCGCGGGCGGGCGATTATCGGGCGCTTTTTGAGATCGCGGGTGACCAGGTCATTGTTTACCGTATCCTCCATCGAAGGGAATCCTACCGCTGAAACCGCCATGAGCATCCACCCGCAAATCATCGAAAAAGACGGACGCAAGGAATTCGTCGTTCTTCCCTACGAGGAGTTCCTGCAAATGCAGGAGGAAATCGAGAACTACGAAGACCTCCGCACCCTGCGCGAGGAAAAATCCACCGCCCGCGCCGAACCCACCCGGTCTCTTGACGAGGTGCTGAAGGAAATCGGCAACTGAAACTTTGACCCATGAAATCCTCCCGCATCGACCGCGACACCCTCCTCAACTCCATCAACCGCCGCCGCGTCGCCATCCAGCACTCCGCCGACGCCCTCTGGCCCGCCTCCGACGAAGCCAACCGCCCGATCCACAAGACGTTTGGGATTCCGCTGAATCGGGCGATGGGGCTGTGATTAACTGAAACACCAAACTATGGCAAAGAAAGTTGACTCGGCAGATCTGTTTTTTATCCGCTTATTTCAAAACGGTTGGTTTTCTCATAATTGAGACCGGGTGAGGTCGGATCATGCTGGAATTTGGTAATCGTTTCCCGAACCTTCTTCATGATGTGGTCCGGCAACGCGAACATCGACTTGAGGAATGAGTCGCCGATAGAAACAGCGGGCTTGATGGCATTCATGGAATTCAGGCTTTGGGGTTGAGGAGTGTTTCGATTGCGGCAGCGTCGAGATTTTCAAGAGAGAGGATGGCCCAACTATTCTTCTCGAAGTCCTTGGCGTCATTGGATGGCAAGGCGATGCCGACTTTTTGAAGAGGCCAGGCAACTTCGATCATGGAAGTTCCAATTAAAGAGCACGCATAACCATGAAAAAATGCCCATACTGTGCAGAGGACATTCAGGAGGCAGCCATCAAATGCAAACATTGTCGCGAGATGCTCGACAGCACCATCGAACCGCCACAGAAGCCCAGACCTACGACAGCAGGGATTTCAATGACCGCCGCACGATCCGCTCCGCTTCCTTCTCCCCATGTTCACGCAAGGCTCCGCTGGTCCGGTTGCGGTTGCCGCCGACGGGCTGCGTAGCCTTGTCCAGAACCTTTAGAAGCCGGTCCCTGAATGTTTCCTTGCCGAGATACCACCCGCGCCGGATCGCCGCCGTCGTCGCCTCTTCATCGATCTTTCTGGCGTCGTTGGCGGCCCTTGCTTCGAGCCACGCGACTTACGCCCGTCTTGCCCCCGTCGCCACGCGCCATCACATGGTAAATCGCACTTGGATACAGAAAACGAATCGGACGAGCCATGCACTATGGTTTGTCCACCAACGATAACAACGCACGAAGTTGGTGACGCCGCGAGACCTACCCCTCCGTCGGGCGCGAACCCGCATTCGGCGCATTATTGTTAGACCGTCATCCCATCCCTCCCACAGCCGCCAATCTCGGAAAATCAGGAAAACCAGGATTTGTTCCGAAAATCAGCTTGCCAAGCCCGGAATCTGCTCCTAATTGTCCCGCCCCCGCACGCGGGAAATGAAGGCGAGGATAGCTCAGTTGGTAGAGCAGTTGGCTTTTAATCAATTGGTCCTGGGTTCGAGTCCCAGTCCTCGTACTTCCATTCATTTCCAACTACTTACGAAGCCAGAGCCCACAGAAACGGGGAATTCGGGAACTCGCCGCAGGTGATGACGCCAATCGACCATGACACGGCGGAATTCGCGGTGGAAACCTTGCGCCGATGGTGGCGGGAAATGGGCAAGCCTCTCTATCCGAAAGCGACCCGCTTACTGATCACTGCCGATGGTGGCGGCAGCAATGGAAGCCGGGTGAGGTTGTGGAAAGTCGCGTTGCAGCAACTCGCTCGGGAAACCGGACTTGAAATCAGTGTTTGTCATTTTCCCCCAGGGACGAGCAAGTGGAACAAAATATGCGTTGGCCGCCGGGGGAAATGTCGGGGTGGTTGGTGACAGTTTGTCAGGCAAGGGAGTTGGTGTGAACGCAGGAGAGCTGCCGGGGCAGGACACCGCAGGGTGCCCGGCAGCAGTCAGAGCCGTCAAAGTAGCGCAAGCAAGCCATGGGAAAACCAAAGCCGGAAAAGTCCGGGACTATGGAACGAAGCCGGGTAACGACCGGTGGAACGAAGGGCGGCAGGAAGAGGAACCACGGGAGGAGGTCAATCCGTCCAACAAGTGCCAACGATTGTCCGCGAGGGCTAGAACCGCACGGCCACAAGGCCTCGGGTTGGCGAATAGGCGCAGCGCGTGATCGCTGTGGGGCAAGACGATGGTGACATGGCGGGCGGTTCCGTGTTTCGCGGCGTTGCTCAAGGCCTCCTGGGCAATCCGGTAAAGGTGCAGGTCATCCGCCGGGTCGGTGGGCCGGGTGTCGCCGGTTTCAGCAAAGGAAACGGCCATGTCGGTCTGGCGGGAGGTGGTGTCGGCGAGTTCCTCCAGCGCCAGTGCCAGACCGAGTCCGTGGAGTTGCACGGGGAAAATCCCGCAGGCGAGATCGCGGGCAATGGCGACGGCTTCGCTCGCCATCGCGCCAATCTGGTCGGCCTTGGCCGCTGCCGGGTGGTCGCGCTGGCGGAGTTCGTCGGCTAGGAAAGTGGCGGCATAACGGATGGCGACGAGTTGCGGCCCCAGGCTGTCGTGGAGGTCGCGACTGATGCGCTGCTGCTCGTTTTCGCCTGCGGCGAGGATTTACAGCTCCTCAGTCGTAGGCTGCGGGCCGGAGCGTAAATCGGATTTTCTCCCACTCACACGACTGGATCACAGGGTTGTATTTGCCGCTGAAATCAGAATTCCTGGTAGTTGGTTGCTCTTCATTGCCAGAGTTTTATAGGAACGCTCAGCCAAAATCATCCGGCTCGCCAAGCCGGAGTGATCCGAGGTTTGGTGGTAGTGTCATGGGCAACGCACGAACGGGATCCTGGAGGTTGAAATCTGGTTTGAAAAATCCAGGACCGAATGGAGTAAAAACCTTTCAAGGCTTGCCCGCATCGGCGCGCAGGGGTAAATCCCCGTCGAAATGGCCAAGAAACCTGTAGTGCTCATCATTCGCGACGGCTGGGGCGTGAATCCCGGCGGGAAAGAAACCGCTGTCAAAGACGGCAACGCGACCCTGCTTGCGAAGACTCCTTTTCACGAAGTGATGTTCGCGAAATACCCAAAGGGTTTCCTCAGCGCCTCCGGTCTCGACGTCGGACTGCCTCCCGGGCAGATGGGAAATTCCGAAGTCGGCCACCTGAACCTTGGAGCCGGGCGGATCGTCTATCAGGACCTCACCCGCATCAACAAGGCCATCGAAGAAGGGACGCTCGCGAAGAATCCCGTCTTCGCCGAAGCGCTTGAAAAGGCCAAGACCAGTCGCCTGCATTTCATCGGCCTCGTTTCGGATGGCGGCGTCCACAGCCACCAAGACCAGCTCATCGCGATGGTGAAGTTGGCGAAAAAAGCTGGCGTAAAAAACATCTTCATCCACGCCATCACCGATGGTCGTGACACGTCCCCGACCGGCGGCCAAGCCTATCTAGCAAAGGTCGAGGACGAGGCCGCCAAGTGCGGTGCCCACGTCGCCACGGTGATCGGGCGCTATTTCGCCATGGACCGTGACAAGCGCTGGGACCGGGTGAAGCTGGCGTGGGATGCCATCGTGTTAGGAAAAGGCGAGAAGCGCGACGTACTCGCGAGCGAGGCCGTCGCCGACTACTACCGCCTCGACAAGACTGACGAGTTCATGCCGCCGATGATCTTCAATGAGCCGGACACCCAGCGTGTCAGCGATGGCGATGTGGTCCTGTTCTTCAACTTCCGCTCCGACCGCGCGCGCGAACTATCAGAAGCATTTCTCTATCCAGCCTTCGATGGCTTCGACCGCGAGGTCACGCCGAAGATTCATTTCGTCACCCTCACCCAGTATGACGAGAAATACGATTGCCCGGAAATCTTCTCCGCGCAGACGCTCGATATGGTCCTCGGCCAAACCGTCTCTGACGCCGGCTTGACTCAGATGCGCATCGCCGAAACCGAGAAGTACCCGCACGTCACCTACTTCTTCAATGGCGGCGAGGAAGTCGCCTATCAGGGCGAGGACCGCGTCATCATTCCATCGCCCAAGGACGTGCCGACCTATGATTTCAAGCCGGAAATGAGCGCCGGGCAGGTCACCGATACCGTCCTCGCCAAGCTCAAGGACTACGACATGGTCATCCTCAACTTCGCCAACCCCGACATGGTCGGCCACACTGGCGTGGTCGAGGCTGCGGTGAAAGCCTGTGAAGTCATCGATGCCGACGTGAAAACCATTGTCCAAGAAACTCTGCGCCTCGGCGGCAAGCTGCTCATCACCGCCGACCACGGCAACTGCGAGTTCATGCGCAATGCCGACGGCTCGCCTAACACTGCGCACACCACCAACCTCGTCCACATCTTTTACGTCGCCGCCGACGCCGCAGACTATACCGTGAGAGACGGCATCCTAGCAGACGTGGCACCGACCCTCTTGGAAATGTTAGGCGTGGCCCAACCCAAGCAGATGACCGGCAAGAGCCTGCTGGTCAGCAAGGTTAAGAAGCCGGTGAAACCCTGAACCAACATTTCAGGATGATTGCTCAAACCAAATCCACCCCCACTCTTATGAAATACCTAACCAACATCGCAGGCGGCCTGCTCGGCCTTTTATTCATCGCGTCCGGCGTCGTCGTGCTTTTCGAACTCGTCGAAATGCCGCCACCGCCGGAAGGCACGCCCGCCGCCCACTTCATCGCCGCTTTCGGCCCGACCGGTTACTTCACGTTCATCAAGATCTTGGAGGTCACGGGCGGCATCCTCGTGGCCATTCCGCGGACCCGCAACTTCGGCCTGCTCGTCCTTGGCCCGATCATCGTGAACATCCTCGCGTTCCATGCCTTCATCACCGGACCCGCAACCCTGCGCGATCCGTCGTTGATCGTCATCTGCCTGCTAGGTGCCTACCTCCTGTGGGCCGGCCGCAAGGAGTTTGCCGGGCTCGTGAACCGCTAAAAGACCAACCCGTTGGACCCCGAATTGCCCCTTGGTCCAGCGCCGGTCTTGTGGCAACTTCCCCGGTGTGAGCAAAGCAATCGCTCTGGCACCCGTATCCTGACGTTTTCATTGGTGAATTGCCAATTGATAGGTTTAGAGCGTTCGCTTTTCCATTTGAAATAGTGGCGGGATGGCGGGCAAACTGTGATCGCCGCCACCTTCGCCGCGCTCCAAATCACCCGAGCGGCAGCGTGAGCTTCGCCACCGTCCCGCCACCCTCGGCAGGCTCCAGCGTGCTCGTGCCGCCGTGGAGTTCCGCAGTTTCCCTAACGAGCGTCAGGCCGAGGCCGGTGCCCTTGCGCTTCGCTGCGTGGTGCCGCAACGAGTAGAAGCGCTCGAAGATTTTTTCCCGCGCGTAGTCCGGGACGCCCGGGCCGTGGTCGCGGATGGTTAGAATGACATTGTCGGCGGTGGCATGGACCGCGATTTCCACCTTGCTGCCTTGCGGCGAGAAATCGATGGCGTTTTCCAACAGATTCGTCACCGCCGCGCGGAGGATGAATGCGTCCCCACGGAGCATAACCGGCGCGGCGGCGGCGGTGTCCTCCAGCACCACGCCAGCGACCTCAGCGAGCGGGCGCGCTTGGTCGATGGCGCGGGCGACGATCGCGTGGAAGTCGAGTTCCTCGGGCTTCTCCAAGCTGGCGCGGCCTTCGATGGCGGCGAGTTCCAGCAAGCGATTGATCAGCCGCTCGCTGCGGGCTGTTTCGGCGCGAATGTTTTCGATGAACCGCTTGCGGTCCTCGACCGGCATTTCCTCATCCAACAATTCCGCCGCGCCGCGGATGGCGGCAAGCGGGCTTTTCATCTCGTGCGTTAGAGTCTGGATGTAGCGCTCGGCATAGCGGCGGCCTTCGAGCACGGCGCGCATCGAGTCGAGGGCGTGGGCTAGGGTGTTGACCTCGCGGCCGATCCCGATCTTCGGCTTGGGCGGTCGTTCCCCGCGTTCGATGGCGCGGGCGTATTCGGTGATTTTCCCGATGGGATGGAACAACCACAGGAACACGGCCCCGATGAGAAACAAAATCCCGCCGCCGATCAGCCCACAGGCGGTGTAGATGATGCGCCGCCGTTCGCGGACCAGCGGCAGGACATCGGCCTGGGGCTTGTAAACCGTTAGGACTCCATCCGGCTTCATGGGATCTCCCACGGGAGCGCCGACATAGAGCACGGAAGTGGTGCTGTCTTCCTCGTGGTCGCGGCTGCTGCGTGCGCCGTAAACCCCGGACAAGGTTCGCGCCACGTCGATTTTCTTGGATAGATCCTGGCCCTCGCGGCGGCCTGCGTCCGAATCGAATATCACGATGCCTTTGGCGTCGGTCAGGTAGGCGTGGATCCCGACACTGCGCTTCATGTGTTCGAAGATCCGGGCCTGGAGCACCCGCCCGTGGGCACCGGCGAATGCCTGGCGGAGTTGGTCGGCCGTGAAATCATGCTCGTGGACGTCCTTCGCGACAATTTCCGCCAACAGGTTCGCGGTGTCCACCATGACCTCCTCGGTGGCCTGGAAGGTCTGCGGCTCGACCTCGGACAGGAAATGGAGGGCAAGCTGATAGAACCCGAGCGTGATGATGAACGCGATGAAAAACAAGGTGACCCGGGTGAAACGCATGAGGAGCTGCGAGCTATGAGAGATGAGCTATGAGGACGAGAGAGCGAGAAGATAGCCCAGACCGCGGCGGGTTTGGATCAAGTCCTCGGCTCCCACACGGACGGCCCGCAGCTTGGCGCGGATCGACTTGATGTGGGCGTCGATCGTCCGGTCGGTGACGGCACCGGGGTCCTGCCAGGCGTGGTCGAGGAGTTGGTCGCGGGTGAACACCCGGCCGGGCTTTTCCAGCAGGACGAGCAGCAGTTTGTATTCGTAGGCGGTTAGATCGAGCGGCTCGCCATGGCAGTGGATGCGCATCGCGGAAGTGTCGTGGTGGAGGGTTTTGCTGCGTCCGGACGGCGGATTGGCCTGCGGCAAGGGAGCCTGGGCTTGCGAACGGCGCAGGATCGCCCGGACGCGAGCGACGATTTCCCGGGGGGAAAACGGTTTGGTGACGTAGTCGTCGCCGCCGAGCTCCAGGCCCAGGATGCGGTCCACCTCGCCAGCGCGGGCGGTTAGAAACAGCACGGGAATGGATGACGTTTCGCGCAAGCGGCGGCAGACGTCGAGCCCGGTCATGTCGGGCAGGCCGATGTCGAGGATGGCGAAGTCGAAGGTTTCCCGCTCCGCCACCGCCAAGGCATCCGCGCCGGTCAAGGCATGGGTGACCGCGAAACACTCGGTTCCGAGCGCGTACACCAGCGTGTCGGCGATCGCCGGTTCATCTTCAACCAATAGGACGCGGGGCATGGCTGGATTTGAGACTGAGGTGCATTTGAATCCGGTTTTGAGCCGTGGTTATCGACTTCCCGGTCAAAAACTTCCAGTCTTTTCGCGACGGGCAAAAAGCCGACGCGTCCGATGAGTCCCCGGAAGCTGAAAAATTAGCTGGTTGATGGTGGATGGTGAAAGTTGATAGTGAAGAAGGCAGACGAAGTCACTGCCTCAGCTTCCTTTCCGCTCTCAACCATCCACCTCTCCCATGATCCCGCAATCCATCATCGACCAATTCCTCGTCAAGCCCGGCTCAAACGTGAACTTGAAGGACTATCCCACCGACTGGACCCAGACCGACGAGGCTAAGAAACTCGGCGACTACACCCACAAGGAACAGTCGGAGAAGATCCTAGAGGAAACCCGCGCCGGTCTCGACGCGGCGCAGGAGTTGCTCTACGCGAGCGACAGCCGCTCGGTGCTGTTGATTTTCCAAGCGATGGATGCCGCCGGCAAGGACGGGACAATCCGCCATGTGATGTCCGGCGTGAATCCGCAGGGCTGCCAGGTTTTCAGTTTCAAGCAACCCTCGGCCGAGGAACTCGATCACAATTTCCTCTGGCGCTGCATGAAGGCCCTGCCCGAACGCGGCCGCATCGGGATCTTCAACCGCTCCTACTACGAAGACGTGCTGGTTGTCAAAGTCCACCCGGAGTGGATCGATCAAACGCAGTTCGGCATCCCCGACAAGAAGTTCTGGGAGAAGCGCTATGAGGACATCAACAACTTCGAAAAACACCTCGTCCGCAACGGCACGGTGGTCATCAAGTTCTTCCTCCACCTTTCGAAAAACGAACAGAAGAAGCGCTTCCTCGAACGGCTGAACGACCCGAAGAAGCAATGGAAGTTTTCCGAAACCGACCTGCCGGATCGCGAGCTGTGGAAGGACTATCAGAAAGCCTACGAGGACGCGCTGAGCGCGACGAGCACCAAGAAGGCGCCTTGGTATATCATCCCCGCCGACCGCAAACCGTTCGCCCGCGCGCTGGTCGCCGAGATCATCGTGGCCGCCATCAACAATCTCAAACTGGAATACCCGACGGTTTCCGCAGAGCAGATGGAGAAGCTGGTGGCGGCGAGAACCATTCTCGAAAAGAAGACGCCGGCGGAGAACGGCTGAAGTGCCGTTGCGCGCCGCCACATTCGTTGCTCCCGAGGCTGGACGCACCGCGAATTGTCCCCAAGACTGCCGCGCCCGCGATCTGCCATGACAACGAATCACCCTGCGCCCAACCTTGCAGAGCTTCTCCGCGATCGCGATTTCGTGGGAATGAAAGCGGCGCTCGCAGGCTTGCCACCGGCGGACGCGGTCGAGGCGATGGAGGAGTTGTCGGCCGTCGAACAGGCGGTGTTGTTCCGTTTACTGCCCACCGACAAGGCGGCGGAGATGTTCGAGTATCTGCCGCTGGAGTCGCAGGAAAAATTGCTGCATGCGCTGGGCAACGAGGAGGCAGCGAAGATCCTCGATGCCATGGCGCAGGACGACCGGACCGCGCTGTTGGAAGAACTTCCCACCCAGGTTTGCGCGCGGCTGGTGGGTTTCCTGTCGCCCGGCGAGCGGCTGGTGGCGCTGAAGCTGCTAGACTATCCCGAGGACAGCATCGGCCGTTTGATGACTTCCGAATACCTCACCATCCGCGACGCGTGGACGGTGAAGCAAGTCCTCGATCACATCCGCCAGCACGGCAGCGACCGCGAGACACTCAACGTACTCTATGTGGTCGATGACCACGGCAAGCTGCTCGACGATGTCCGCATCCGCGAGTTCCTGCTGCGGCCGTTAGACAAAACGGTCAGCGAGCTGCGCGATGGCGTTTTCACCGCCCTTCACGCCACGGATGACCAGGAAACCGCCGTGGCCGCGTTCCGCAAATACGACCGCACGGTGCTGCCGGTCATCGACCGTCACGGCGGACTTGTCGGCATCGTCACGGTCGATGACATCCTCGACGTGGCGGAAGAAGAGGCCACCGAAGACATCCACAAGATCGGGGGTATGGAGCAGCTCGATGAGCCATACATGGATATTTCGTTAGGTCGCTTGATCCGCAAACGCGCCACCTGGCTGGTGGTGCTGTTCCTCGGGGAAATGCTAACCGCCACCGCGATGGGCCATTTCCAGGACGAGATTTCCAAGGCTGTGGTGCTGGCGATGTTCGTGCCGCTGATCATTTCAAGCGGCGGCAACAGCGGCTCGCAAGCGGCGACTCTGATCATCCGGGCGATGGCGATCGGTGAAGTGCGCCTCAAGGATTGGTGGAGCGTGATGCGGCGGGAAATTCTATCAGGTGTGATTCTCGGGCTGATTCTCGCCGCCATCGGGACGTTACGGATCGCCACCTGGTCGGTTTTTTTCCCAAGGACCTATGGCGAGCACTGGCCTCTGATCGCGATCACTGTGGGGATTTCGCTGATCGGCGTCGTGCTGTGGGGAACGCTTTCCGGCTCGATGCTGCCATTCCTGCTCAAGCGGCTCGGGCTCGATCCGGCCACCTCGTCCGCGCCGTTCGTGGCCACCCTGGTGGACGTCACCGGGCTGGTGATTTACTTCGCGGTGGCGGGAGTCGTCCTCCATGGTAGCTTGTTATGAACACTTGACCCTATCTAACGCCCCCATGTTCAAGACCCGCCACTCCTCTCCCGGTTCATCCCCGGCGACACTGATTCCCCATCTCGTCGATGGCAAGGTGGTCCGCCCGACCATCCATCTCATCGAGTATGACAAGGATCATTTCGAGGAGCGTGAAATCACCGACCTCGCCGAACTCGGCCCGCAACTCCACCGCCGCGGGGTCACCTGGATCAACATCGACGGTCTCGGCGATGTCGAGGCCCTCAAGACCGTGGGCGAACAATTCAACCTCCACCCGCTCGCCCTCGAAGATGTCCTGGACACCGGCCAGCGCCCGAAAACCGAGGCCTTTCCCGACTATCTGTTCATCGTCGCGCAGATGGTCTATCAGGACAAAGGGGCCGCCATCTGCGGCGAACAGGTCAGCTTGTTCCTCGGCAAGAATTTCCTCATCACCGTCCAGGAGGAAGCCGAGTTCGATGTGTTCGACCCCGTCCGCGAACGCATCCGCTCCGGCCACGGCACGATCCGCAAGGCTAGGACCGACTATCTCGCCTACGCCTTGTTGGACTCGATCATCGACCACTATTACCCCGTGCTCGAAACTCTCGGCAATGCCATCGAGGAACTCGAAGACGACCTGCTCGAACGGCCCTCCCGGGAAATGGTGATGACGCTCCACGAATACAAGCGCAACCTCTCCCAACTCCGCCGCTTCGTCTGGCCGCTGCGCGATGTGGTCAACTCGCTGCTCCACGACACCTCCGGCTACGTCACCACCCCGACCAAGGTTTTCCTGCGCGACTGCTACGACCACACCGTCCAACTGATGGACCTGGTGGAAAGCTACAAGGAACTCACCGCCGGGCTGATGGAACTCTATCACTCCAGCGTCGGACTCCGCACCAATGAGGTCATGCGGGTGCTCACCGTCATCACTTCCATCTTCATCCCGCTGACCTTCCTCGTCGGCGTTTACGGCATGAACTTCGCCCCCGAGTCGCCATCGGGCGAAAAACTCCCGCTCAACATGCCGGAACTCTATCAGCCCCACGGCTACATCGGACTCATGATCATCATGGCCATCATCGCCGTGGTCCAGTTGATCCTCTTCAAGAAAATGAAGTGGCTGTAACATGTGGTTGCGGCGTCTCGCACCGCCAATCCTCCCCTCCAGAATCCACTTCACCCTTGCCGCAAACCTTATCCGCTCTACCCATCCCCCATGCCCGACGCCGTTTACGTCCATGATGCCTTCGCCCGAATCGCCGATCGCTACGTACTCACCAACCACGTCCTGAGCTGCGGCATGGACATCTGGTGGCGCAAGGTCGTCACCGCCCGCATCAAACAATGGCAGCCCGCCAAGCTGCTGGACGTTGCCAGCGGCACCGGCGATCTGGCATTGGAAATCCAGCACCAATGCCCGCAATGCGAGGTCATTGCCTCGGATTTCTGCGCGGAAATGCTCGCCCACGCCGCCAGCCGCGGCATCGCCAAAACCATCGTCGCCGACGCGCTCAAACTCCCCTTCACGGACCAGGAATTCGACGTGGTCACCGTCGCCTTCGGCCTGCGCAACATGGCCGACTACCCCGCCGCGCTGCGCGAAATGCAGCGGGTGCTCAAGCCCGGCGGCCGTCTGGTGATCCTCGATTTCTCGTTGCCTAACGGGATCATGCGCGGCCCTTACCGCTGGTATCTTCACCACGTCCTGCCGCACCTGGCCGGCTGGCTCACCGGCCAGCAAGATGCCTACGAATACCTCGGCGGCTCCATCGAAGCGTTTCCTTCCGGCGCGGCGATGACCGGGCTGTTGGAATCCTGCGGTTTCGGCAAAACCCGTTGCAGTCCGCTCACGCTGGGCGTCGTGACCGTTTACGAAGGCACTCGTTAGCCCGTGAACTGCGACCGACTGGCACCCTACTATCGGGCGATGGAAGGGCTCACCGCCGGTGGCAAGTTGCAGCGGTGCCGAGTGGCGTTTCTGAGAGAAATCCCGGTGCCGCGCAACGTGCTGCTGGCGGGCGAAGGGCACGGGCGAATTCTGCCGGAATGCGCCAAGCGGTTTCCCGAAGCCAAGATCGTGGTGGTGGATTCGAGTCAGCGAATGTTAGATATTTCGGGGCGCAAGGCGGACCCGGAGCGGGTGGAGTTCGTGCTGGCGGATTTATTGGAATGGGAAGCACCACGAGGACAGTTCGATTTGATCGTGACGAACTTCTTTCTCGATTGCTTCCCGCCGGGCGAGCTGGCGCGGAGCCTAAGAACTTCACAGGTCAGGACCGTTTGCAAACCTCCGCCAAGCGGGATTGTCGCTGGCCGGGGTCCGCGCAGGGCCGACGCATCAAAAAGATTGGAAAATTTGATGCGTCAGCCCTAGGACTTGGGACTCCGCAGCTCTTGCGGGACGAGCGATCCGGGTTTATGGCTCCGCCCGGATGCCGTTTCGACTTGAGAGTGACTACCAGCCTGAGGGGGATCAGGCGCAGGCGATTGCCAAGCTCACGAAATCGCTGGCGGCGGGAAATCATCACCAGACCTTGCTGGGAGTGACCGGCTCGGGGAAGACGTTCACGATGGCGAACCTGATCCGGAACTTCGGCAAGCCGACGTTGATCATGAGCCACAACAAGACGCTGGCGGCGCAGCTTTACTCGGAGTTCAAAAACTTTTTCCCGCACAACGCGGTGGAGTATTTCGTTTCTTACTTCGATTACTATCAGCCGGAAGCCTACATCCCGCGCAGCGACACTTACATCGAGAAGGATTCGTCGATCAACGACGAGATCGAGCGGCTGCGGCTGAGCACGATGGGCTCCTTGCTGACCAGGCAGGACACGATCGTGGTGGCGTCGGTGTCGTGCATCTACGGCTTGGGCTCGCCGGAGGACTACGCGAACATGATAGTGCCGGTGTGGGTCGGGCAGAAGCTGACGCGCGAAGAGTTTCTGAATTCGCTGGTGGGGATGATGTTCGAGCGCAACGACATCGCCTTCGGCCGCGGGAAATTCCGGGTGCGCGGGGATGTGGTGGAAGTCCATCCGGCGTATCTCGACGAGACGGCGATCCGGGTGGAGTTTTTCGATGACGAGGTGGAACGCATCACGAGCATCCACACGCTAACAGGCCATGCGATCGAGCGGCTGGAGACGCACACATTCTTCCCGGCGAAGCAGTTCGTGACACCCGGCGACAAGATGAAGCGGGCGACACTGGCGATCCGCCAAGAGGCGAACGAGCAGGTGGCGAAGTTCGAGAAGGAGGGGAAATTGATCGAGGCGCAGCGGCTGCGGATGCGGACGGACTATGATTTGGAAATGATGGCGGAGATGGGATTCTGCCAGGGTATCGAGAACTACTCGCGCCACATCACCGGCCGCGAGCCGGGTGCGCGGCCCTACACGCTGCTGGATTTCTTCCCGCGGGATTTCCTGCTGTTAGTCGATGAAAGCCACGCGACGATTCCGCAGGTGGGCGGGATGTACGAGGGCGACAAGAGCCGCAAGACGGTGCTAGTGGAGCACGGGTTCCGGCTGCCGAGCGCGCTGGATAACCGGCCGCTGCGCTTCGAGGAGTTCATGCAAATGACCGGCCAGCGGGTCTATGTTTCGGCGACGCCGGGGCCGTTCGAAATCGTCAACTCGCGGCCGGAAAACAAGACCTTCATCCCGGTGAAGGCCAATACGGGAAACGGCAACGAGCCGCTTTTCGATTTCAAGAAAATCAAGGTCAAGCCTAGCGGAAACGACGAGGCCGTGGAGAAATTCGACCCGACGCGGCGCGGCACGCCGCTGGTGGTGGAGCAGATCATCCGGCCCACCGGGTTGCTCGATCCGGTGCTGATCCTGCGGCCGCTCAAGCGCCAGATCGACGAGACGATCGAGCTCTGCCGCCAGCGCGTCGAGCGCCACGAACGGGTGCTGGTGACGACTCTAACGAAGAAGACGGCGGAGGATCTGGCGGAGTATTTGCAGGGCACCGGGCTCAAATGCCGCTACCTGCACTCGGACATCGACGCGGTGGAGCGGGTGGAAATCTTGCGGCAGTTGCGGGCGGCGACGTTTGACATCCTGATAGGCATCAACCTGCTGCGGGAAGGGCTGGATTTACCGGAAGTCTCGCTGGTGTGCATCCTCGACGCGGACAAGGAAGGCTTCCTGCGCAATGAGACTTCGATGATCCAGACGGCGGGCCGGGCCGCGCGCCACATCGGCGGCGAGTGCGTGTTGTTTTGCGACAAGGTCACCGACTCGATCCAGGCGCTCATCGACATCACCGGATACCGCCGCGCCCGCCAGCAGGCGCACAATGAGCAACACGGGATCACCCCGCAAAGCGTAAAGCGGGCGCTGCAACACAGCCTTCACACCCACGAACATGCGAAGGAACACGCAGACAAGCTGAACAGCTCGCTGGTCGCCGAGGACGTAGGAGTTTACGACAAGCTGCGGGTCATCGCCGAGCTAACCGAAGAAATGCGCGAAGCCTCGTCGCGCTTGGAATTCGAGCGCGCGGCCCATCTGCGGGACCAGATCGCGGCGTTGAAACACGACTCCCCTGCCCCGCCGATGAAGGCCGTGAAATACCCCACCGGGAAAAAGGGCCGCCCGCGCAAGTGAGGGCAATCTCAACCGTCGCCCGCAATCGAGGCAACGGACGGGCAATTCCTCCAATTCCCGGGATTGACAGAGTTGCCCGATGTGTGGAGCTTGCGCGGATGAATTTCCTAACGAAATCCTTGCGAGCCATGATTCCGACAGCGGCCGGGTTGGTCCTTGCCATCTCAGCCACCGTCCACGCCCAACCTACCATGCCTGAAACTCCATCCGACGTAGCAGCCCCACCCGCCGATGCCGCCAAAACCGCATCCGGCCTCGCCTCGAAAGTCCTCCAGGCTGGCAAAGGCGACCAGCATCCCGCCGCCGCCGACACCGTCACCGTGCATTACTCCGGCTGGACCACCGACGGCAAACTCTTCGACAGCTCCGTCAATCGCGGCCAGCCAACGAGCTTCCCGCTCAACGGCGTGATCAAGGGCTGGACCGAAGGCGTCCAACTGATGGTCGAGGGTGAAAAGCGCCGCTTCTGGATCCCGGGCAATCTTGCCTACGGTGAAAACCCCGGCGGCGGCGGCCCCGGCGGTATGCTCGTTTTCGACGTCGAGCTGATTTCCATCAAGCAGGCTCCCAAGCCTCCCGCCGTTCCCGAAGACGTGGCTGCCGCTCCTGAAAGCGCAGAAAAAACCGCCTCCGGTATCTCCTCGCGAGTCCTCACCAAGGGCACCGGCACGGTCCATCCGAAAGCGACCGACCAGGTGAAAGTCCACTACTCCGGTTGGACCACCGACGGCAAACTCTTCGACAGCTCGATCACCCGCGGCGAACCGATCGTGTTCCCGTTGAACCAAGTCATTCCCGGCTGGACCGAAGGCGTGCAACTGATGGTCGAAGGCGAAAAACGCCGCCTCTGGATCCCTGGAAAACTCGCTTACGGCGACACCGCACCTCCGGGCGCACCTGCCGGGACGCTGGTCTTCGACGTGGAGCTTCTTGAAATCGTCAAATGACCGTTTGCCGGTCCAAGCGTCTCACCCTTGTCCTCGCTGCCTTCGCGCTGGCTCTGGCCGCTTGCGCGGAGAAGCCGCTGGGACCGCCATTTGATGGCGTCGCCAACGATGCGAGCCTTGATCGAGCGATGGTAAAAAAGGCCCCATCGGGGAAACCGGAACTCAAGAAGCCCGTGCTGATGAACGGGCGCGGCAAACTCACGTCCATCTCCCTAACCGAGTTGTTCGCCTTGCAGCAATCCGGCAACGTGTTGATCTACGACGCCCGCCCCGGGTATTTCTATCTACTCGGCCACATCCCCGGCGCGATCAGTTTGCCAAAGTCGGACTGCGACGCGCAGATCGCCAAGCGGGAAGCGGAAATCAAGGCCGCGATCGCCGCTAAGAAACCGATCGTCATCTATTGCACCAACCTGCTCTGCCCCGATGCCCGGACCGTGGCGAACCACCTGGCGGGCTTCGGCTACTCCTCCTCCGTCCTCTCCGGCGGCTGGGAATCCTGGAAGGAAAGCGGCCTCCCCACGGAGTGAACAAGTGATCAGTGATTAGAAAATAACTTCACAACCAATTTCTTTCTTTGCTCACCCGGCACTTCTCCCTCTTCCTGAAAACTGAACCCTGAAAACTAGCAACTCCTCCATGTCTTCCTTCCCCAACGTCACCGTCGATGCCAAGGCCAATGTCTATTTCGATGGCCGCGTCATTTCCCACACCGTCCATTTCACCGACGGCACCAAGAAAACCCTGGGCCTGATCTATCCCGGTAAATTCCATTTCGGCACCGCCGCCCCCGAGCGCATGGAAATCATCGCCGGGGCCTGCGAAATCACCTTGGACGGGACCACCGAGGTCATCGTGATCGAAGAAGGCACGGCCTTCGACGTCGCCGGCAACAGCGGCTTCACAATCAAGGTGAGCGACGGCATCTGCGAATACATCTGCTCGTTCCTTCCCGCCTGATGCCGCGCCCGGTGCCTATCAGGAATCTCGCCGGGATCGGCCTGGCGGCGATGGTATTGGCATCGTGCGGGATCCGCTTGCCGGACGCTCCCGCAGCGATCTGGCGGGCGGATGTTAGCACGACCGCTCCCGGCCGGGGGGCGAAAGATCCCGACGTGCTTGTCTGGCTGGTCGCCGACGACCTGCACACCGGCGTGGTTTTCCCATACGATTGGCTGCTCGAGTCCGGGTTCGTCCCACCGGCAGGCTTCGGCACGCCCAAATACGTCACGCTCAGTTGGGGCAACCGGACCGCTTACGTGGAAAAAGGGCTGCACACGCCGTGGAAATTTTTCCGGGCCTTGTTCATTCCATCGCCGTCGGTGATGGAACTCATTCCAGCCAACTGGAACGTCACCGAAGTCTGCCCCCACCAACGGATCTGGCGGAAACTCGTCGCCCGGGGACGAGGCAAGGATCTGGCCGCGTTTCTCAACGATTGCAGCACCCACGGACCGGACGGTAGCCCGGTCGTCTGCGGCACCTCGAGCTGGGGCGGTGGCGTGCTGTTGGAATCGAGACACCAGTATTTCGTGCCACGGGTGTGCAATATCTGGACCGTGCAGGTCATCGAATCGCTCGGCGGCCGGATGCATCCGTGGCTGGGCATCACTGCCGACGGCGTCATCCGCCAAGCGGAAAAACCGCCGAATGATTTCGAGAAAGTCTGGTCCGCATTCGACACCGAGGTCGAACCGAACGCCGCAACCCGCTAACACTCGAGCCACAGCCGCCCCTCGCGGCGGCGCAGTTTGCCGCCGCCGGGAAGATTCACCACTGGCGGGTTTTTCACGTCAATCAGACCTAACCCCCGCTCGATCACGCCGCGGTCCAGCGAGAGCCGATGCCATGGTCCTGGAGGAATTTCCGCAAGGTGCCAGCAACCCACGCCGCGCCGCGCACGTCGATGGGGTCATTAACCAATCACCAATTCACATTCACTCGGTGTCAGGGCCAGGTCTGGACTCAGCTTGTTTGGCCGTGCCAGGCTGACCCGGCCAAATCGTCCCAAACGCGACAAATCCTCGCGCCTTCCTCACGCGGTCCGCAGTCATCGGATCAGCTCGAATGCTTGATTTACCAACGTTTGATCAGCGTCCGGCGGCTTTTGCATGATTCCTGCAAAAGAACGGGTGAACCAACCAATCAACCATTATGAACATCATCGAAAGATACCAACCCGCCCTGTCATGGGTCAATGAGTTCGACCGTTTCCTCGACCGCAGCCTGTCCGATCCGGCAATGGCCGCTGGCCCGCGCGAGGCGTTCCAGGAATCCGACAACGCTTGGATTCTCCGCTTGGAGCTTCCCGGCTTCGGCAAAGAGGATATCACCATGAAGGTGACTGATCGCACTTTGCAACTCGCTGCGGAAACTCCGCCTGAGCGGCCCTTCGGCGGCAAATACGAACGCCAATGGAAGCTCGGCGACGACGTCGATGTCGCGGGCATTTGCGCCCGCCTCGAAAACGGCGTTCTTGAGCTGACGCTTCCAAAGCGGCCCGAAGTCGTGGCGCAGCCAATCACCATCGAAATCCAATAACCTAACACCAACAGCACCGCCTATGAGTGCCCGCAATTGAGCCACCGGAGCCGCTCCATCTAGGGAGTCCGATCCACCGCCTAGGAGTTCTGGCTCGGCGGGGGATGCGGGTGGAGTCGGCAGGTCCAAGCTAATCCTTCGGCACATCCTTCTTCACGGGTACCATCAGCGTCATCCCCTTGAGCAGGCGGCAGAATTCTTTCTTGGGCAGCACCGTCACGCTGCCTTGGCCCTTGGGATCGACCTCCGTCGTTTTGAATTCCACCTCATACCTGTCGAGCCGCACGATGCGGATGAACTTCCCGCCCTTTTGATAGATTTCGTCCTGATAAAGTCTCATAGATTGGGGACTGGCGGGTTGTTGAGCGTGAGCCAGTATAGTCCGAGCTTGCTGACCGTCTCGGAGAAGGTTTCAAAATCCACCGGCTTCACGACGTAGCTGTTCACTCCGAGTTCGTAGGTTTCGAGCACGTCGCGATCTTCGCACGACGAGGACAGCACCACGACGGGCAGCAGTTTGGTGGGTTCGCAGGCCCGCAGTTGGCGCAGCACCTCGATCCCGTCCACCTTCGGCAGCTTCAAGTCGAGCAGCACGACTTTGGGCAGATCGGTGACATCGCGGCCCTCGTAGGCACCGCTGCCGGAGAGGAAATCGAGCGCCGCCTGGCCGTCCGTGACATGGACGAGGTGGGTCGCGAGATTGTATTTTTTCAGCGCACGGATCGTGAGTTCCGCGTCGGTTGGATTGTCTTCTACGAGGAGGATTTCGAGTAATTTGTTCATAGTTCCGGAGTTTGAATGGTGAATGAGAATGTGGCACCTCGACCGATTTCGCCCTCGGCCCAGATCCGCCCGCCGTGACGCTGCACGATGCGCTGGACCAGCGCGAGACCGACGCCGGTCCCTGCAAATTCCCCCGCGCCGTGGAGGCGCTGGAAGACGCCGAAGAGCTTGCCCGCATGGCGCATGTCGAAGCCCGCGCCGTTGTCTTTGATGAAATAAACCGACACGCCGTCCTCGCCGTCCAGCGTGCCGATCTCGATCTCGCCGACCTCGCGGCCTTGGGTGAATTTGATGGCGTTGCTGATCAGGTTCACCCACACCTGCCGAATCATCGCCTGGGTGCCGCCCGCAGGCGGGATGGGGTGCAGCACGAGCCGCAGTTGGCGCTCCGGTTCATGGGCGGCCAGCTCGTCGAAAACCTCCTGCGCCAGCTCGTGCATGTTGATCGCCAACGGCTCCACCTGCTGCCGGCCGAGCCGGGAAAAGGCGAGCAAGTCGTCGATGAGCCGCCCCATTCGTTGGGTTTCCTCGCGGATCACGCCGAGCATCCGCCGGCCATCGGCGTCGAGCTGCGCGGAGCAGTCCTCGATCACCATCCGCGAGTAGCCATCGACCGCCCGCAGCGGGGCGCGCAAGTCGTGCGAAACCGAATAACTGAACGCCTCCAGTTCCTTGTTAGCCGCTTGCAACTCGGCGGTGCGCTGCTCGACCCGCCGCTCCAGGCTGGTGCTGAACTGGAGGATTTGCTCTTCCGCCTGTTTGCGCTCGATGGCGAGGCGGATCACATGCACCGCCCGCTCGATCAGCTCCAGCTCGGCGGGAACGGGGTGGCGCGGCTCACGATAGTAAATGGCGAAGGCGCCCAAGACTCTTTCCGCACCACCGTGGATCGGCGTGGACCAGCAAGCACGCAGGCCGTGCTCCAGCGCCAGCTCGCGGCAATCCGCCCACCGCAGATCGCTTTCGATGTCCGCGACGATGACCTGCCGCTTGACATAAGCCGCCGTGCCGCAGGAGCCGCCGGTGGGACCGATGGCGATGCCGTCGAGAGCACGGGTGTAGGCATCCGGCAGGCTGGGTGCCGCACCCGGCCGCAGGTGGATGCCATCGTCGTCGAGCAGCAGGACCGAGCACAGCGCACCCGGCAATTGCGCTTCGAGGCCGAGCATCAATTTGGCCAGCACCTTGCCCAGCGACTCCGCACGGTTGATCGATTCCAAGGCACTCTTTTCCCACGCCAGCAGTTGCTGCGCCTGCATGCGTTCGGTGATGTTCATCACCACGGAGGCGATCCCGGTGACGATTCCCTGCTCGTTGATGAGCGGCGTATTGTACCACTCGCAGAGGATCGCTGCGCCGTTCTTGCTCACATTCGGGTTGCTGCTTCGTTCGCCGCCGGTTTTTTTGATGAGGGCCAGCATCACCCCATCCACTTGGGACCGGAACGCTTCCGGAACGATGAAGGAGGCATGTTGGCCGAGCGCCTCCTCGCGGCGGTAGCCGAAAATCGTGCAGGCTGAGGGATTCCATTGGGTGACCCGGAAATCCAGATCCCACTCGATGACCGCCATCGGTGTCTGCTCGAAATGGAGCCTCAGCTTTTGGTTGGCTTCCCGCAGCGATTCTTCGGCTCGCTTGCGCTCGGTGATATCACGCGAGATACCAACGATCCCGCTGACGTTGCCTTGGTCGTCGAAACGCGGCGTCTTGGAGGTGAGCAGGATGTGTCGCTCCCCGTCGGGGGTGAAGAACTCTTCCTCGAAGGTCGTGGGCTGCCGCGACTCCATCACCCGCCGGTCCATCGCCACGAAGCGTGCGGCTTGGGGGAAGTCTGGATCGGGTTGCAGTTCGGCATCCGTGCGACCCACGACTTGGTCCGTCGTCAGACCGAACAGGCGGCAACCGGCCGGATTCAGAAACAGCAGCCGCGAGTCGCGGTCCTTGATGAAAATCATGTCTTCGCTGCCGTCAGTGATGGCACGTAGCAGTTTTTCCCGGTACAGCAGCTCCTCCTCCGCCCGCTTGCGCTCGATGGCGATGCTGATCACATGCACCGCCAGCGCAAGCTGTTCCAGCTCGGCAGAGTCGGGTTGGTGCCGCTCCCGATAGGAAATGACAAAGACGCCCAGGATTTTGCCATCGTTGCCATTAACCGGAGTGGACCAGCAGGCAAGCAGACCGTGTGCCCGCGCCAGTTCGCAGTAACCGGCCCACAGCGGGTCGCTTTCGATGTCCGTGACGATCACCTGCCGCTGGTCATAAGCCGCCGTGCCGCAGGAGCCGACCGCAGGACCGATGGCGAGGCCGTCAATCGCATGGATGTAGGCTTCCGGCAGGCTGGGTGCCGCGCCGGTCCGCAGATGGATGCCGTCGTCGTCGTCGAGCAGGAGGACCGAGCAGAGAGCACCCGGCAATTGCTTTTCCAGGCCGAGCATCAAGCTGTTCAGCACCTCGTGCATCGGTGCCACGCCGCTGATCAGTTCCAACGCATTTTTTTCCCACGCCAGCATTTGTTGGCCGCGCTTTTGCTCAGTGATGTCGATATTCGTTCCCGCAAATCCAACGACCGAGCCATCCGCTGCCATGATTTTCTCGGCGGTGCCATAAACCCAGGTCACCTTGCCTTCCCGGTTTTTGAAACGATACTCAAAGCCCCAGAGTCCCTCGCTCTGCACCGACCGCTGCCATTGTTCGGCAATTTTCTCCCGGTCGTCTTCATGCACGGCGTTCAACCAGCCGTTTCCGTAAGCCTCTTCCGACGTCATGCCCGCCGCCTCACGCCACCGCCGGTTGACGTAAATGCATTCTCCCTTGGCATCGGTGACATAGACTAGGCTGGGCACGTTTTCGGTCAGCGTGCGGAAGCGTTCCTCGCTGCGTGCCAGCGCCGCTTCCGACTCCTTGAGCCCGGTGATGTCGCTCAGCACGATGCGGAGTTCCGGCGTATCATCGGCGGCGTAGCCATTGGTGGCGGCGAGATGCGCCCACCAGAATGGCTGGCTGTTGCGGCCCAGCATCCGCAGCTCGAAGGCCTGCGGCAGGCCCATTTTAAGAATTTTTCTGAGCTGTAGATAGTAGATGTCCAGGTCCGCAGGAAGGATGAAGCGGGTGAACGGCCGCTTGACCAGTGCGCCCCGGGACACGCCCAGCAAGCCGGCGGCGGTGAAGTTGGCCTCCCGGATCAACCCCGGCTCAGTGACGGTGAGATAGCCCACCGGTGCCAGATCGTAGAGCTCGAAATAGCGCGCCCGGGAGGCATCCATTTCCTCACGCAGCCGGTGCATCTCCTCGTTCTGCATCTCCAGCTCGATCTGGTGGACCTGCAATTCGTGGAGCATCCGCCGCGCTTCTTCGGGCGGCGGCATTGCGGGCGCTTGCGGCGCACGTTCCAAGAAAAGCACCTCGGCCCGCTGGCGCAGTTGGGCAGCGGATTCCGGGTGGATGTTCTTTTCGTCCATGGTAGCTCCTCTAAGATAGTCTCGCTCGTTCGGTGGTGGCAATGGCATACATTTGCCCGCTGTCATCGAGTAAAGCGGTGGAAACCATCACGACACTCACGACCTTGCCCTCTTTGGTCAGCCGCTGGGTGTCGTATGGCTCCAGAATTTCCGCGCGGCTGAGGCGGGTGAGCGTGGCCAGCGCATCCTCGCGCAGCTCCGGCGGAATCCGGTCGCGGACGTGCATCCGCAGCGCCTCAGCTTCCGTCCAGCCATAGATCCTCACCGCGCCGGGGTTCCAAGCGATGATGCGGCCCTCCAGATCCTGCACCGTGATGGCGTCGTTCGCATCGCGCACGACCACCGCCAGCCGGACCAGCTCGTTGGCCGCATGCAGCGTTTCCCGCGTCCGCACTATTTCCGTGATGTCGAAAAACGAGATCACCGCGCCCTCGATCACGTTGTCGAGCGTGCGGTAGGGCAGGATCCGCATGGTGTACCACTTGCCATCCTGGGTTTGGACTTCAGTCTCGACGGGGGCCAGCGTTTTCAGCACCGACTGCACGTCCGCCACCAGCCGGTCGTAGCCGACCAGGTTGGAGACGATGTGGACCAAGGGCCGCCCGACGTCGCTCAGAATCAGGTTGGAGATCGCGGCAGCGGCGGGGGTGAAGCGCAGGATGCGCAGTTGATGATCCACAAACACGGTGCCGATGCCGGTGCCGGCCAGCAGGTTGTTCATGTCGTTGTTCGCCTGCGACAGATCCACCACCTTGAGTTGCAACTCGGCGTTGACCGTGGCCAGCTCTTCATTGATCGACTGGAGCTCTTCCTTGGAAGTCTCCAGTTCCTCGTTGGTGGATTGGAGTTCCTCGTTCACCGACTGCATTTCCTCGTTGGAGGATTTGAGTTCCTCGCTGGAGGATTCCAGTTCTTCATGGGTGCTTTGGAGGTATTCTTCCTTGGCCCGCAATTCCTGTTGCAGCGCGGCGATGTGCATCTCGGCATCCGTCGGCGCGCTACCGGCGCTGCCGGGCAAGGTGGGCGGCGGCACTTGTTCCGGGTCGGGCGGCGGCATTTCCTCCAAGATGATCAAGTAGAGCGGAGCTTCAGGCGCTGCCGCAAGGTGGTCCGTCACCGGGCGGATGGTCAGGTTCACCAAGGTGAAATGGCCGTTGGTTTTGACGTTCAGGCCCTGGCGACGCACGATCTCATGGCTGTGCGCAGCTTTGTGCAGGGCCATGGCCAAAGCTGGAAGCAGGCCTTCGCGGGCCATTTTCAGGATGTTGTTGACGCCCGCCTCGCCTTGGGCTGGCTCTAGGTACATCCCGGAGCGACCATGCAGGTAAAGGATATCGCCACGGCTGTTGACGAGCGCGCCAGCCGGGGCGATTTGCTGCAAGAGCAGCCCTTCGGTCAGCTCCCGCAGGGACGATTTCTTGGGAGTTTCGGGCTTGCCCTTGGCCTGCGGCGTATCCGTCTCCGTCTCCGCCATGGCCAGCAAAGGCTTGGCCATCGCTCCGCGCTGGCCGTTGTGAGACTCGTTCTTGCGCCGGAACAGCTTCGCCTTGCGGTCCAGCACGGCAAACAGCTCGGGGAATTCACCCACGCCTTCGGAAGTGCCAAGGAACAGGCAGCCACCCGGATTCAGCGCGTAATGGAACACCGGAATGAGCCGTTTCTGCAATTCAGCGCCCAGGTAAATCAGCAGGTTGCGGCAACTGATGAGGTCAAGCCTGGAGAAGGGCGGGTCCTTGATCACGTCATGCTCGGAAAAGACCAGCATGTCGCGGATGCTCTTGTGGATGCGGTAGTTGCTGCCACCCGACTCCGCCGTGAAAAAGCACGCCAGCCGTTCCGGCGAAATGTCGGCGACGATGCTGGCCGGATAGACACCGCTGCGCGCCGTGGCAATCGCCCGGTCATCAATGTCGGTGGCGAAGATCTGCACCGTGTAACTTTGCTTGAGCAACTCCATCCGCTCCTGCAATAGGATGGCGATGGAGTAGGCTTCCTCACCGGTGGAGCAGCCTGCGGACCAGACGCGGATCACCCCGCCCGCCGGCTTGTCGGCAAACAGCTTGGGGATGATTTCATGCTCGAGCACCCAGAACGCCTCTGGATCGCGGAAAAAATTGGTCACGCCGATGAGCAGGTCGCGGAACAACGCCTCCACCTCCGGCCGGTTCTGCTGCAAATACCGGACGTATTCGTCCACCGCCTCAACCTGATGGACGGCCATCCGCCGCTCGATGCGGCGGTGGATGGTACTCGGCTTGTAGAGGGAGAAGTCGTGGCCGGTCTGGGCACGCAGCAGGACGAAGATTTTTTTTAGGGCGTTTTCGGTCCTGGGTGGCGAGGTGTCGGGGAGCCGGGGGAGCTTGCCAAAGGCGTGCGTGGCGTAGGCGATGAGCTGGGCGGCCATCTCCGCGGGCGGCAGCTCGTAATCCACCAGCCCGGTGGCGATGGCGCTGCGCGGCATGCCGTCGAACTCGGTGGAGCCGGGAGTCTGGGCCATGACCATGCCGGCCTCGCCCTTGATCGCCCGCACCCCGAAGGTGCCGTCACTGCCGGTGCCGGAAAGCACGATGCCGATGGCCCGCCTGTGCTGGTCCTGCGCCAGCGAGCGGAAAAAAAAGTCGATGGGCATGCGCAAGCCGCGTGGCTCGGCTGGCGGCAGCAGTTGCAGCGCACCATTGAGAAACGCCATGTCGTGGCCCGGCGGGATGATGTAGATGCAGTTAGGCCGCACCACCATGCCGTCCTCCACCTCGAACACTTGCATGCGGGTGTAGCGCCGGAGCAGCTCGGAGAGGATGCTCTTGTGGTCCGGTGCTAGGTGCTGCACCAGCACGAAGGCCATCCCAGGATCGGTCTTGGCCGGCATCCCTCCGAAAAACGCCTCGAACGCCGCAAGTCCCCCGGCCGAAGCACCGATGCCGACGATGGGAAATCCCGTGGCCGACGGCGGGCTGGCGTCCGACGGATCGGTGGCGGATTCCGCAGACGGCCCCTCCACCGGCAGGCGCGACGCGACCGGTTCGACAGGCCGGGGCTGGATCTCCCCGGGCCGTTTCTGAAGGTGATCATTCTTCCGTGTCATGCCGAGCCTCCTGTCTGCAAGGGGATATCCTATCCATATCGCAATCCTCGATGATTGTTACGAATTTGCTGTTGAGGTGAGGGTACATTTCGGAGGGAATCATGAGGATCGGTTGAAACTCATGACGGGCAACGCTTGTGGGAGAGCGTAGCCATCCACCCCGCACTAACAAGAATTCTTTTGGCTGCGGGATTTCCCCGCTTGGAGCGCTAGAAGGAATTCCGCGCCGCTGGCTATTTCGCGAGATCGTAATCGGCAGCTTTCGTGCCTTTCTTGAAGGCGTTGGGAGAATACTTGCTGGGCACATACTCGCCGAGGAGGGTGACCTCCGCCTTCGCCGGAACGTCCAACCCCGCACCCCAATAGACGCCGTTCACGACCAAGCGGCGGAGACCTTCGTTAGACAGGTCGGTCGCGGCTCCCATGGTGGTACAAAGGATCTTGTTGGTCTTGCCAGCGGCGTTCTTGACCTCGCGGTGCCAGGCGATGGGCATCATCGGGGTGTTGATGTCCTGCTTCTGCTTGTCGCTGGCGCGTTGTTTTTCGTAGGCCGCCGGAGGGCCTTTCGGGTCCATGGCCTTGAGCACCTGGCCGCGCATCAGAATGATCGCATCCTGCGGCGGATAGGCTTCATAGACATCGGTATCGCCGAAGACATCGACCACCCCGCGCAGCAACGGCTCCTTGCTGGCGGCGGGCTCGATCACCCCGCGGGTGGCCTCGACCTTGTGATTTCCCCAGTGGCTGACCCATTCTTCACCGAGCACTTTCTTGCCATAACTGTTATACTGCTTGAACGCGCTGGTGTCGGGGAGCTGGAAGGAATGGGTGCTGGTGCGCAGGCCGACGACCGGGACTCCGCGCTGGATAGCGTCGTCGAAGTGCTTCATCGTCTCGTCGGGCCACTTGCGGAAACGCAGCGAGGTGACGATGGCGTCGGCGGAGTCCAGAGCTTCGGGCTTGCCGAGACTGTCACCTTTGTTCGGATTGATCGTGCCATCGGGATCGGTGGAAAAAAGCACCGTACACTGGAAGCCATGGCGCTGGCTGAGGATTTTCGCCAACATCGGCAGCGCTTCCTCCGAGCGGTATTCCTCATCGCCGGCTAACAGGACGACATGCTTGCCCGCGCCCGGTCCTTTTCCGCCCGGATAGGAAACCCAGCCGATTCCGGATTCCGAATACGCAGGCAGCAGGGTGGCGACGAGGGAAAGCCCGAGGGCGGCAATGGATTTTTTCATTTGAGCAGGTATCTACACAGGTTGCGGCGGCCATCTTTCCGGGAACTGTTGGAGATGACAAGGGGCCATTGCGATTTGACGAATCGTTTTGCAGCCCTCACATTCCGCCGCGATGTCCGATCTGAAACACGTGCTTTTTGTATGCACCGGAAATACTTGCCGCAGCCCGATGGCAGAGGGGCTGTTCCGCCAGGCAGTCGCGGGGCGGGATGACTACGAGGTGAGTTCCGCCGGGGTTGCAGCGTCGAAGGGCACCCCGTGCAATCCGGAGACCGCCACGCTTTTAAAAAAGCGCGGGGCGATGCTCAAGCATTTCGGCAGCCGGCAAGTCTCAGACGCCGTGCTCTCGGCAGCGACCCATGTGTTCGCGATGACCCGCGGCCACCTACAGACGCTCGAATCCCGGTTCCCTCACCATGCCGACAAATTTTACCTCGTCTGCGAATTCGTGGGTCCGTCTCACAAAGGCGATTGCGCTGACGTGCTCGATCCCATCGGGCTGGGAAGGCGTGCCTATGAGGAGGTGGCCGGGATGTTCGACATCGCGATCCCGTCGATCATCGCCTACATCGACCAGACGTGGAAATCGCAGGATGCCCCGGCTGGCTGAGCGGGTTGCCGCATGGGACCGGAGTTCACGCGAGCAGCCGCGTCGCCAATTGCGTGCGATTTGAAATCTGGAGCTTGCGGAAGATCGAATAGATATGGCGTTTGACGGTGAAGACGCTTTTTCCCAGCGCGGTGGAAATCTCATCATTGCTTTTCCCATCGCAGATCTGGTGCGCCACGGCCCGTTCTTCAGGAGTGAGTTCCGCGAGTATCGCGAGGCTAACTCCACTCATCGGCCCGCTCGTCCCGGTCTCTGCCGGGCCGAGGAATTGTAGCAGGAAACTCGGTCGGCCGGGATGCGTGCCGCCGAGCGGAATCATCGAAATCCGCGCCACCCGGCCCTCATCCGTCGCATGCGCCAGTTCGCGCAGCACGGCTTGCTCCAGCGGGTTTTTGGGTTGGGCTTGGTCGTTCCATTCACACTTCATCTGGTGGCAAATGTCGCGGAGGTCGCCTGGCACAACGGGCGTCTCGCGAGCCAACTTGAGGCCGCTGGCATTCGTGCCGGAAGTCCACCGCACGCAACATTCGCGGCCTGCGGCATTGGCAAACACCGGCTGCAATTCCCAATCCAGAACCAGCGTGGCGAGCGGCAGCTTTCGCACCAAAACCTCGAGGCTGTTCAGCGCGGAGCGATCCGCCTCGATCCCCCTCACCCGCCGCCGGGCCCGGTCAATCTGTGGGTGCAAACCTTGGAGCGACTCCAACTCCACTTGATTGAACGGCTCCTCCGTTTCGCCACGGTGAATGGATAGGACGCAATCGAGCGTTCCACCCGTCGGCTTTTCCCAAAAACAAAGCGAAACGGCGTGGTGGTGACATTCCTCACCCGGCACGCAAAGTGTTGCGGCTGGGACATGGCTCGCCGCCGCAAGCCCGGACGCCACCGAGCCGCTCTGGACAATCCGGGTGCCCGAATGCGCCGCCAATAATCTCAAGCCCGGATGTTCCCGGTAACATCGCCCGATGGTTTCGGAATCAACATCCACGACGCCGTCGCCGTTGACGCGGAATCCACGGACTCCCAAAAAATGACATTTGCTAGAAACCATGAACCCGGGGGCCGCAGCTTGAATGACTCGCATCGCCGCCTCGAGGAAATCACCGCCATCGATGGCCACATACATGTCGATGAGATCACGCGTGAAACGGCCGCCGGTCCTAGCATCCATCAAACGCCCCCGCCCCCGCCGGCTGGATCCGCGGGTGCCATTTGGTTTCCCCAAGTCCTGGACAAATTTCACCATAACAGGAGTATTGAGCAAACTGGAAGACTCAGACGCACGGCAAGCGGAAAGTTGATTGGTTAGATTCACTCCGCCGATGTCGGATTTGGCGGTTAGTTCGGAAAACGACTGGCAGGAGCGGCGGAATTTCTGGGAGATATCACCCGCAGCCACAGCCAAGTCATTGAAATTGCCGAGCTTCCGGGTGAGTTATGCCGTGCATAATATAGCACTTAAGTTCGGGTGACATGTCATTGCGCGGAAGATATCACTTACCAAGCGAGTCACCTCGCTCTGGGAAGCCCTTGCAACCGGAACTATCAACAACAGCGAACTGAAAAGGAGAAAGTCATGCCAGACAATAACGACAAGAACAGCCCATTGCAGCAATTGCGGTCAAGTATCGCCGCCGACGGTGGGACCTGGAAGCCGGCGCAAACTTCGATGAGCGTGCTCAGTGACGACGAGTTCGAGCGCCGACTCGGAGCCATGCCGCCCCGTGGCAAATCGCTCAAGGACATTCAGCACGAGGCCAATGCCAAGCGCACCGGCTTGCACGCCGAGGCTCGCGAGTCCGGGGCACCTGCCACCTACGACCTCCGCAACGTCGGCGGCAAAAATTTCATTTCCGCCATCCGTGACCAGGGGAGCTGCGGCTCCTGTGTATCATTCGGAGTTTGCGCGGCGATGGAAGGCACCTACCGGGTGGCCAAACAAGATCCGACACTCGCCATCGATCTCTCGGAGGCCCACCTGTTTTATTGCCACGGCCGTGCCCAAGGCCGCACTTGCGACACCGGCTGGATCCCCGACGAAGCGCTGACCAACTGCAAAAGCACGGGCATCGTGGATGAAGCCTGCTACCCCTACACGGCGGGAGATCAGAATTGCACCGGCCGGTGCTCGGACTGGCAGCAACGCCTTTACAAAGTGACCGGTTTCCACATGGAGACCTCCTTGCCGGCAATGAAGACCTGGATTTCAACCAAAGGTCCGCTCACCGCCTGCTTCATCGTTTATGACGACTTCCGCTATTACAGTTCCGGTGTCTATCACCATACCACCGGGGCCGAAAGGGGCGGTCATTGCATCTCCATCGTTGGCTATGATGACACCGCGAAATGCTGGATCTGCAAAAATAGCTGGGGCGCGGGATGGGGCGAAAATGGCTTCTTCAAAATAGGATATGGCGAATGCGCCATCGACACCTGGCAGGTGTGCGCCGTGGAAGGAGTCACCGCGCCGCAGGGTGATGACCATGACGACCAGCAAGGCACTTGGCAGAAGAACCGGATGGTCACCGCCCTGTGGTGCAGCGACCAGACGCGCAACGGCTGGATTTACGCGGACACTCTCGGTTGGCGGAAACTCGGCGCGGACAGCGACGTCGCCTTCGCCAACATGCTCAGTCAATCCGCGACCGCCAAAGCCGCGCGGCGACCGGTCAACTTCCTCGAAAAGAGCGGAGCCGTCACCGAACTATATGTCCTCTAACCTCAAAACACCAACCAACCATGAAAATACAAACAACATCAGAAACCTCCTCGTCTGGAGGCGATGGGGCGACGAAGCTGTCCCAATGTTCACGGATTCCGGGCAATCTGTCCGGCCAATCTTCAAACGCAAACGGGGATTCCTCGCGACCAACCCTCGAACCGCCGGGCTATCCGCAACCCGAGTCCTACTCCGGTCCCGTGCCGCAGGAGGCCGCTGAGGACCAAGCCGCAGAGAATCCACTGACCGATCGGGAAACCGGACGCGCGGTGGCTCGAACCGACGTCGGCTACACCTCCAACGATGTGTACGGCGCATTCAGCATCGAAAATTTTCCACCGGGTATCGGCAATCTGAGCCAAACCCACGATGATGCCATCGGTTGGCTTAATTTCCTCGGCGGAACCAACCCCGCCAACTTCTGGTTGGCGGACGCCGGCGTGCAGGCATGGGCATATTATGAAGATTACGACAACTGGCAGGACACTTATGGCATGGATGCCGTGCTCGCCGCCTATCACTCCGGTCACGGAACGATGGATGCCAACGGCGTGTTCTTCGCGCCGGTGGGAGCGGCATGGGGCTCGGAGGGTGTCTGGGTGAGATCCGACCGCATGCGCCTCGGGAACGAACAGGCCAACTATATTTTCTGGTCCACCTGTTTCTCCTGTCGGGTATTGGGGGGCCATTCGCCCTTCCGGACCTGGCGTGCGGCAAACCAAGGATTCCGCATGCTTTTCGGCTATGAGACGACCAGCGTGGACAATCCGAACTACGGCAGCGCCTTCGGTCAGGAATGGCGGAATGGAAAACCGCTGAGTACGGCGTGGCTCGATGCGAGTTGGTACCACATCTCCACCCACCAGGCACCCTCGGTCGTGGCCTGCGGGGCGACCGCAGCGGAAGCACAAAACCGGCTTTACACCGAAAGGATGTTCAACTGGGCGCATGTGACCCCGAACTACTGGGCGTGGCGCTGGTATTATGCCGCCAATGCCGCCCGGGAGCTGGGGGCACCGGCTCGTCAGCCGAATCTCATCGCCCCACAGCGGTTGCTCACCGCCCGGCTCACCCCGGTGGGAACCGATGTGCAATCCATCCGCGGAATCGTGGATCGGCTCGGCCTCGAACTGCGGGTGCCCTCCGGACTCACTCCTCAGCGCGACGGCGGCTTTCTGCTGCGCCAAGGGAAAGCCCGGCTGGGAATCTCGGCGAATGGAAGCTTCGACGCCTCCATTGCGACGCCCAACCGCAACAACCGCTCGCAAATCCCCGTGGGCAGTGCCGTTTCCATTGCCACCGAGATCGTGGCGCAACTGGATATCGAGGCAAATGCCGAGGTCGTCTTCGACCAAGTCCGGCTCACCGGCGAAGGCAGCGGCTCCGACCGCGGCAGCGGAAGCATCGATGGGTTCATTGCCGAAACCACCGTCCAATTCCGCCAACTCATCGACGGAGTGCCGGTGGTGGCCCCGGGTGCCGGAGAGTTGCACATCACCATCGACAACGACGGAAAAATCACCGCCATCCACAGCTCGTTGCGCGGAGTTGATCGCCTGCACCCGATGAACCCTGCACCTGACGGCCAGCGGTCGTCCGGATTCCGCAGCGACAGCGGGCCGGTGGCCGATCCTGAAGACATCGAGCAAGCGCTCGGCGAGGCGTTCGCCAGGCAGCTCGCCGCCTTTGCGATTCGCGGCTCCGCGCCGCTCGGATACACCATCGTGCCCAACAGCACCGAGGTGGGCTACGCCATCATAGGCAGCCAAGCCACCTTGGTCGCGCAGCGGCTCGTCGAGTTCGATTGCGGATTCGGCTTGCGGAAGCAGTATTGGCTGCGGGTGCCCATTTCGGAATGACCCGCACCGCCCCGGCGTGCTTGGGACGGGATTCCCCCCACCCGAGCCGCCGTGGCCTCATCATCTATTTCCAACCATTTACCAATCACTTATATGGCAATCACCAGAAATAAAGAACCGAAGAAGCAGACCGGCGGCGACAGCCGACCCGCGATGCAGGAAGCTAGCCACGGGGCGCTTGTGACGAACACGCCGCAAATCTCACCGCCCGAACAAGCGGCGCAGCGGACCGATCAAGCGGAAGAATCCGCAAGCGTCACCCTGTGGCGGCGCAACCAGCGGATCACCGGACTCTGGAGCAAGAACGAAACCCGCAATTCCTGGATCTCCATCGCCGGAATCGGCTGGCGGAGACTGGCCAACACGACCGACAGCGGAGTCACGGCGCTCACCATCCTCGCCAGCCAGGCTCTCGCCACGGGGCGAAATATCGACTGCCGGGAGGAACCCGACGGCCTGATCCACGAAATCTATCTGTGGTAAATCCCTGCCTGCGAGCCACACGCTTCACAGCCTATGGCTCGCAGGTTCCACCCGTCATCCCCCAGCGCAGATGTCCGTCATCCGTGTCACTGAAAGCGACTCCGGAAACGTGCTGCCGGTGCGTGTGGGCGACGAAGTGACCGTCGAACTGAAGGAGAACGCAGCGACGGGTTACGTCTGGGACATCGAGAATCTGAGCGAGGGGTTGCTACAGCGTGTCTCGGATGAAAGCGGATTGCCCGCGCAACCGCTGCCCGGTAGCGCCGGGAAATTCCAGCTTCATTTGGTCGCCAAAGAGTCAGGCGAGACTTCGATCCGGCTCAAGCACTGGCGCAATTGGGAGGGCGAAAGTTCGGTGAACTCCCGCTTCCAAGTGACGCTGCGGATCGCCGAGTAATTCCTGCCCGGCTTTCTTGAAAAGCGGCGGCCTGAAGCTGCTTGCCCGAACCTGGAGAAGAGGTCTCCACATCTCGATCTTCCCACAAAACGCGAAGGAAGGGGGCGATGAACCCGTTGACAAGTCCTTCAAACATTTCCCGGGAATTGCCCGTGAATTTAGCCTCCCGACGGGATCCACCTGATCCGACTCTCGGGTGTTGCCAAACCGAGCGGGTTCGCCAGAATCCGCCCGTGAAAGTTAGAAAAGCCGTCATCACCGCCGCCGGAAAATCCCAGCGCACGCTCCCGCTCCAGACCCTCGTGGACCGCGACGGCAGCTCCCGATCCGCCCTCGCCATCCTCGCGGAGGAAATCACTTCCGCCGGCATCGAGGAAATCGCCGTGATCATTTGCCCCGGCGACGAAACCGCCTACGCCGCGGCCGCCGGCAAGCACGCCGCCCACATGCGCTTCATCGCGCAGCCAGATGCCCTCGGTTACGCCCACGCCGTCCATTGCGCCGCCGAATTCACCACAGACGATCCATTCCTGCTGATGGTCGGCGACCACCTCTACCTGAGCCGCACCGAAACGTCCTGCGCTGCCCAATTGTTAGCCACCGCCGCTGCGGAAAATTGCGCGGTGTCCGCCGTCCAGGCCACCCACGAAAGCAAGCTCCCGCTCTACGGCGCCATCGGCGGCCGCCGTCTGCCGGGCAGCGATTTCCTCTATCAAGTCGAGACCGTCATCGAGAAACCCACCCCCACCGAGGCCGAGCAAAAGCTCGTCGTCCCCGGACTCCGCGCCGGGAACTATCTCTGCTTCTTCGGCCTCCACGTACTCACGCCCACAGTCATGGAAATCCTCGCCCACCAGCTCTCAGATGGCCAGGCGGATCTTTCCAGCGCGCTCTCGGAAATCGCCCGCCGCGAGCGCTACCTCGCCCACCAGCTCCAGGGTCGCCGCCACGACATCGGCGTCCGCTACGGCCTCCTAACCGCCCAGCTCGCGCTCGGCCTCGCTGGCAAGGACCGCGACGAGGTGCTCACCAACATCGTCGAGCTACTCGCCCAATCCCACGCCTAACCGCACCCGGCCATGGCCCTGCTCACCCTCATCACCTCGCCAGACGACGCCGTCCGCAACCAGTCGCTCGACGCCGCCTGCGAGAAACTAACACTCGCCGAACTTCTCGCCGAAGCCGACGCCCTCGACGCCTTCCGCCGCACCAGCGAGAATCTCTATCACCGCGTCCGCGCCCTGCTCTTCCTCTACTCCATCCACCGCTTCCACCTCCCCTTGCGCCTCGCCGGGAGCGACAAGCCCGGTGCCATTCCCTTCAAAGGCTACGAAAATTTACTCGAACGCCGCTTCGAGGAGGCCATCGACGTGTTTCTCAAAACCCAGCGTGCCGAAGGCCCAAGCGACGGCATTTCCAGCGCGCTCGCCTCCGTCTATCAGCGCCTCGCCTTCCAGACCCTAGCCGATCAGGTCCGCCGCAGTGTCCGCAGCGTGAGCGGCAACCAATGGATGTTCCGGATGGGCCACCCGGCCGACCAACCGCTGCGCATCCGCCCGGAACTCGCCCGACTCGATCCCGCCACCGGCACCTATCCGATCCTCCGGGAGCGCACGCCCGTGCGTATGGATCTAACGCACTGCGGCTGGAGCGACATCTTCTTCCTCGGCATGGACTACCCCGAGGGCGCGAAGGTCCTCAATATTTCGATCGACCTCGCCGTCCACGGCCGCGACAAGGCACCGAGCCCGCCGGTCGAGGCCAGCTTGCGGATCATCGAGGAGCCGATCCTCCGCCTCACCAGCGTCGATCTCGGCTGCAGCGCGGAGATTTCCAGCCTCAACGAAGTTTTCGATTTCGCCAAAGACTACCTCGGCCTGCTCAAGGCGGCAGTCATTGCCAGTGGCATTGTGCCGCCCGGCATCGAGGGCTCCGGCCAGAGTCTCGCGGATTTGTTAGCCCGCGTCGTCGGCCCGGGAAAAGGCCTCGAACTCGTTTCCAACGTCAACAACATCCCCAAAGGCTCGCGTCTCGCGGTTTCCACCAATTTGTTAGCCGCGCTGATCAGCGTCTGCATGCGCGCGACCGGCCAGGCCCGTTCGCTCACCGGCCCGCTGGAGGAAAGCGAGCGCCGCATCGTGCTGGCCCGTGCTTTGTTAGGCGAATGGATCGGCGGCTCCGGCGGCGGCTGGCAGGACTCCGGCGGCGTCTGGCCCGGCATGAAACTCATCCAGGGCACCTTCGCCAAGGAGGGCGATCCCGAGCACGGGATTTCCCGCGGCCGCCTGATGCCCACTCACAAGATCCTCGACGACACCGACGTCCCGACCGACGCCCGCCAAAAACTCCAGGACTCGCTGGTCCTCGTCCACGGCGGCATGGCCCAGAACGTCGGCCCGATCCTGGAAATGGTCACCGAGAAATATCTCCTGCGCAGCAGCCCCGAGTGGCTCGCCCGCCAGCAGACCCACGGCATCCTCGAAAAAATCCTAACTGCCCTGCACACCGGCGACATCCCGGCAATCGGCGCGGCGACCACCGAGAATTTCCGCCAGCCCATCCAGACCATCATTCCCTGGTCCAGCAACCTTTACACCGAGACGCTCATCGAAAAAATCAGTGCCGAATTCGGCTCCGACTTCTGGGGCTTCTGGATGTTAGGTGGGATGGCCGGCGGCGGCATGGGTTTCATTTTTGCTCCCGAGCGAAAGGCCGAAGGCCAAGCACGGCTTCAGGCGATCATGTCCGAAACCAAGGAAATGTTAGCCTCCGCGCTGCCCTTCGCGATGGAGCCGGTCGTTTACGACTTCGCCATCAACGAGCGCGGCACCTGGGCGGACCTGCTGGCCGGTGAAGACGCGCTGATGCCCGCCGGTTACTACAGCTACCTCGTCCCCCAGCTTTTGCGAAAAGGCCGCCACGAACTCTCGCCGCTCCGCCTCGCCGAGCTCGACCATTTCGCCACCGCCTGCCGCGACCACCCCGAGCTGCGCGACATGGTCCAGACGCTTTTCGATTCCATCTTCCCCCGCAGCGAGGGCAACAACCGCAACCGCGAGTCGCTAACGGAAATCCTCGCCAGCCACGGCTTCGACCGCACCGCCCACGAACAAATCCGCGAGGACCTCAAGGCAGGGCGCATCGGCCTCGCCCAGAACCGGCTGCCAGCCAATGCCATCATCGAAGACGTCCGCGAATCAGATCTCACCCAGGCAGCCGCCATTTCAGCCGCCTCGCGTGAGAAAGGTCTAACTGCTTTGAAGAATGGCGAGGTCGCCGTCGTCACCCTCGCCGCCGGAGCCGGCTCCCGCTGGACGCAAGGCGCGGGCGTGGTCAAGGCGCTGCATCCGTTTTGCAAACTCGGTGGTCGCCATCGGTCGTTCATCGAGACCCACCTCGCCAAGAGCCGCAAAACCGGCCGCGAGGCAGGCACTCCCCTTCCACACATTTTCACCACCAGCTACTTCTCTCACGATCCCACCGAGCGCTTCCTAACGCATTACGGTAACTACAACTACCAGGGTCCGCTCTATCTCTCGCAGGGAAAATCCATCGGCCTACGCACCGTGCCAACCGTCCGCGACCTCCGCTTCGCGTGGGAGGAAATGCCCCAGCAGATCCTCGACGTGCAGCAGCAAAAAGTCCGCGACTCGCTGCGCACCGCCCTGCTCCACTGGGCCGAAACCACCGGCGAGGCCAGCGACTACACCGACAATCTCCCGCTCCAGTGCCTCCATCCCGTCGGCCATTGGTATGAAGTTCCCAATCTCCTGAGAAACGGCACTCTAGCAACTCTCCTCGCGAAACGCCCGCAGCTCCAGACCCTCGTCCTCCACAACATCGACACCGTCGGCATGAACGTGGACCCCGCCCTGCTAGGCCATCACCTCGACAGCGGCGCGGGCCTCAGTTTCGAAGTTATCACCCGCCGCCTCGAAGACCGCGGCGGCGGCCTCGCCCTCGTCAACGGCCGCCCGCAACTCGTCGAAGGTCTCGCCATGCCCCGCGAGGAAGACGAGTTCAACCTCTCCTACTACAACAGCAATACTTGCTGGATCCAGATCGACGCGCTGCTAGACGCCTTCCAGCTCACCCGCGCCGACCTAACCGACCTGGAAATGGTCAACACCGCCATCCGCACTCTCGCCGCACGGATGCCCACCTACATCACCCTCAAGGAGGTCAAGAAGCGCTGGGGCCACGGCCAGGAAGACATTTTCCCGGTCTGCCAGTTCGAAAAGTTGTGGGTGGACATGAGCAACCTGCCGTCGTTAGAAACGCGCTACATCGCTGTCCCCCGCCTCCGCGGCCAGCAACTCAAGGACCCGTCCCAACTCGACGGCTGGCTCCGCGACGGCTCGGCCGCGTATCTGGAAGGGTTGTGCGAGTGGTGAATTGGGAAGGGCTGCCAACTTGACAGCAGACAGCTCCCGTGGTCATCTCCGGCAAGATCATGGATCCGGAAATCGTCACTTTTGAAGAGCTCGACCGCGAGGCCCGCGCCGATGTCGCCCGCGACGCGGAACGGCTGCGCAATGGCGAAATCACGCCCGAAGAGCTTCAGGAGGAGAACTCCATTTTTCCAAAGAATGCCAAAATCACCATCCGCGACCTAACCGGATTCCTTACAAGAACTTACCTTCAGGAGTAAGCATGGCCGATTCCGGTTCCAGCGAGGTAAGCGATTTCAAAGAAGTCCTGAGCACGCCGACGGATGGCCAACTTCCGCTTTTGGTGGGAGGCCATGCGGTAAACCTGTGGGCAATCGTCTATCATGAAAGCGTTGGTCATGGATTGGACAAATGGCTTCCTCTCACTAGCAAGGATCTGGACCTCGTCGGAACAGCCGACTTGCTGGATGCCATGAAAAAGAATTTCGGCGGAGACGTGCGCCTGTCCGGCCCCGCGATTTGCTCACCGTGTCGAAAGACCCGCGGATTCAGAATTTCGTGAAACACCGGCTACCGGCTTGAATTGCCGGGTGGGAAGCGGCAGTGGAGCGCCGAGCGCGTCCCATCCTACTCGCCATGGCCTGGCGGACAAAAATGTCCGCCCTCCTTGGTGCAATCGCCCTTCCAATCTGGCCCGAAGCTTGCTTATTGCACGGCCACCCATTTATACCGTCCGCATCCCACCATGCCCAACCTCAAAGACAAAATCGGCTTCACCGCCAACGGCCCAGCAATCGCTTCCCCCGCCGAAGAAAACCGGCTGCGGGAATTCGTGAATTTGAAGCTGGCGGCGCGCGGGTATCCGATCGTCGGCGACGAGGCGGACTACCCGTTTCTCGATCTCGGGCGCTCGTTGATCGCGAATTTCCAGGAAAAAAGCCGGCTGCTTTCCGACTACCTGTGCCCGGCGGATGCGTCGATCGATGCCTTCCTGCGGGACTATCTGGGCAGCGAAATCGTGGCCGAGGTGTTCCCGGATGCGGGGCATTTACTGCCATCCGCGCCGCTGATCATGGAGCGGCACGGGATCGCCCGGATGCTGTCGCTGCCGCCCGATGAGGATGAATTCAAGTCGTCGATCCTAAGTTCCTACCGGGTCTATCAGGGAGTTTGTCACAATCCGGCGAGCGACCGGCGGACGACCGAGGGGGTTTTCCACGTGGCGGAGGGCGGCTTGCCGGTCCCGGCCGACAAGAAGGCGGTGCCGAAAGGCGTGTTCGCCCGATTGTTGAAACACGCTCTAACTCCCCCGCAGGAAATCATGACGCTGCCATTCACGGGGACGAGCGAGAATCCGGCGAAGGTGTTCGTGTCGCTGTTGCTGCGGCCGGTGGTGACGCCGGAGTTACCGGGTGTTTCGCCAGAGAAGTCGATGGAGACGCGCTTCTTCGCGCCGGGAAATCTGGTGAGCAATTTGGATTTCGTGGAGAGCATTTTCGGCAACGCCGGTGATCCGTTCCTGCCCGACAACGACGCCCGCCTCGATGCGAAACATTGGTCCGGCCACACCGGTTGCGTGATTCTCGCGCCGCATCTGGTCACCACTAACAAGAAAGACCTCGGACTGCCTAACATCGCCGACGCCACCGACCGCCAGAAGGCCGACGGCATGTGCTGGACCTCGCCGGACGAACTCTACAACGACGGCAGCGCGTTCAAGATCACCTGCCGCGACAAGCGCGGGATCATCGTGACGATCATCGCCGACAACTATTACGGCTACTGCAAGAAGGAGGTAAAAACCCAGCTCAGCTACGCGGCGAACCTGTTCGGCAACGCGGAGGAAGAGCACGCGGGCGGAGCCATCGCCTTCCCGAGTTTCGACCTCGGCGAGGACTTTTCGCTCAGCGATTACTCGCGCCCGGTGGACCACAAGTTTGCCGACGGATTCACCGCCCGCTATCATGAAATCTTCGACCTCCAGCCCGAGGGCTACGGCATCGACAAACAGTTCTCCGACATTTTCTACGTCCCGGAAGACGTCCACATCGACCTGCACAGCCAGTCGGTGACATGGAAAAACGACAACGGCCCGCAGAAGATTTCGCTACAGCCGGGCATCACCTACGTCCTGCCGTCCGGCTACAAGGTGGAGATGGTGAAACCGACCGCCGGACAACGCTGGCGGCTGATCGGTACGACCGCCGAGGGCACGTTTTGCCACAAACCGTGCACCGTTTCCGGTGGCGGAAAATCGGAAATTTCCAAGTCTCTATCAGACTCGATGATCACCGCTTCGGTGATCGTCAACGATTTGAAAAGCGATCTCGATGCCGCGTTGAAAATCATCGAACACGATTTTTCGCACCGTTACTCGGCGCGCACCGATCCCGGCAAACCCGGCCGTCCGCTACTCAGCCCGGAGCGTTCACTCGGCTCGGTGATCCGACTTCTAACACCAAATCCGAATTACACCCCGGAATATAACACTTGGATCGCGAGCATCCCCACGTCCGTGCGCGACCTTGTTTTCATCATCAAACGCTTCCACAAACCGGACTGGGAAGGCGATTGGACGAAGCGCTTCAGCGTCGATCTGATCAACGGCCAGCCCGGCCGGCAGCTCATCTATCGGCGCGACCGGTTGGTCACCCAATACCTGCGCGTCGGCTTCAGCGAGGACGGCACCTGGCGGACGTTCAGCATCCGCAAGGACTTCGCGCCCGCGAAAAAAATCCAGACCGAGGACGACATCAGCGCGTCGATGGTGGTCCCGCACGACTCGGTGGCCGGACTCCATCCCGACGTGAAAAACCCGTCGCTCAAGTTCATCAAGAACTGCGAATACCGGCTGTTCCAGCGCCCGGACGACGCGATCCTCCGCGGCTACGACAAGAAAACCGAAAGCGACTTCAGCCAGGGCGGCTTGTTTTTCTCGAACTACGAACCGATCGCCCGCGCCAAGGCGGAGAAGATGGTCAAGGACGCGATCCGCTTTGAGCAGTTCACCTCGCCGCTGCGCAAAATGCTAACCGCCTTCGTCGATGCCGGAAAACCGGAGTATGTCGTGAGCTCGCACCAGCCGCGGATCGTCGATGGCAAGCCGACGAAAAACCCACGCTACCTGCAAAACCGCCCGGACCTCGAAGACCCGCGCTCCGTCTATCTGGCAAATCTTGGTGCCCGTTTCTACCGCCGCCTGCCGCTCGATGCTGCGGTGCCGATGCCGGTGAACTCGGTTCTAGCAGGCCGCCGCAACAACCCGCCGGACGAGGCAGCGGGCATCCGCGCGCTCGCGGTTTACGGGCCGATACACTATCAGGAACTGCCGGAGTTGTTCATGGATTTCATCGCCTCGCTCACCGGCAAGAGCCCGTCCACCACCGGCGCGGGCAGCGAAGGCGCGCTGACGAAAGGCCCGTTCAACGCGATCCTGCCGATCCACGACGTGAACGCCGCGCTGGTTTCGTTCCTTCTAACGAACTACCACGGGTTCACCAGCGCCGCCGGCCACATCGGGCGGAAATACCGGGTCGATCACGACATCAGCTTGTTGGTCCCCGAGGTTTGGTCGCGGATGTTCATCCCAGAGCGCGAGCCGGATTACCTCATCAAGAACGGCTACTTGGAAAAAATCGAGGACTTCACACATGACGGAAAAGTCATCGAAGCCAGCCGTCTCGGCTACCGCATCACCGAGAGTTTCGTGACCACCTTCTTCGGCCGGATGTTTTCTGCGGCGGACACGGTGTTCAGCGAAGACATGCTGCGGCCCGAGTTGCAGTCGATGAATGACTTCATCGACGGCCTCGACAACATCATCGAGACCCAACGGTTAGTCGCCCTCAACTATTTCAAGGACGGCAGCATCGACGTCGCCTGCCCGCCACTCAAGGTGTTGCTGCACCTGATGGCTTATGGCGAGTTCGAGGGAACGACCATCACCGATCCCGCGATCCGCGCGCTGTTCACCCGTGAATCGCTCATCACCTCCGACTGGTATCAAGCGCGCCTCGATGCCAAGGCCGGTGTCGATCAAGCGCTGTGGCAACGCCACGTCGCCTATCTGGAAACCTTCCTCACCAAGCCCAACTATCAGAGCGAGCTCAAGCGCCTGCGCATCCAAGAACGGATCACCGAGGCGAAAGCCACCCTCGCCCACGTCAGCTCGCCCGCCTACCGCGCCAGCCTCGTCGGCATGGTCGGCACCGATCCGGCGCTGGTCTGAGAGTTGCCAATTCCTTGACACCCATCCGCCCGGAAAACAGTCTCTGCGCCATGTCTAGCACCACTTCCTATTACGCCGGTCTCGACATCGGCGGCACCACCGTGAAAGCGGTTTTGGTCAATCACCTCGCCGAGCAGGTTGGGCCGTTGACGGAAGTCCGGAGCCAAGTGAAGGACGGCTACGAAGCGACCTTCGGCCAGCTCGATGCGGCGCTCGACCAACTCGCGGCGGGAGCCGGAGTGGAGCGCTCTGCCATTGCCGGGATCGGCTTGGACGTGCCCGCGCCTAGCAGCGACGGGGTGATCTGGGGTCGTGCGAATCTCGGCGAAGATTGGGTGGGCACGGACATCCGGGGCAAACTTTCCGCACGGAGCGGTATCCCGGTTTTCATGACTAATGACGGCAACGCCGCCGCGCTGGGTGAGTACGCGCTGCGCCACAATTACCACGGAGGCCTGATGTTAGTCGCTCCGGGAACCGGCCTTGGCGCGGGTTTGGTTCTCCCTGGCGGTCGCAGCTACGAAGGAGCTAACGGCTTGGCTCTGGAAACCGGCCACATCAGCGTGCCGTTCCGCGAGGACGATGGCGAACTGCCGCAATGTTCCTGCGGACTCAAAGGGTGCGCCGAAGCGTGGGTCTCGCTGATGGCATTACGCCGTCGGCTGCGCCTCGAACTGGCCAAACCGGAATGGGCGACCCATCCGCTCAACGATGGCGGCACGCCCATCGAGGAAAAGGCCTTCAAACTCCGGGATTTCGCGGAGAAGGGCGACCCACTGGCGGTGCAGATTTTCAAACAACAAGGATTCATCCTCGGCTACGCGATTGCCGATATGGTCCGCACGGTCGATCCCGGCCTCGTCGTGATCGGCGGCGGCTTGGCCGAAACCACGTTCCGCGATCAATACATGGAATGGATTCAGGAAGGTTTCGCCGAGCGCGCGTGGCCGGTCTATCTCCGCAGCCCGCTCGATCCTAACAAGGTGACGACGCAATTCGAATGGGCGATCGGCGGCGACGCCGCGGCGGCGATCGGCATGGCGTACACGGCGCAGGAGCTGTTCCAGTCAAAGGAGTTGATGGAAAGATAAAGACTCGTCTTCTCTGCCTATCAACCATCAACTCTCAACCATCAACATTCTTCCACCCCCGCCACGCGTGGACGAAGAACGCTGCGGCGAAGGCGAACATGAAGAACGAGAAAAACTGTCCCTTCGTGAAAGCACCCACCATGGCGGCATCGGGCTCGCGGAATTGCTCGCCGAAGATCCGGAACACTGCGTAGAGCGCGAAGAACAAGCCGGTCAGCAAGCCATCGGGAGCTTTGGGGAATTTCACCCTAACAAGATAGAGGATAGCGAAGAGCGTGAGCCCTTCCAGCAGGCCTTCGTAGATCTGTGAGGGATGGCGTGGTTGGAGGTATTCGCCGAGGGTTTCGGAGAGTTTCGGATTGTGGCGGGCGGCGGCGATGAGCGGATCGAGCGACCTGGCGGAGGCCAGTGAGGGATCAACTTCGGTGCAGGCCTGCCAGGCGGCGCTTTGGGTAGCCTCGGATTCTTCATTGAGCGAGAGGGGAAATTTAACCGCCCAAGCCACCCCGTTAGCGACCCGCCCATAGAGCTCGCCGTTGATAAAATTCGCGGCGCGCCCGAAAAACAATCCAAGCGGCGCGACGACACAAAGCCCATCACCCAATCCAGTCCAAGTGACTTTGTGCTTCTTCGCATAAAACCACGTAAAAATCACCAACCCGAGGATGCCGCCATGGCTGGCCATCCCACCTTCCCAGACGCGGAAAGCCAGCAACGGATCCTCCTGCAAACTCCCCCACCCAGCTTTCGGAATATGGTAAAACAGGATGTAGCCGAGACGCCCGCCGAGGAAGACGCCGAACAAAGCGGCCGCCGCGATGAAGTCGGCGGTTTTCTCCGGTTTGAGCACCCACAAGCCACGTTGGGCGAGATTTCGCAGCAGCAGAAAACCGGCACCAAAGCCCATCAAATAGGCCAGACCATACCATCTCAACGCCAGCCCGCCGTAAATCGGCAGGGCGATCGGGTTCAAATTATGCACGTAAGTCGCAAACACGGGCGCAGCTCACACGATCCCCGGGCGGCTAGCAAGCGGGGATCAATTTCCATTCTTCGGGATAGGAATTTGGAAATCCCTGAATAATCTTCCCCCATGCCGAGCAAGAAGGAACTCCTTGACCTCCAATTTATCGATGCGCGCCACAAGCTCATCGACCTCGCCGCGTTTCTCGACCGGATCGAACGCCATCCCGGCGACGAAGATTACCGCTTCGCCGCGATGAAAAACGCGCTGCCGATTTTGCTCTCCGCCCGCCCCGACCGCGCCCGTGCCGTGTTGGAATCCTTCTCGGATCACACCACGAAAGTTTCCAACAGCGCCCCGTTCCAAGGAGCCTTCGGTGCGGCTCTTCCGGAAAGTGGGTTGAGAGTTGATGGTTGAGAGGTCGAAAATGAATGAATTCCGCTCCTCTTAAACTCTTTCTCTCAACTCTCAACCATCCACTCTCAACTTTTTCCCTGAATGAAATACATCGAGCCACACGGCCACATGGTCAGCCGGACCACGGACGACTACGAGAAACTCGCGCTGTCCGGCTGCGAGGCGATTTGCGAACCCGCGTTCTGGGCGGGCTTCGACCGCTCGTCGGCGGATGGGTTTTACGATTATTTCCGCCAGCTCACAGAGTATGAGCCGAAGCGCGCGGCGAAATATGGCATCAAGCATTACTGCTGGCTGTGCATCAATCCGAAGGAAGCGGATGATCCGGGATTCGCCCGCGAGGTGATGAGCCTGATCCCGCAATTCCTCGATTGCCCGACGGTGTTAGGGATCGGTGAAATCGGGCTGAACAAGAACACGCGCAACGAGCTGGAGATCTTCGAGGCCCATGTCCAGCTCGCGCTTGACCGGGATTTGCCGATCCTAATCCACACCCCGCACCTAGAGGACAAGCTCAAGGGCACCCGGCTGATCCTCGATTCGCTCGCCGCGTTTTCCAAACTCGACCGCAGCAAGGTCATCATCGACCACGTCGAGGAGCACACGATTTCCCACGTCCTCGACGCCGGCTACTGGGCGGGCATGACGCTCTATCCGGAAAGCAAGTGTTCGCCGAACCGGGCGATCGACATGCTGGAAATCTACGGCTCCGAGCACCTCTGGATGAACTCCGCCTGCGACTGGGGCCACTCCGATCCGCTAGCCGTGCCGAAGTGTGCGCTGGAAATGAAGCGGCGCAAGCACACGGCGGCGGACATCGAGAAGATTGTCTATGAGAACCCGCGAAGGTTTTTGAGCCAGTCGCCAAGATTTGTAGGATGAGCGCGGCGGATGACAAACCTTCGGACTGCTGGGACATGTCCCCGCAGTCCGAAAGGAACCCGCACTCCGACACCAACCCTCCCGAATGAAATTCCACCAATCCCACCTCTCTTACTGCACGAACATCCACCCGGCGGAGACGTGGGCGGAGACGTTCGTGGTGCTGAGAACGCACGTGCTGACCGTTAGAGACCGGTTGCGGACTACTGGATCACTGGGAGCGGACGAGGAGTTCGCCATCGGCCTACGCCTATCAGCGGTGGCGGCGCGGGAGTTGTTGGAAGGCGATCACCTTGCAAAGTTCAAGGAGTGGCTGGCGGAAACGAACACCTACGTTTTCACGATCAACGGGTTTCCCTACGGCAGTTTCCACGGCACGCGGGTGAAGGAGCAGGTCTTCAAGCCAGATTGGACGGAGCGGGCGCGGGTGGACTACACGAAGGATTTGTTCCGAATTCTGGCAGCCGTCGCCAAGCCCGGAACCGGGGCCTCGGTGTCCACCTTGCCAGGGTCTCACAAGACTTTCGCTGCCGACGAGGCACCAATCCTCCGTCATTTGATCGGGCTGGCGATTTGGCTGGACGCGCTGGCGGCGGAAACCGGGCTGGATTTCCATCTGGGACTGGAACCGGAGCCGCTCGGGCACTTTGAGAACACCGTGGAAACCCTGGCGTTTTTCGAACGGCTGCATGCTGCGGCTAACAATCCGGAGGTGATCCGCCGGAGGATCGGGGTGAACTACGATGCCTGCCATTTCGCCCTCGAATACGACGCCGCGCGGGCTTCACTGGACGCCCTAACACTGGCCGGGATCCGGATTTCCAAGATCCACCTCTCCAGCGCGCTGGCACTCGATCCGCGTGATCCGGCGGCACTCGCCGCGAGCCGTTCGTTCGACGAGCCGGTGTATTTCCATCAAGTTCTGTTGCGGCGAGTGGATGGCCGGATCTGCCGTTTCATCGACCTGCCGGATTTTTTTCGCCGCCGTGGAGAACCTGACAGCCATTCCGACGGAATTCGAAGAAATGCGGGTGCATTTCCACATCCCGCTCGACGCAGAACCCGCCGCGCCCTTGCGCTCCACCAGGGATCAAACCCTTGAGGTGCTCGGTTGGAGCAAGGACCACCCGGACGTTTGCCAGCACTACGAGATCGAGACCTACACCTGGGGCGTCCTGCCGGAGGGACTCCAGCGCCCCGTGGAAGAACAGATCGCCGGCGAATACAAATGGGTACTCGCAAACGCATGAGTTGCCAGATCGCCGGAAGCGGTATTTCCTAGCGCCCATGTCCGACATCAAAATCACACTCCACACCACCGCAGGCGACATCAATGCTAGGCTCTTCGCCTCGCAAGTCCCGGTCACAACCGCCAATTTCCTGAACCTCGCCAAGCGCGGCTACTACGACGGCGTCGCCTTTCACCGCGTGATCGCCAATTTCATGATCCAAGGTGGCGACCCGACCGGCACCGGCTCCGGTGGCCCGGGCTACAAATTCGCCGACGAGATCGACAACTCCCTGAAGCACACCAAGCCCGGCATCTTTTCCATGGCCAACGCCGGCCCGAACACCAACGGCAGCCAGTTCTTCATCACCCACCTCCCGACCCCACACCTCGACGGCAAACATGCAGTCTTCGGCGAAGTCATCACGGGCCAAGACGTGGTGAACAAAATCGCCAAGGGCGACAAAATCACTTCCATCACCATCCACGAGGACACCACCGCTTTGTTCGAGTCCCAGAAGGACAACCTCGAGCATTGGAACTCGATTTTGGACCGCTGAATCCTCGCCAAATACAAATTAGTTAGCTTCATCTAACTGTCAACTGGTCCCCACCGAACTCTGAGAAAGTGCGGTGGGGATTTTTCGATTAAGCCACCTTCAATTCATTTCAAGCGAGTTACGAAGTTTTATGACACCCGATGGCATTTTGCCACCTTACGCGATCGCGTACCTTTGGTCAGACTACTTGATTTTTCATGTGAGTCAGGCTTTCAATGCCCCCGTCAGTTCGCAGGAGCCGGCACTACCCCCACCCCCCATACCATGAAACACTCCCACCTCCCCCTAGGTGGACGCTTGATGACCGGTTGCATCGCATGCCTCTGCTCATTCAGCTCCGTCTTCGCCGCCGACATTCCAACCGGCAAACTCAATGTGGACCGCACTTTGGTTCGTGTCGGCAGCCTCTCGAAACTCGACTGGAATATAAAATTTCCCGTCGGTCCTACCGAATTGCGAAAAACCCAAATCCGGGTTCGCATCCTAGGCTCTTCGTTCCAAGAGAATAGGACCAACAACGGCGGCGGCAACAATCTCGACGGCGTCGATTCGTCCAACCCCAGCAACATTAAAAAAGGAATCGTTGATCCATCCGGCACCTACGACGATGAGAAAAAGCTCGGCAAGGCGGTGCTGCTTCCGGTCGAAGTGATGTGGAACATAAACAACTCATCGTGGACCCGGCTCTTCTACGGCACCCAGTCCGATGTGAATCCATCCACGCTCGTTGTCGATAGCACCGTTAATCCAACCGACATCATCAATTTCGGAGCCCATGGCTTCCGCAACAAGGCATGGCTCCCGTTTTATAGTACGGCTACCCCCTCGCAGAATGTTTTGGTGCTGCAAAATGGAGCCACCATTCCCACCATCATCCAGCAAACTTTCATCGAGAGCATCCTCAAGCCCTACCTTGGTGCGGATAACAAGGTGAAGATCGGCACCCGCGATCTCATCATCTTGTTGGAACTGGGCCAGACCAACCCGATCTACGCGGACTTCAATCTCCAGGATCTCGTCATCCTCGTGACTTACGAAGAATCCGCTGTCAAATAATCCCCCTTGTTTCCCCCCATGAAAACCGCACTCATCCTGTGTGTGATGGCTAACAGCGCCTTCGCCGCAGTACCCATTCTCGCCCGCACCACGCCTGAAGCCTTGGCCAAGCTCAAGCAGGACAATCCCATGACCCTCTTGCAATCGCCCGCCAAGGGTGAAGCCATCGTCCGCCGACCGGATGATCAATCCATCATCAATCAATCGACGATCCTGCACGATGGAACAAATTGGACGCTAGTTCCCAAGGGAGCGGTGATCTTTCTTCCCGAGGCGATGAAAAGCCGCGTGGACGTCAAGCCAGCCGGAACCCTGCTGCCGTGGACCGAATTCCTCGCCAGAAATCAAGCCTGGATCACGACCAATGACATCTCCTTCGATCAAGCTGCCGGCAAGAAGCCGCTGCAGGCCGAGCGAGTCGCCTTCTGGGCGAAGCAAGACAAGGTGGTCATCGCCGTCCATCAGGGCGGCCCGATTTCGGTCTGCGCCAGCAATGAAACCCAATCCCCCCCCGCACCATGAAATTCCTCTCCCTCCTGTTCGCCATCTCTTCGATCAACGCATCCGCGCAGACCGCCAAATACGTCAGCTTCATCCGCCAGACCCAGCAACCGCAGACCCCGAACGGGCCTACCGTCGTATGGGATATGCCGGTGGCCGACACCGGAGCTGCGGCGTCCTCGCAGGCGCTTGAAAGTGCCGGCTCCTTGTTCCAACTCTGGACCGTCGAACAAACCACGGCGAAAGGCTATCTCTTGGATCAAAAACTCGTCAGTGCCTACCTGCCGAAAGCCGACATCAAGATCTCCACCCTGGATCCCTATGCGCTCGCCACTCGCACCCGCGTTGACCAGCCGTTTTCGGTGACAATCCAGGTGGCCGACTTGCTAACGGGTGCAGGTCTGCCTAATTCCGCCACCAAAGTTCTGCTAGAACAACACATTCAGTCATACGTGAACGGACAAGTCTCGCTGGAGCCCGCCGTCGTGGCTGCCAACACGCCGCTTTACTCGGCCTATATCTCCCAGAATGGGTCAACCGTCATGCAATTCGCAGCGTCCTCGCTCAAAGCGACCGATCCTACCAAGGCCCTCGGCGAAGAACACTTCATCGTCCACGCCCTGTCCGACGGTTCTGTCACCCAGACGCAGATCGCCTCGGCTCACCTGCAAGTCTGGCCGCTCGCGTCCGGTGCCATCCTCGGGATCACTCCAGGTGAGCAGCTCCGCTATCAAATCCCCACGCTCCAGCTCAACCTCAATGACCTCTATCCCCGCAGCGACACCTATCTAATGGTGTATGAAGGCAACGCGATCAATGGCGTTCAAGGCAAGCTCGTCAAATCCTTCCCGGTGGATCGCGACCGCAGTGTGACCACGATCCTCGAGGTGACCGAACTCTCCGACGCAATCGGCGCGGACGGCCCCTACACCATTGCCCTCATGAGTGAGACCGTCTATGACACGAAACTGCTTTGCCCCCCCATTTCGTTCACCGTGAAGAGGACGATCGCGGTCAATGCGATGCAGGTCAACTTCACCGACGTCACCGAGCCCTGATCTGAAACTCCCCAAACGACAACCGGTCGGAGTGATCGGAGGATGCAGCCCCCAAAGCGTCCTCCCGATCACCCGGCCGGTTTATTTTTCCGGGAGGGACTGCTCCTGCAAACGGGTGATGCCATCCCGCTCGACATGGCGCGAGATCCCGGCAACATTTCCGCCCCTTCACCGAAAAACGCATGTCTGAATTCCTCGTCATTCCCCGCAACGACCACGACTCCCTCGTTTCCCTAGCCTATCAATCGCGCGGCTTCACGGCGGATGAATCCGCAGAAGGTGCCAAGCTCGCCGCCGAAGCCGCCCGCCATGGCATCCGCACCCACCACGCCCTCAAGGCCCTGCACCTCGACCACCTGTTCGGCTCGGCCGCCGGCGGTTGCACTCCAGGCGCGGAAATCGAAGTCCTGCCCTCCCGCTTCCCCGCGTCCGAGCGCTGGAATGCCAACAAAAAACTCGGCCAATCCGTCGCTTACCGTGCGATCGACCGCGCGATCGAGCTGGCCGACCAATACGGCATTGCCCAGATCGCCGTGGACAACGCCTTCCACTACCTCTGGGGCGGCGGCTACGTCATGGAAGCCGCCGAACGCGGTTACTATGCTTATACTAACTGCACATCGACCCTCGCCGAAGTGGTTCCCTTCGGCGGAAAATTCCCGACACTCGGCACCAACCCGCACTCGTGGGGAATTCCCAGCACCGGGGCCAACGGATTCCCAATCGTGATGGATTGGGCCACCTCCACCGTCGCCATGGGCCGGGTCCAGGCGCTCAAGCGAGAAGGAAAACTGCTGCCTCCCGGTGCCGCCGTCGATGCCAACGGACAACCGACCAACGACCCTAACGAAGTCGCCGCCCTGCTCCCCTTCGGCGGTCACAAGGGCTACGGCATGTCGCTCCTCAACGAGATCTTCGGCGGCCTGATCGGCGGTTCGCGGCCCACCATCCGCGGTCGAAAACTCGCCACTCCCGGTGAAAAGAATACCCCGGTCTTCTATTTCCAAGTGATCCATCCAGACGCGATTTCCGGCGGAAACTTCGCCCAAGGCCGCAGCCAGATGGAGAATCTCAAGGCCGTCATCGACGACATCCTCGGCCACGGCAACGACGCTTCCATCCTTCCCGGCCAGATCGAAGCCAGTGCCCGCACGCGCTCCGACGCGGCTGGTGGCCTGCTTTTCACTGAAGCCGAGATCGGCGAATTCAACGAAATCAACGCCGAACTCGGCCAGCCGGCTTGGGACGTGAGCAAGCTCGCGAGAGCCTGAACTAACGGCATGTCCGCAAAAAACCGCAGGCCGGTGAAATCCAGCCTGCGGTGTTTGAGATTTGCGGCCTTCGTTAGACCGAAATCGGCTTACTCGCCGGGAGGTCCCGCGTCAGCGGGCCTTGGTTCACCCTTGCCGTCTTTTCCGCCTTTTCCACCCTTGCCGCCGGGTCCACCCGGGCCGCGGCCGCCCCAAGGGATTTCTTCGCCAGCATCACGGGCCGCCTTCATTTCATCGGGATCGAGCTTGCCGTTCTTGTTGACGTCATACTTCTCGAGCAGCGCCTTGCGCTTGGCTTCGATGTCGGCCTGCATCGCCTTGCGCTCCTCATCGGAGAGCTTGCCGTCGCCGTCTTTGTCATACTTCTTGAGCATTTCCGCCTGGCGTGCTTCGCGCATCGCCTTGACCTCGTCGGGCGAGAGCTTGCCGTCGCCGTCCGTGTCGAATTTCTTGAGGATCTCGGGAGGGACTTCGCGCGGCGGACGACCGCCCGGTGGCTTGCCTGCGTCCGGGGCTGCTGGCGGTGGTGGCGGTGGCGCGCCATCTTGGGCTGCGGCAAAGCTACAGGTGCCGATCAAGGCGGCCAGAGTGATTAGTTTGGTTGCTTTCATCATTGGTTTTGGTTGGAGTTTCGAGGTCTTTTGACGGCCTCGTGCGGTCATCAAACCGTGTTCATGGAAAAAGGTTGCGCGGCTTCTGATGGAATGAGTTGCCACGCCCGCCGGGGCCGTCTTGGATGCCGCCGAGAATGGCCGACACCCCGACGCCTCCCGTGCAATCGAAAGCGCTCGTCTTCGCCCGCCGCAGCGCGAGCACGGTTTTCCTATGGGGATTGGTGACGGCGATTTTCATCAGCCACCGCTCGTGGGGCGTGCTCGGCCTGATCGGTGTGCTGGCGATGATCGCGACCGTCGAGTATTTCCAAATGCTGCGGGCGGCGGCGGTGAAATGTTTCCCGCGTTTCGGTATCCTGTTAGCGGCGATTTATAGCAGTGGGATGTATTGGCATTTCCTGCACGGCGGCACATCAGTGCCGCTGGACGTTGACGCGGTGGCGGTCTTTATCGCGGTCGCGGTGCCCTTCGCCCTGCAACTGCGCGATCCGATCCGTGGGTTCGAGGGCTTGCTGGCGGTGGCGGCGAATCTGCTGGGCTTCGTTTACATCGCGTTTCTGTTCAATTTCACGGCGCGGGTCACCTTCATCGCGCCCGGTGCCAACACGGTGCCCGGCCTGGTCGCCAACTCCGGGGCGATCCTGTTGCTGTGGCTGTTAGCGGTGACGAAATTCACCGACATGGGAGCCTACATCGTCGGCTCGATGATCGGGCAGCACAAGATGATCCCGCACGTCAGCCCCGGCAAGACCTGGGAGGGTTTCGGCGGGGCCTTGCTGTTCTCGCAGCTCGCGGCCTGCGGGCTGTATGCGCTGTGCCCGGTGGATCTCGCGTTTTTCAAGGGTTGGGGGCACGTGGTGTTCCTCGGAGTCCTGTTAGCGATCCTCGCCGTGATCGGGGACCTAGCGGAAAGCATCCTCAAGCGCTCGATCAATGCCAAGGATTCGGGGTCCATGCTGCCGGGCATCGGCGGCTCGCTCGATCTCATCGACAGCCTCTGCTTCACCGCGCCCGCCCTCTATTTCTACCTGAAATGGGTTCTCCTTCCCGCCGCATGAGTTCCCCGCCACGCAAACGCCGGGTCGTCTTGTTAGGTTCCACCGGTTCCATCGGCTGCTCCACGCTCAAGGTGGCGCGCGGGTTGCCCGACGAGATCGAAATCATCGCTCTGGCAGCTTGCGGGAATTGCGAAAAGCTCGCCGCCCAGGCCCGCGAAACCGGCGTGCGCCACGTCGCGATTTACGATGTCTCGAAAGAAGCGGAACTCCGGGGCCTGCTCCCCGCGGATGTGAAGATCCACCTCGGCGCGGATGGCCTGCTAGAGTTGGCCACGCTCGCCGGGGCGGACATCGTGCTGATCGCCATCGTCGGCACCGCCGGGCTGCATCCTGCTCTAGCAGCGATCGAGACGGGCAAGGATTTGGCCATCGCCTCCAAGGAAATTCTCGTCATGGCCGGGGAAATCATCACCGCCGCCGCCGCCAAGCGCGGGGTGAAACTGCTGCCCGTCGATAGCGAGCACAACGCGATTTTCCAATGCCTCGACGGTCATCGCGGCGGCGAGGCGGAAGTCACCCGGCTCATTCTAACCGCATCTGGCGGCCCGTTCCGCACGCTGCCATCCGATCAAATCGCCAGCGTCACCCTCGCCCAAGCGCTCAAGCATCCGACTTGGGAAATGGGGCCGAAGATCACCATCGACTCCGCCACTCTCTTCAACAAAGGCCTCGAAATGATCGAAGCACGCTGGTTGTTCGGCATCGGCATGGAGCGCATCGATGTGGTCGTCCACCCGCAGAGCATCGTCCACTCGATGGTCGAGTTCACCGACGGCTCGGTGCTCGCCCAACTCAGCCGGACCGACATGTGCTTCCCGATCCAATACGCCCTGACATGGCCGCGCCGTGTTAGGGGCGGCCTGCGCCCGCTCGATTTCCCGGCGCTGGCGAAATTGGAATTCGAGGCCCCGCGGACCGCCGATTTCCCCGCCATCGATCTCGCCCGCCGCGCCGGGCTAACGGGTGGCACGCTGCCCGCCGTTTACAATGCCGGCAACGAAGTCGCCGTCGCTGCCTTCCGCGCCGGAAAAATCCCCTTCCCCGGCATCTGGCAATGCGTCGCCGCCGTCATGGACGCCCACCCGCTCCAGCCGTCCGGCACCCTGGAGTCCGTGGTTGCAGCGGACCGCCTCGCACGCGAGACTGCCGCTGCTTTCGTCACTGGATTTGCCCCTTCCTAACATCATGAACCGCCTGATCCAACTCCTCTCCCTGATTTCCCTGCTGGCCTTTTCCCAAGCCCACGCCGCGTCGGCGGATGCCCAACGGATCCAGAAAAGCTATCAGCTCGCGATGGACAAATGGTCACTGGAAATGCGCATCGCCGCCACTCCTGCGGATCAAGCCAAAGCCTGGAACGGTCGTCCCGATGCCACGCCCTTTGCCAAGGAAATGTGGGCCGCCATCGGCCAATCACTCGACCAGGAATGGACGCTCGAGCCTGCCGCCTGGTTCCTGCGGATCACCCCCGGCCTGTTAGCCTCGAATGCGACCGGCGGCACCGCTCCCCTTTTCGCCAAGGAAGACGAGGCCATCCGCAAGGCCGTCGAGACCCAGCACTTGGACAGCCTCAAGCTCACCCCCGTCTGCTTCGCCCTCGCCTCCAGCCCGGACCCTCACTCGCTCGCCCTGCTGGAAACAATCCAAGCCAGCCACCCCGATCCGAAAATCCAAGGCATCGCCGCGCTCGGGGCCGCCATGCAGCTCAAGTCCCTCGGCGACGATGGCGAAATCATGCGCAAGCGTCTCACCTACCTACGCAAGGCGATCATCCAGAGTTCCGATGTCGAAATCGACGGTACCACCGTCGCCAAGCTCGCCGAGGACGAACTCTACATCATCCGCTACCTCACCAAAGGCCGCGTCGCCCCCGACCTCGCCGGCGTGGATTCCGCCAAGCGCCCGCTCTCCCTCGCGGCGAACAAAGGCAAGGTCATCCTCCTGCTTTTCTGGAACAGCAACGTCCCGAACGCCCAGCGCGTGGTGGAAATCACTACCGCCATGGAGAAAAAATTCAAGGGGCGCCCGCTCGCCATCATCGGCGTCAACAACGATCCCGTCGAAAAACTCCGCGCCCTCCAGGCCGACGGCACCGTGCCGTGGACCAATTTTTCCGATCCGGAAAACCAACTCGCCAAGGAATACCGGGTCGGCACCTGGCCGCTGGTTTACGTCCTGGATGGCGAGCGGAAAATCCATTACGCCGGAGCGCCCGGCTCGTTCGCGGAGTTGACGGCCGAGGCCTTGCTGTCTGAGGTCAAGCCCGCTGCCAGCGAATGAATGCGGTTTTGCTCCTCATCCTCGCGTGCATCCTGTGGGCTGTTAGTTTCCCATTGGTCAAGGCGCTGCACCTAGAGCAAACCGCCCGCGTGCCGGGTGTTTCCAGCCTGTTTCTCGCCGCATGGATGCAGGTCGCCAGGTTCGGCCTCGCCGCGCTGTTGCTCCTGCCCTTCATCATCGGCCGGCAACGCCCGACCCGCAATGAAGTCCGCCAAGGTCTGCTCCTCGCGCTGTGGGGTGGAGCCGGCATGGGACTCCAGGCCGACGCGCTGGCCTACACCGACGCATCCACCTCGGCCTTTCTAACACAGGCCTATTGCATCTTCCTGCCGCTGTGGGCCTGCCTGCGGCTGCGGAAGCGGCCGCCAACCCGTGTGATCGTCTCCACCCTGATGGTCCTAACCGGCGGAGCGATCCTTGCCGGGCTGCGCCCCGATCATCTCAAGCTCGGACGCGGCGAAATCGAAACCTTGGGCGCGGCGTTCCTTTTCACCTTCCAGATCCTCGCTTTGGAAGACCCGCGCCATGAGCGCAACCGCGGGTTGTCCGTCACCTTCGTCATGTTTCTCGGCATCGCCATCCTCCTTCTGCCGGCGACTTTGCTTGCAGCCCCCACCTTGGCGGCGTGCTTCACGGCGGGTGCATCGATACAGGCGTTTGTGCTTATAGGCTCGCTGGCCCTGTTCTGTTCGATCGGGGGCTATCTCATCATGAATATCTGGCAGCCACGGGTGTCCGCGACGGAAGCCGGATTGATCTACACCATCGAGCCAGTCTTCACCGCCATCTTCGTGCTGTTCCTTCCCGCCCTGCTCGGTGGCTTCATCGGCAGCCGTTATGAAAACGAAACCATGTCCAACACCTTGGTTACGGGAGGCTCGCTGATCCTCGCCGCGAACCTGCTCATGCAATGGAAACGCCCCCCGCACCTGCCGCCGGTGGGGCCAATTCCTTAATTGTCCGGCGCTGGCATTTTGAAAAAAAACAACACCGGAATTCAGACTGCATCTTCAATCCGTCTCCCGCCACCATGGCTGCGGCGTCTCGCTCCGGGTCTTTCTCTAAAACGGCACATCCCCATCGTCGTCTTCAAACGTAGTCAAGTTAAGGGCATTTTCCCTTTAACCACGGACTTTTTTGGCTGGATGCGGCGTAGCACGAACGTGTTCCGGTCTTCCAATAGCCACTCCATCTCCTCCCCCTTCTCGATCTGCGCCGCCTCGGCCATGTGATTTCCCTCAAGGTCAATCAGGACATCAAGGCGGGGAAATTCGCCGCCCTGAACTTCCGCGGTTACCAAAGAGTGCTCGTGCAGGACAGCACCGTCATCAAGCTTCCTGCCGCGCTTTTCCCTGAGTTCTCTGGAGTCTCCAATGGCCATTCCACCGTCTGCAACGCCCGCATCCAGGCGGGTTACGATCGAATCAGTGGGAAAATCATCGATTTCTCAATCGATCCCTACAGCAAGAACGACCTCGAAAAAGTGCTGCTCAGATATTGCTGCTACGATAAGCGGAAGAAACGTCGGAATTTCAACGAAACATGGGAGTTTCTGGCTTAACTTGACGCGCATGCCCTCTGCCACCACCAGGGGTTCCTCATTTATCAGGATGGCCAGAATTTGGCGAGGTCGAGGCGTTGTTCAGGGTGAACCATTGGCGACGAATGAGGTTTCCCCGCCGCTTTGCCAAGATCTCTTTTAGGAACGGCTTGTATGCACGATTTCAACACAGGCGAGGGCTAGCGCTCGATCCATAGTCTCGCTTCGCGGCGACGGAATCTCGCGCCGCCCGGAAGATTGATCGCCGCCGGTTGATTCACATCCAAAAGACTCATGGCACGCTCGATCAGGGCACGATCCGGCGAGTGAATCTGATGATCGATTAGAAATTTCCGCAAGGCGATCCGCTGAAGTGCGGGGGGGAGTTCAAGCAATGCGCCGAGATGCAGGCGACATTGTGGATCGAGGATATTGATCTGAGCAAGCGCCCAGGATTCGAGCGCTTCGACATCCGCCACGTCTGCCGCGCCGCGCACGAAAGCGAGCGCGGCGTCGCGACCGGAAATTTCCGCTAGAAGCGGCAGAGCCTCGTTACGCAAGCGGTTTCGCACGGCAATGGGCAAGGCATTGCTTGCATCTTCGCGCCAGCGGTGGCCATGCGAGGTCAGCCATTCGATCAATTCGTCCCGGCGGACTCCTAGCAGCGGGCGAATCAGGTCGAGGTGTGAACCGGACTCAGTCACCAGCCGTTGCTCCGCTTTCATTCCGCGAAGGCCGTGGGAGCCACGCAGAAGATTCCACAAGACCGTTTCAGCCTGATCGTCGGCGTGATGGGCGAGGATGACGCGCGGGCAGCGGTGTTTCTTCGAGCAGTTGCCGAAAAACTCGTGCCGGAGATGTCTCGCCGCAGTTTCCATCGACTCGCCAGTCTGCTTCATCCGAGCGGTGACGTCGGCCCGGGCGGTTTCATGCACGAGTCCGATCGAGTCTGCCAGTTTGACGACGAACCGCGCATCCTCGGTGGAAGCCCGCCCACGCAGGGTGTGATTGAGGTGGCAAACGACGAGATTCCGGAATCCCTCTGCGACGAGCAAATGCAGCAACGCCACGGAATCCGCGCCGCCCGAGACGCCGACCAGCCAGCGCTTCCTTTTGGACGCGCTGGCGAGCCACGGGATTTTATCGGCGAGAGTCACGGGCGGAAACCTGATCGGTCAGCCACGGTCCCGCAATCCAGATCCAATCGAATCTCCCCCCAATCGGTGCTTGGCAGCATCCGGGATTCCCACAAAACTTCACCCATGCAGACCGCCGCCTACCTCAAGGACCTCTTCGACCTTTCCGGAAAAACCGCCGTCATCATCGGTGGCACCGGCGAACTTTGCGGCACCATCGCCGTCGGTCTCGCCCGCGCCGGAGCCGAAGTGGTACTCGGCGGCCGCATCCCCGAAAAGGCCGAGAAGCGCTTGGTCGAAATCGAAGGCTACGGCGGCAGGGGCTACTTCGTCCCGGTCGATGTGACTTCACGCGAGTCACTTCACGCGCTGCTAGAAACCGTGCTCGACCGCTCCGGCCAGGTCGATATCCTCATCAACGGCGCGGGCACCAATTCCCCCACCCCGTTTCTCGAAATCACCGAGGAGGAATACCAGAAGATCATCGACACCAATCTATCCGCCGTGTTCCGCGCCTGCCAGGTCTTCGGCCAATACTTCATCGACGACGTCCGCCCGGCCTCGATCATCAACCTCGGCTCGATTTCCGGCCTCAATCCGCTCTCCCGCGTCTTCACCTACTCCGCCTCGAAAGCCGCGGTGCACAACCTCACCCGCAACCTCGCCCGCGAGTGGGCGGACAAGGATATCCGCGTCAACACGCTGGTCCCCGGCTTTTTCCCCGCCGAGCAAAACCGCAAGGTGCTCGACGAATCCCGCGTCCTCGACATCCTCCGCCAGACCCCGGCCTCGCGCTTTGGCAATGCCGATGAACTCATCGGCGCGACCCTGTTGCTCGCCTCCACCAAGGCCGGCTCGTTCATCACCGGCATGGAAATGATCGTGGATGGCGGTTTCCAAGCAATGACAATTTGATCGCTAACGGCGGTCTGCGACGGTCGGACGCCCATGATTCCCTACGCCGCGCTTGCGAAATTCTTCTGTGACTTGGTCGCCGAGGCACAGGGTCGCGGCATTCCGGGTGCGATCGCACGTGGCACCCAGCCGCCAAGAACGCATGAGGAAGAAGGAGTGATCGAGGTCGAGATCGGCCAAGGTGGCGCGGTGGTTTCACCCGGTTGCTAACAACCACAAAAAAACCAATGGCTTCCGCGAGGAAAACCATTGGTCGGTTGATTTTGAAATGCCCGGGAATCAGGATCAATTCACGGCCACGGCGGAGGAACCCGTTTCACCCGTGCGGATGCGGATCGCTTCTTCCACCGTCGAGATGAAAACCTTTCCATCACCAATCTTGCCGGTGTTCGCACTTTTCACGATCGCGGCGGCCACGCCGTCCGCTTGCGCATCGTCCACCACGATTTCGATTTTGACTTTGGGAAGGAAATCCACGGTGTATTCAGACCCCCGATAGATTTCCGTATGGCCCTTTTGGCGACCGAAGCCCTTGACCTCGGTGACTGTCATGCCCTGCACTCCCACCTCGGCGAGGGCCTCCTTAACTTCTTCAAGCTTGAATGGTTTGATGATCGCTTCGATTTTTTTCATAGTTCGGCGGATTGGTAATGAGGAAAAAGCATGGCGTGTGCCAACTCGCACACCCTCTGAATTATTTTCCGCCGCAAACCTAGGTGCTGCAAGTGCCCCTGACGAGAGGAAAAGCAGACCTCCCCCTTGGAATTCTCCCGCTCCCGGCTATTTCGTCAGCGACTGCCCCAGTGGATAAAATTGTTCGCGTTGCTTGCTCTACTTGAGGGCCGAGCGTTGAATTTCCCGCCCTGTCGGATCGTATTCAATCCGCTCGTCCCAGCGGCCGTCCCGCTCTTTGTCCGACCAGGTGGAAGTAAGAATTCCGTGCAGGTATTTATGACGGAACAGCGGATACCCCTCGCCGCCCGGTCGGATCGTCTCAGTGGTCAACACCCCGTTTCTTCAAAACCGCCGATAGACCGAGTATTTCCCGGGCCCGGGCCGCGTCTTCATCCGCCACTGCCAGACGGATCCCCGAAGCCAGCAGCAAATGCGGGGCAACCGACGCCCCCTCGTCCAGCACCTGGCCATCGATCCCCTCGGACGCGAGCACAGTCCTTCCCAAGTGAGCCTCTTCCAGCGTCGCATATCCCTTCAAAACCCTCATGCCGGCAGACTAGCAGGGATTCGGATTTGGCAAAACAAAAGCACCAGCCAGCAGTCCGGACGATCAGGTCTTTTGCTTGAGCAGATCGCGGATCTCGGTGAGGAGCTTTTCCTCGTTGCTGGGTTCCGGTGCTGGGGCCGCGGCGGCTTCCTTTTCCGTAAGCTTCTTGGCCTTGTTGATCGCGTTGACGACCAAAAACATCACGAATGCCACGATGAAGAAGTTGATGCCGATCGTGATGAAATTGCCGTAGGCGATGACCGGGCCATAACTCTTCGCATCCACCAAAGTTTTGATCGAGTCGAGTGGAACCTCCGTTGGAACCGGCTTTCCTTCGACCATGACAGTTTTTACCGCCTTTGAGTAGAGAGGGAAGAAACTGTTGGTGAAATCCATTCCCCCGGCAAGCTTTCCCACCCACGGCATGATCAAGTCCTCAATGAAGGCGGCGGACAGCTTCACGAATGCAGCCCCCATGACAAAGGCCACGGCCATGTCGATCAGGTTTCCTTTAAGCGCGAACTCTTTGAATTGTTTAAACATGGCCAATAGAGGGTTGAATTGGATAGAGTTCTTCGCACGATCCTCCATTCCCCGCCAAGGAATTTTTTCGGCGGATTCCAACATGAACCTTGGCAGTTCGTTCCATTCGCGTGAGCCTACGGCCAATGGCCACGCGGAATTCCCAAGCGTTACGCCGCCTGCGCGACAATGTCGGCACTGTCGATCAGGTGGGCATCGAAGAGCGCGTCGCCAAATACGGCACCCGCAGCATCAAGAATAACGCCAAGGTCTTCGGGCTGAAACTTGCCACCACGATGGTCGATCTAACCACGCTCGAAGGCAAGGACACCCCGGGCAAGATCGCCTCGCTCTGTCAGAAAGCCCTTCATCCGCATGACGACACGGACATTCCCGCGACCGCCGCCGTTTGCGTCTATCCGGCGATGGTGAAGCACGCGGCCAAATGGGTGAAAGGCACCTCGGTGAAAATCGCATCCGTCGCCACCGCGTTTCCATCCGGCCAGGCTCCGCTCAAAACCCGCCTTGCCGAAGTCCGCGCCGCCGTGGCCGACGGCGCAGATGAAATCGACATGGTCATCAACCGCGGCGCTTTCCTCGCCGGAGAACTCGCCCTGGTCCAGGATGAAATCGCAGCCGTGTTAGAAGCCTGCGGCGAGTCCACCCTCAAGGTCATCCTCGAAACCAGCGAACTCGAAACCTACGACAACATCCGCGCCGCTTCTTTTCTAGCAATGCGCGTCTTGCGCCCCGGCGATTTCATCAAGACCTCCACCGGCAAAACCAATCTGAATGCCACGCTCGGCAACAATCAGGTCATGCTCGAAGCCATCCGCGACCACTACTTCGAGAGCGGTATCCAAATCGCCATGAAGCCCGCCGGCGGCATCCGCACCGCCAAGCAAGCGCTGCATTTCCTCGTCGCGGTGAAGGAAACCCTCGGCGACGCCTGGCTCACTAACACCCGTTACCGCTTCGGTGCCTCCGCCCTGCTCAACGATCTCGTCCGCCAACTCGTGAAGGAAAAAACCGGCCACTATCAAGCGCCCTACACCTTCTCCGAATCATCCTCCGCTTACTAACATCCGGTCCCATGCCCACCAGGAAATCCACCCGCCCCGCCGCCCGCGAACTGCTTTTCGGCGACCTCTGGGAATACGACCCCGCGCCGGAAACCGCCAAGGCCTTCATCGACGAGCGCTACGGCCTGTTCATCAACGGCAAATTCGTCGCGCCCAAGACCAGGAAATACTTCGACTCCATCAGCCCGCGCAACGAGGAGAAGCTCTCGGAAATCGCGCTCGCCGGAGCTGCGGATGTCGATGCCGCCTACCAGGCCGCCGCCACCGCTTTCACTTCCTGGAGCAAACTCCCCGGCACCGAGCGCGCGAAATACCTGTTCCGCATCGCCCGCCTCCTGCAGGACCGCGCCCGCGAATTCGCCGTCGCCGAAACTCTCGACGGCGGCAAGCCGATCAAGGAATCCCGCGACTTCGACGTGCCGATGGCCGCCGCGCATTTTTTCTATCACGCCGGCTGGGCGGACAAGCTCGGCTACGTCACCCCGGGCCGCACGCTTGAGCCGTTAGGCGTCATCGGCCAGGTCATTCCTTGGAATTTCCCGCTGCTCATGCTTGCGTGGAAGATCGCCCCGGCCCTCGCCACCGGCAACACCGTCGTCCTCAAGCCGGCGGAAACCACCTCCATCACCGCGCTCAAGTTCGCCTCGATCTTGCACGACGCGGGACTGCCACCCGGCGTCGTCAATTTTGTCACCGGCGCGAGTGAAACCGGTGCCGCCGTCGTCAACCATCCGCTCGCCGCGAAGATCGCCTTCACCGGTTCCACTCCGGTAGGCAAAGCCATCCAACGCGCGCTCGCCGGCACCGGCAAACGCCTCACCCTCGAACTCGGCGGCAAGGCGGCTAACATCGTGTTCGAAGACGCCTCGCTCGACCAGGCCGTCGAAGGCATCATCAACGGCATTTTCTTCAACCAGGGCCACGTCTGCTGCGCCGGAGCGCGTCTGTTAGTCCAGGAATCCGTCGCCGACCAAGTCCTATCCAAACTCAAGGTCCGCCTCCGGACCCTCCGCACCGGCGATCCGCTCGACAAGAACACCGACATCGGTGCCATCAACTCCAAGGCCCAGCTCGACCGCATCACCGAACTCGTCGCCACGGGAGTCTCCGAAGGCGCTGAAATGTATCAGTCCGCCTGCACCCTTCCGGAAAAAGGCTTCTATTACCCACCCACCCTGTTTTCCAACGTCTCGCAAAGCCACCGCGTCGCCCGCGAGGAAATCTTCGGCCCGGTGCTGGCCATCCTCACCTTTCGCACGCCCGAGGAAGCCATTGAAAAGGCCAACAACACCCGTTACGGCCTCAGTGCCGGCGTGTGGACCGACAAAGGCTCCCGCATTTTAAAAATGGCCACCGAACTCAAGGCAGGCGTCGTCTGGGCCAACACCTTCAACAAATTCGACCCCGCCTCCCCCTTCGGCGGCTACAAGGAATCCGGCTTCGGCCGCGAAGGCGGGAAACAGGGGCTGCTGGATTATGCCCGACTGGTGTGATTCTCAATCCGGCATGAAACTGCTAGTGGAGACGGAATTATTCACCAGCGTGTCGCTCTGGGTCAGGTAGAGCCAATAATTATCCCCGCCACCGGCACCGGGCGTCGGGTCATAATACGCCGTAGAGGGCCGCAGGAATGCCTGTAGAGGGCGAAACGATCCTTGCCTCCGCCGGAGGGTTGCGCGCAAGACGTCCGGTGGAAAAACCCGAAGAACTGCATACACCCACGGCGAGGTCTTTCAAAGTGCTCCTCTCCCAAATGGACGCCCCGAACTTGACAAGCGGACGCTTTCACGCACGCAATCCCGTCATGACGACAGTCACCGCGACCAAAGCCCGGGGAAGCCTGTATGCACTCATCAACGAGGTGAGGGAATCCCACGAACCGATTCAAATCACCGGGAAACAGGGAAATGCAGTTCTAATTTCCGAGGAAGATTGGCGGTCAATCCGGGAGACGCTGTTCCTGCATTCGATTCCAGACTTGGTCGATTCCATCAAGCGGGCACGCACCGAAGGTTTGGAGCAGGCGTCGAGCAAACTCGATTGGTGAACTCATGTCCGAAATCGTGTATTCGCAGCAAGCCCACAAGGACGCGCAGAAGCTGGCCAAGTGTCATCTAAAAAAGCAGGGGCAGGCCCTGCTGGAGTTGATCGCGGCAGATCCATTCCAAACGCCACCAAAATACGAGTCATTGTGCGGAGATCTGGCCGGATGTTTCTCCCGCAGGATCAACCTTCAACATCGGATCGTTTACGAAGTTTTCACCGAGAAAAAGAAGGTTCTGATTCTGCGAATGTGGACTCATTACGGCGAGTGAAGACTTCCGTCGCCTTTCAATCGAATTCATCCTCTTTCTATCAACCATCCACTCTCAACCATCAACTTCTTCCCCATGTCTCCCGACTCCATCCCGCAACTCAGCCTGGGCACGGCCGTGCTCATCATCTTCGCGGCGTGCGCGGGGTTCTTGCTGTTGCGCGGAATGACCCGGATGATCGTGGCCACCATCGTCCTCGGCCTCAGCGCTTGGATCGGTTTTCTGGTGTGGCGGCAGGCACCCACGCTCTCCGTGGATTGGACCGGGAAGTCCCTGCCGTGGATCACCAACGGTCTGCCCGTCGCGGCGTTCCTAACCGCATTTTTCATTATCCGCAAAATTGCCATGCTGATCGCCCGGCCCTTTGGTAAATCCAAGGAAGGCGAGCCGCCCAGATCGTTCGTTGCGATGGGATTCCGCCTCCTCGTCGCCCTCATTCCCACCTCGCTCATCTGCATCATCGCTGCGGCCCTCGTCCATCACGCCGGCTCGGTCGCCGAGGTTCGTGCTTATTCGGAGAAATCCACCGGCAAGAAAAAAGCGGCCCCGGACAGCAACAGTCAACGGCTCAAATCATCCGTCGAAGCGGTGCTTCCCGCGTCGTGGCTCGATGCCCTCGATCCCCTCACCCAGCCAACCCGCCTGACCCTAGCCAAGCTCATCGCCGCCCAATCCGGGGCCCCGCACCAACCCCTCATCGATCCCAAAACCGGCAAGCCCATCCCGCGCGCCATCATCGTCGATGACCCAGCCCTCCAAAACCTTGCCCGCGAGGGAAAATTCGACACACTCCTGCGCCATCCCCTGCTGACCAAGGCCCTCGCCGATCCCAAAATCCAGAAACTCCTCCGCGATCTCCATCTCTGAGCCATTCAATCTGAAATCTCAAATTTCAAATCTCAAATTCTCCATGCCCTACCTCGTCACCATCGGCCTTGAAGTCCACTGCCAGGTCAAAACGAACACCAAGATGTTCTGCGCCTGCCGCACCTCGTTCGGCGACACGCCTAACACCCACACCTGCCCGGTGTGCCTCGGCCTGCCCGGCGCGCTGCCCGTGCTCAACCGCGAGGCCATCGAGAAGACGCTCCTCACCGGACTGATGCTCGACTGCGGCTCGCCGGAGATTTCCAAATGGGACCGGAAAAACTATTTCTATCCGGACATGCCGAAGAACTATCAGACCACCCAGATGGACCTGCCCTTGTGCATCGGTGGCGGCGTACCTCTTTACCACCATTGCTACCCGACCGACGCCCGCAAGAGCATCGTAAACCCTGACAAGAAAGTCCGTCTCAACCGCATCCACCTCGAGGAAGACGTCGCAAAATCCACCCACCTCGGGAACTCGTCGCTCATCGACTTCAACCGCGCTGGCACGCCGCTGATGGAGATCGTCACCGAGGCCGATCTCGAGTCCGGCGAGGAAGCGTTCGCCTACGTCCGCTCGCTGCAGATGATTCTCCAACAGGGCGGCGTCTCGGATGCCGACATGGAAAAGGGCCAGCTCCGGTGCGACGTGAACATTTCCCTCCGCAAGAAGCCAGAGGAACCGTTAGGCCAGAAGGTCGAGCTCAAGAACCTCAACTCCATCTCCGCCATCCGCCGCGCCATCCACTTCGAGATCCAGCGCCAAACCGAAGACATGGACCGCGGCCTGCCGCAAATCCAGTCCACCCGCCGCTGGGACGACGACCGCGGGGAAACCCAGATGATGCGCACCAAGGAAGACGCCCACGACTATCGCTACTTCTCCTGCCCCGACCTCCTGCCCATCGAAACCGCGCCGCTGTTAGCCAAGGTCCGCCCGCTGGTCCCCGAGCTACCGCACCAACTCGCCGCCCGCTTCGAGCATGACCTCGGCGTCACCGCCTACGACGCCGCTGTGCTATCCTCGGACAAACACCTCGCCGCCTATTTCGAGGCCGTCACCGACGCCGCCATCCCCGGCAAAAAGGTCGCCAATTTCATCATCAACAACCTGCTAGGCACGCTCAACGAGCGCACCCTCGGCATCGACGATTGTCCGGTCGTCCCCGAAAAACTCCGTGCGCTGCTGTTGTTGGTGGAAAATGGCACGCTCGCCGCGAACCAGGCCAAGGAAGTCTTCACCGTGCTCTTCGACAGCCCGGAACAAGAGCCAGCCACCATCGCAGACCGCCTCGGGTTCAAACCCGCCGAAGCCGGCGAACTCGAAAGCCTCTGCGACTCGGTCATCGCCAACAACCCGGCCGAAGCCGCCGCTGTCAAGGCCGGCAACGAGAAGCTGCTCAACTTTCTAACCGGCCAAGTGATGAAAGCCGCCGTCACCAAGCCGAACCCCAAGCAAGTCACCGAACTGCTGCGGGCAAAGCTACTTTGATTGACTGCCGCAAATTTCAACCGTCGCCGGAGTATCTCGGCCCTATAAACGAAAATCCAAGCCCGCAAGAACCCGCCGCACCAAAGCCGACCGGTTTCTCAAATCGAGAATCCGCGAGAAATGAATTTCGCGCTCCAGTTAGACCTTCATCAGATCCGCTTCCTTCGCCACGGCAGCTTCCTCGATCTTTTTGGTGTATTTGTTAGTGAGATCCTGGACTTGCTTCTCGAAATCCTTCTGGCCGTCCTCGGCGATGAAGTTGTCCGCCTTCATCTTCTTGGCGGTGTCCATGCCGTCCTTGCGGGCGGCGCGCAGGCGGACTTTCGCTTCTTCGGCGAGCTGCTTGATCATCTTGACCATGTCCCGGCGGCGTTCTTCGGATAGTTCGGGGATCGGCACCCGGATCGAGCGGTCGGCGGCGGCGGGGTTAAGACCTAGCTTGCACTCGCGGATCGCGCGCTCGATGTCGCGGGTGGTCGCCGGATCGAATGGCTGCACCACCAGCATCCGCGGCTCGGGCGAGTTGATCACGGCGAGGCTCTTGAGTTTGGAAACGGCCCCGTAGGCGTGGACCAACACGTCCAGGTTCTCGATCAGCGCGGGACTCGCCTTGCCGGTGCGCACGCCGGCGAACTCGTGGATGAGATAATCGACGCACTTGTTCATCGCGTCCTCGACTTCGAAAATGGCTTCTTCGGGGTCCATGGAAATTTGAGATTTGAAATTTGAGATTTATTCGCCATGCACCAGCGTGCCGATCGGCAGGCCGCGCAGCGCGTGGGAGAGATTGCCGTGCGGGGCGAGATCGAAAACGATGATGGGCACGTGGTTGTCCATGCACAGGCTGAACGCGGTGGCATCCATCACGCTGAGGCGCTTGGAAAGGCACTCTTGGAAGGTCACGGTCTCGTAGCGCACGGCGTCCGGGTTGGAGCGGGGATCGGAGCAATAGACGCCGTCCACCTGGGTCGCCTTGAGGATCACGTCGGCTCCCATTTCGCTGGCCCGCAGCGCGGCGGTGGTGTCGGTCGAGAAAAACGGATTGCCGGTGCCGGCGGCGAAAATCACCACCCTGCCCTCGTCCAACTGCCGCTCGGCCTTGCGCCGGATGAAGGTTTCCGCGACGTTTTTCATCTCGATGGCCGACTGCACCACGCAACGGACACCGTGGTGTTCGAGTGCGCCTTCGAGGGCGAGCGCGTTCATGACGGTGGCGAGCATGCCGACGTAATCGGCGGTCGCGCGGTCCATGCCGCGGGCGGAAGCACTCGCGCCGCGCCAGAAATTCCCGCCGCCCACCACGATCCCGAGCTGGAGCCCGCCTTGCACCGCCTCGCGGATTTCCACGGCGATCCGGTCCACGATTTCCGGCGAAATATTGTCCCGCGATCCGGGGCCACGGAGGGCTTCACCACTGAGTTTGAGAATGGCGCGCTTGAAAGGACGGGGATCTTTGGGTCGGTTGGGCATGCTAGATTGGGGCTGCGAGATGAAAGCGGATTTTGGGCCACGTTGAAAAGGGAAAACACGGAATCAATTCAGCGCGGTTTGCTACTTCCGGGTGAAAAAATCGGTCAGCCCTGGTCGATGGTCTTCTCGGTGTTCGCGTCGATGATCGCGAAGCGTTCGCGGTTGAGCGTGGGGTCCGAGCGGAAGATCAGGCGGCCGGAGTGCGAGCGTTCGAGCTCGCCTAGCAGCTTGGCGTCCTCGCTCTTGAAGCGGTTGAGGACATCGGTGTTGACCACCACGATGATGTCGCCGACCGACTCGCGGTGTTTCTGGATGACGGTGTTGAGGCGGCGTTGGATTTCGACGGACATGGTCATCGGCGTTTTGACGCGGGCGCGGCCTTGGCAATACGGGCATGGCTCATACATCGAATCCCGCAGCGATTCGTTGAGGCGCTGGCGGGTCATTTCCATCAGACCGACGGGTGAAATTTGGAGCACCTGGGTCTTGGCCTTGTCCTTCTTGAGGCGGTCCTTGATCGCTTTGTAAACCGTCTGTTGGTCCTTGCGGTGACGCATGTCGATCAAGTCGATGACGACGAGTCCGCCGATGTTGCGCAGGCGGAGCTGGCGGGCGACCTCGACGGCGGCCTCGACGTTGGTTTCGAGAATCATCTTGTCCACGTCCTTGGAGCCGCGGTTGCGGCCGGTGTTGACGTCGATGGCGATGAGCGCCTCGGTTTCATCAATGACGATGTAGCCGCCGCATTTCAGCCACACTTGGCGGGAGAATGCCTCGTCGATTTGCTTCTGGATGTTGACCCGCTCGAAGATCGGCTGGGTGGTGGTGGGCATGTAGTGGATGCGGCGCTTGGCCCGGCGGGAAATTTTACCGGCGATCTGGCGGATCATTTCCGTAGTCTCGGCGTCGTCGCACATCACCTGGTCGATTTCGTCGGTTAGGAAATCGCGGGCGGTGCGCTCGATGAGGCCGGGTTCTTGGAAGATGCAGGCGGGCGCGGGGTTGTTCACGCGGCGCGCTTCGATCTCGTCCCATTGCTCTAGCAGCATGTGGAGATCGCGGACGAAGTGGCGGGCGCGGGTGCCTTGGGCGATGGTCCGCATGATGATGCCCATGCCTTCGGGGACCGCGAGTTTCTGGACGATCTTGCGCAGGCGGGCGCGTTCCTTGGGATCCTCGATCTTGCGGGAAATCCCGAACTGCTCGGTGAAGGGCATGAGTACTAAATAACGGCCGGCCATGGAAATGTTAGTCGTGACCCGCGGGCCCTTGGTGCCGATCGGTCCCTTGGAAACTTGGATGACGATTTCCGAGCCGATCGGATAGATGTCGGGGATGTCCTTGGAGGTGATCTTGCGCTGCGGCTGCTTCTTTTTGCCCTCGCGCTGGATCTCCTCAAGTCCACCGTCGAGCGCGGCGGGGATGGCGTCCCAGAAGTGCAGGAAGGCGTTCTTATCGAGGCCGATGTCCACGAACATCGCCTTGAGTCCACCCTCGATGTTCTTGACGCGGCCCTTGAAGATACCGCCGACGATGTTCTGGTCGCCTTCGCGCTCGACGGTGTATTCTTCGAGCACGCCGTCTTCGAGGAGGGCGACGCGGCGTTCGAGTTTCTCGACGTTGACGACGATGGAATTGCCTCGCGACGGGTCGGGTTTGCCGATGCCGAGGAGTCTCTTGATATGTTGGATCATGTTGATAGGAGTAAGAGTGTTAGATGTTGTTGTTGTTGGATATGGATGAAATCAGGGTTCCTTCACGGGGACGGCTTTGGGAATCACCGAGCCCTCGGCATCCACCTCGGGAGTGATGGTCGGGGTGGGGATGACGGTGGTCGATGGAATGGCCGGCATTCCGGATGCGACGTCGCCGGCTTCCTCGCCGGTCTCGCCAGCGGGTTCTTCGGTTGGAGCGACCTGGGTGGCGGCGGCGATGGCTTCCACGGCAGGTTGAGTATCGCCGGCTTCGACTGCGGCGATCATTTCCGGGGAAATCTCGATGGTCTTCTCGATGCGGTCGGTATTTCCCAAGGCTTTGGTCATCGGTTTGAGCGGCAGGCGGATTCCCTTGTTGTCGCGGGCGAACAAGCCGCGATAGACGAGATTGACGAGCGGGCCGCAAACGCCGCCGCCGGAGCCGCCGTTTTGGACGAGGATGCAAATGGCGTATTTGGGGTTTTCATAAGGGGCGAAGCTCATGACCCAGGAGTTGTTGGATTTTTTGCCGTTGTCGGTGGTCTGTGCGGTGCCGCTCTTGGAGGCGCAGGAAATACCCGGGACTTTGACTTTTCCCGAGGTGCCGCCGGCTTCGTTGGTGGACATCCACATGCCCTTGCGGATGAGTTCTAGGTCGGCGGGCTTGATCCCTTCCTTGATGATATCCACCTGGAGTTTCGGCTTATCCTCGACGACGACCTTGCCATCTTCCGAGACGGCTTGTTTGACAATCCGGGGCTGATAGAATTTCCCGCCATTGGCGACGCAGGCGGCGACGGCGCAGATTTGGAGCGGGGTGGCCAGCGAGTCTCCCTGGCCGATGGAGAGGAAGGCGTTGAGGACCGGGGTCATCACGAGATTGGGATTGGCGTGACGCCACTGCGTGCTGCCGGGCAGGACTCCCGCGTCTTCCCTTGGCAGTTCGATGCCGGTGGGTTTGCCGATGCCGACCATCTGGCAACCGTCAACCATGGCCTTCCAACCGATGGTGTTGGCGAGCTTGTTGAAATAAGGATTGCAGGAATGCTGGATGCCTTGGGAAAGGTTTTGCAGGCCGTGGGTGCTGCCGTGGAAGTTCCAATACCAGCAGCCGACTTTCTTGTTGCCGTAGGTGACATAGCCGTCGCACGAAAACTGGCGGGTGGCCGCTCCCGCCAAGGCCCCGGCAATGGCGGTGGGGATCTTCATGGTGGAGCCGGGGGTGAACTCGGAGATGGCCCGGTTGGTGAACGGGGCGAGTTGCAGGTTGGCGCGATAGGCGTCCCAATTCTTGCGGGTGATGCTGGGGATGAAATCATTCGGATTGTAGTCGGGCACGGAGGCCATCGCCAGCACTTCGCCGGTGTTCACGTCCATCACGACACCGGCCGAACGGCCCGCGAGGCGGAGCGTGTTTTCCAACAAATACTGGGCACCCGCGTCGATCGTGAGCTTGAGCTTGGCACCGATGCCGGGCTTGGTGTAGTCGGACATCCGGATGGTGCGGCCTTTTTCATCCTTCACGATGGTCTTCTGTCCTTCGGGCCCTAGCAGAATGGCATCCTTGGAAGCTTCCACTCCGGCGATGCCCTTGTCATCGCCGATGTAGTGGTCGAACTTGCGCATGGCACTCTCCGGGACATCGCCCTTCTCCCATTTTTTGACATAACCGAGGACGTGGCTGGCGAGGGCTCCGTAGGGATATTCCCGCTGGGGGCGGAGACTCAGATAGACTCCGGGCAAATCCAGATTGTGCTCCGCAAATTTTGAAAACTCCTCGTAACTCAAATCCGAGCGATAACTGAATGGAATGAGACCGCCGTGGGTGAGGTAATGGGCGCTGAGATCCTTGGCGTTGTAGGGTTTGAAGAGATTGAGTTTCGGATCGTTGAGAACGCTGAGGGTGCTGTCCGTGACAATGGCGACGATGTCTTTCTGGGAGCGCTTGCGGGGCAGGCCGTTCTCCTTGGTCAGCCGCTGGATGGTCGGGTCGTCGTCATGTTGCGTTAGATATGCCTGGCGGATTTCATCGAGATTGAAGGAGACCTCGTAGTTGCGGACGTTGCGGGCTAGGGTGACGCCGTTGCGGTCGGTGATTTCACCGCGGATGCCCGGCTCGCGGACGGTGACGCTGCGGTTGCCAGGGACGAGCTGGAGGAATTCGTCGCGACGGACGATCTGGAACTCATACAGCCGGGACAACAGCGCGCCGAAGCCGACAAGCACGAGGGCCGTTAGCAGATAGAGGCGGAGCCGGTAGCTGGGTTCCATGGGTGGTTAGAAAGCGCGGCGGCGTTTTTTGCCGGCTTCGGGGTTGATCGAGTGGTTGCAGGCCTTGGCGACCCGGAACAGCAGCCAGAAGACGAGCGGGGAAAACACCATCGTTAGAAGCGAGGTGAAGGCCATCTGCATGAGCGTGGCTTTCGAGAGTACGAAGTCGCCGCGGACGAAGTTGATGATGGCATACTCGGCCGCCAGATAGAGGAAGATGGCGATGCCGGAGAGCAGCGCGGAGAACTGCCATTTCCCTTGTTTGAACAGCGGCTGGATCCCCTGCATCAGGAAGCCCATCGCCGCGAACAAGAAAATCGAGTAACCGAAACGCAACGACTCGACCTGTTGGGTGTAAACCTCGGGATCGCCCCCTTGCGGACCGAGGGCGCAGTGGGCATCCCAGAAAAACCCGCCGATGAAGGCGAGCAGCAGCATGGTCGGTTGCCCCACCGTCACCGCCTCGCACAGGAAAACGAGCTGGACCAGCAGGATCCGCGAGTGGTGCATGCCCGTGAACGCGGGCAGGAACTGCTGCACCACGAAGATGGCGAGCAGCAGTAAAATGGTGATGAACGAGTAACGGATCACGGACGGGTCAGGGATCGGCGGAGAGCACGACGAAAACCGTGCCGAGATCCGCGAAGTTCACCGAGGGCCGGACGAGAGCTTCGGAATCCAGCGCGCCTTTTTCGACGGAATCGATGGTTCCAAGTAAAATGTTAGGCTGGAAGATGCCTCCCCGGCCGGTGGTGAAGACGCGTTGCCCCTGGCGGAGCGCGGCGTCGGTGGATAGAAATCGCAAGCGGAGCAGGGGGTTGCCATCGAAGCGTCCGCGCTGGCCGCTGAGGATCCCCACTTCCGGGGAACCCTCGACGCGGGCGGAAACCTGGCATTTCTCATCGGTGAGCAGGAGCACCGACGAGCGGTTTTGGTCCTTGTAGATGCGGTCGATTTTCCCCACCAAGCCGTCGTTGGAAAGCACGGCGAGCTGCGCCCCGACGCCGCGGTTCTGGCCGGCGTCGATGTCCACAGTTTGCCACCAGGTGGTCGGTTGGCGGCGGATCACCTGGGCGGGGACCACATCGAAGTGGGTGGCTTTCTTGTAATCCAAGGCATGCCGGAGCCGGTCATTTTCATGTTCAAGTTCCCGGTAGCGGGACTCGATGATACGCAAGCGCCCGAGTTCGCTGCGGATGGTTTCCAGCTCGACTTCGAGTTCTTGCGAATGATGCGTCTCCTTGAGGAACGCGCGGGCCTGGGTTTCCATTTTCGACCCGGATTTTAAAAACGGCGACATCGCCGAAAAGTAGAGATCCTGAATCTCGCGGACGGCGCGGTTGCTTTGCGTGAGTGCCCAGACGGCCCCTCCGAGGAAGAGCAATAGGGCGATGAGATTGAGCGGCTTCATGGCCGGAACGGGTCCAAGGGTCCGCTGTTAGCGGTCGGAGTTGGTGACCCGCTTCAGGAGGGAAAGCTCCTGAAGCGCCTTGCCAGTGCCTTCGGCCACGGCGCTGAGGGGATCCTCGGCGATGTGGACCGGCAGCCCGGTTTCCTCGCGCAAAAGACGATCAAGCCCTTTGAGCAACGCGCCTCCGCCGGCCAGCACGATCCCGCGATCGACGAGGTCGGCGGCAAGTTCCGGCGGGCAACGCTCAAGAGTGGTGCGGACGGCGTCAACGATCGTGCTGAGCGGGTCCGCCATGGCCTCGCGGATTTCCTGCGAAGTGATGGTGATGGTTTTGGGAAGTCCGGCCACGAGGTCGCGGCCCTTGACTTCCATGGTCATTTCCTTGGGCAGAGGGGCGGCGGAGCCGAGGCGGATCTTGATGTCTTCCGAGGTGCGCTCGCCGATCATCAGGTTGTAGGCCCGCTTCATGTATTGGATGATCGCCTCGTCGAGTTCGTCGCCGGCGGTGCGCACGCTGCGGGCATAGACGATGCCGGAAAGGGAAATGAGCGCCACTTCCGTCGTGCCGCCGCCGATATCGACGATCATATTTCCCGACGCTTCCTGCACCGGCAGGCCCACCCCGATCGCCGCCGCCATCGGCTCTTCGATTAGATAAACCTCGCGGGCTCCAGCCTGTTCGGCGGATTCGCGGACCGCCCGGCGCTCGACCTCGGTGATCCCGGACGGAATCGCGATGAGCACCCGCGGGTTCGAGCGGCGGCCCTTATTGACCTTGCGGATGAAGTGCCGGAGCATCGCTTCGGTCACTTCGAAATCCGCGATCACGCCGTCTTTCAACGGCCGGATCGCGACAATATTGCCAGGCGTCCTGCCGAGCATGCGTTTTGCGTCATCGCCGACAGCGAGCACCTCGTTGGTTCCCGCCCTGACTGCCACGACCGACGGCTCGCGCAAAACGATGCCGTGGTCTTTGACGTTGATCAGTGTGTTCGCGGTGCCTAGGTCGATGCCGATATCATTGGAAAACAGATTTCCAAAAAGTTTTTTAAACATGGATAGTGTTGAAAATGAGAGAGTAAGAGGTGAAAATTGCGGAAGTTCTCCAGAACCCGGACGCCTCTTCATTCCGACGGACAAACCTGACGAAAACGAAGCGGGAGGCCGGGTGCCTCAAGGAGAATGGGCGAACGTCCTCCTTCCCCGCCCCGAGGTCAAGCGGGAATCCGTGTTCCTCACTGTCCCGCCCGATGTTCCACGCGCTTGGCTATCAAGGCGTCGCAAGCAACGGTCCGACCGCCGCATGGCGGGTGAGGAATTCGTCCGCCATGTTGCCGTAGGCCAAGGCACCCAAGCCGGTGCCGTCGTGCTCGAAGATCGTCTTGCCGTGGCTTGGCGCTTCGCCGATCCGGATCGTCCGCGGAATCATCGTCGCATACATCTGGTCCGGGAAAAACTTGGAAACCTCCTCCACCACCTGCCGCGAGAGCAAGGTCCGGCCGTCATACATGGTCATTACGATGCCTTCTAGCTTGATCCCGGGATTCGCGTCCGAGCCACGGATTTGGTCGATCACATGCACGATCTTCGCCAAGCCCTCCAGCCCGAACCACTCGCACTGGAGCGGAATCAGGATCTCATCTGCGGCGGCGAGCGCCGAAGTCATCAGAACCCCCAGCGACGGCGGCGTGTCGAGGATGCAGTATTCAAAAAGATCGTTGGGCTTCAGCGCCTGGAGGATAGATCGCAACCGGGTGAGATGGTCGTCGCTGCGGGCGAGTTCGATTTCCACCCCGGCGAGATCCATTTCCGATGGGACGATTGAGAGATTGTCGCGGCCGGTGGGTGAAATCTGTTGGGCCACCGTGGTGTCGCCTAGCAGCACCGGATACATGCTGCAACCGTCCGGCGGCTCGATGCCGAGGCCGCTGGTGCAGTTCGCCTGCGGATCGAGATCAACGAGCAACACCCGTTGGCCACGCAGCGCGAGGGCGGCGGAGAGATTCAGCGCGGTGGTGGTTTTACCCACGCCGCCTTTTTGGTTGGCGATGGCGACGACTTTCATGCGGGGTGCGTGGGATTCAAGACAGGGAAACTCTCCCGGCTGGCCGCGCCGCTGGCAATCAAAACCGCAGCTTGATTCAAAATCGCCAGCGACGCCGCTGGGCCAAACAGAGACGACGAATCACACCGCGCACATGACATAGATCCCAAAGCCAGCAGCAAACTGGCGGAACGTCGGGATGGATCAACTGCGCGGAGCGAAGATTCTGGAGGGAATTGTTATTACGGGCAGGAGGCCAGAGCATCCTCAAAGCCGCGTGCGGACGTTCCTCGTTAAACTCCTTGCACCAGCGGTCGAAGCGCTGCTGGGCGTCGCCCATCTCGTAGCGCCCACGCCCCACGCCAAGGGCAAAATCGAACGTCGTTTCGCCACCTTTCAGAACCGAGGCGAACGAACTGTCCGGTTTTGTACCGTCGCCGACATATTTGAATTAATTCTGAATTATATCCTTGCAACGATTTCCGAACCCCATTAGCCACAGCTTCATCCCAATGGACAAGGTTCTACACGAAGCCCGTCTCCGTGCCAAACCTAGATTTCATCCCCATTGGTAGAAAGCCCCTAGCCATGTCATTTCAAAACAACCTGAGAAATTTGCGGCCCCTTATCACCCGCGTCGTCCTGATGGTCTGCCTCTGCATTGGCGGACTGACTTGGTTTCAATCCCTTGCTGAACCTGAATTCAAGGCCACCATCGACGATGCCTCCCCGCCCACGGTTCAGCTCAGCTTCGAAGCTTCCGAGGATGGCAACTACTATCCTGAATATTTCGAACCTGGTGCCGCGGGAACTCCGGGTCAATGGATCCCCATCCCAGGGTCCGAGCGTTTTTTCCATGAAGGAAAAAACGTCTCGTTCATCGAAGTCCCCGGCGAGCCCACTCCCTCGTCCCGCATTCTGCGCATGGTCAAGGTGGATAAGATCATTCAGCCCACAATCTTCCCGCAAGCGGCGACCGCCTGCCCTGTCGCTCAAACAAATTGCCCTGCGAAAGCCACGACTTGCGTTGCGACCGCTCCCACGGTCTGCCCGACGGTGGCGATTGCCACCGCTTGCCCGATCCAACTGACCCTCTGCGCCACCGCCCACACGCAGTGCCCCAGCTCAGCCACCTCGTGCCCGATTGCTGCCACCTACTGCATGGCCAAGGCACTGCCAACCTTCTGCGGCGGCCTAGTCACGGTGTGCCCGAAGCAAGCGACGAATTGCGCATCTGTCATCACGGTGTGCCCGGTGCAACCGACCAACTGTCCCGCAAATCATACCCAGTGCCCCATCTTGGTGACCCAGTGCCCCATCAACGTCGCCACCGTTTGCCCTGCGGGGAATCCGACCGTCTGCCCAGCCAAGCTATCGACCGCGTGCCCTCAAATCTTCACGAAATGTCCGGTCGAAATCACCAACTGCGTGACCCAGCTCACCTCCTGCCCCCAAGGCCCGACTTTTTGCCCGCAACAACCCACCCAATGCCCGTCCACGCCGACATTTTGTCCGGTTCAGCAAACTCTCTGCCCCAGTGCGGCCCCGCAAACCATCTGCCCGTCGAAAACCACTGCTTGCCCGGCGATCGCCACCATCTGTCCCAACCTGGTGAGTCCCACCGAGTGCCCGAAACAGCAGACCCAGTGCCCGCGCAACTTCACCGTCTGCCCGGTCGATCTAGGAGCCATCACCCAGTGTTCGATCACTGCGGCCACCAACTGCTCCAGCCTGCAAACCGTTTGTCCGACCGGAGTTGCCACCCAGTGTCCGAAGGTTCAAACGCAGTGCCCGGTGCAGGCCACACTCTGCCCGAACAACCAAACCCATTGCCCGATCACCGCGACCGTTTGCCCGCAATTTCCGGCAGCCACGGAATGCCCGCGAGTGCAAACCGTCTGTCCGCAGACCACCGCCACCCAATGCCCGACGTTCCAGACCCTGTGCCCGCAGTTGATCACTCATTGCCCGCAAACTCCGGATTGTGCTGAACCGACCATGACTCCCGGCGTTCCCACCGAATGTGTGAGCGTGGTAACCGTCTGCCCGCAGGCTCAAACCCAGTGCCCCGCGACTGCAACCGAGTGCAGTCAGCAAACCACCGTTTGCCCGGTCCTCGGCACGGTGACCCAATGCCCCACCCGGATCACCCTCTGCCCGAGCCAAACAACCAATTGTCCTTCTGTCGCAACAGTCTGTCCCGCATCGCAAACAGCCTGCCCGCAGAATCTCACCCAGTGCCCGGCCTTCGCCACCAACTGCGCGACAGCGGCGAACGTGACGGTTTGCCCGGTATCCCCCACTGCTTGTCCGAAGAATCCCACTCAATGCCCGCTTGAGGCAACGGTTTGCACTTCCGCAGGAGCCTTGACCACCTGCACCGGCCAGCAAACGATTTGCCCCGATCCCACCGGTGCCACCACTTGCCCGCAAGTCCCCACCGCCTGCCCCAGTCATGCCACCTTCTGCCCCAAAGCAGATACCCAATGCCCGGTGTATCAGACCGTGTGCCCGGCCACTCCGAGCGTGACGAACTGCCCGGAAAAGGCGACGTTCTGCCCGGCCGTGCCAACATTTTGCCCGCAGGCCCAAACCCAGTGCCCGACGCACCAAACCACATGCCCGGTACTCCTAACCCAATGCACGTCCGAAGCGACCCATTGCCCGGTTACCTCCAACACCACCTGCCCGCAAGTTGCAACCTACTGCCCAATGGCAGGCACTGCGTGCGGTCCCACCTTCTTGCCACAGGTGCCAACCACCTGCCCGGCAACTCTAGCCACCATCTGCCCTGTTGTTGCGACAAATTGTCCGGGCGTGCAGACCCAGTGCCCGAACGATCCGACGAAGTGCCCCGCCGAAGCCACCATTTGTGCACCAGATCCGGTCGCGACCCAATGCCCGGTGCAACAAACCCACTGCCCTGCGGTAACCACCGTCTGCCCGGCTGACTCGACCACCGCTACCGTCTGCCCGGTGCAACAGACCCAGTGCCCCACAGGGGCGACCTTCTGCCCAAGCACCCCGACCGAATGCCCGCGGGTCTTCACCAAGTGCCCGACCGCTCCCACCCAGTGCCCGCAACAGTCCACAGTCTGTCCCCAACAGTCCACGGTCTGCCCGGCTGACGCGAGCACCCAGACCCATTGCCCAGTCGGCCAGACGACTTGCCCGGTCGTTCCCACCCAGTGCCCTGGCAATCAGCAGACTTCCTGCCCGACGGTCAGCACCTTTTGCCCCGCGCAGACCACATCCTGCCCGGTGATGACAAGCACCACTTGCCCGTATTTGCCGACGGTCTGTCCATCTGCCGACGGCACCACCACCCAATGTCCGCAGCAGCAAACGGTTTGTCCGCAGAGCCAGACGCAGTGCCCGACAGCAGCCACCTTCTGCCCGCAAACTCCGACCCAGTGCCCAAGTATCGCGACGTTCTGCCCGAGTCAGGCTACCCAATGCCCGATCAAGGAAACGGAATGCCCGGGTGGAACCGCACCCACCCAGTGCCCGGCCGGCAACACGCCCACCCAGTGCCCGCTCAGCGCCACCAAGTGCCCGGCGGAACCTACCCATTGCCCGCTGCAACCGGCTCCCACCCAATGCCCGATCCAGCAAACCGTGTGCCCTTCCGGAACCGTGACATCCTGTCCGGCCACGCCGACCGAGTGCCCCACCACGCCAGTGGCCACCCAGTGTCCGGTCGCGCAAACCGCCTGTCCCACCAATCCCACCCATTGCCCAAGCAGTTCCACCGAGTGCCCGGTCACCCAAACGTCCTGCCCGACAATCACCACCCAGTGCCCTGCTAACACCACCACCTGCGCGGGCACCGCCACCCAGTGTCCGCCAGTGGCAACAGCTTGCCCGACGACCGCCACCAACTGCCCGAAGGAAACCACCAATTGTCCTCGGATCACCACCCAGTGCCCCGCATTGGTCACTGAGTGTGTCAACATTCCGACCCAATGCACGCTCACTCCCACCGAGTGCTCGGCTGGAGCTGCCACCTATTGCCCGCAGGTTGCCACGCAATGCCCGGCGTATGCCACCCATTGCCCCGTGAAGCTTACGGAATGCCCGAGTGTCGCCACCCATTGCCCGGGTTCCCAAACCTCCTGCCCGACGTTCCCAACCCAGTGTCCCGCGAACGTTCCCACCCAATGCCCGACAGCAATCACCACCTGCCCGGTAAAAACCACCGAGTGCCCTGCTAATGCCGTTACGACCTGTCCGGTGATCGCCACCCAATGTTCGGGAACCACCACGGAATGCGCCAACCAACCCACCACTTGCCCGGTGGCGACCAATCCCACCCAGTGCCCGAGCGGACCGAGCGATGCCACGATCTGCCCGATCCAACCCACCAACTGCCCGACGCAAACGACCCACTGCCCAGCCCAAACCACGGTATGCCCCGTGGATGCCACCGGCCAATGCGGATACACCTATTTCCCGCAAGCGACGACCCAGTGCCCGGCGGCTTCGACTCAATGCCCGGTGATCACCACCCAATGCCCGGCGAATCCGGCTACCTGCGGACCCACCATTAGCAATGGGACGGTCACCCAATGTTTGACTGTCCAGACACAGTGCCCGATTGTCCAGACGCAGTGCCCGGTGGTTGCCGGTAAGTGCGGACCGACGATCTATCCGACGACGACCACCCAGTGCCCTGCCTCACAAACGCAGTGTCCTACCATTCAAACCGAATGCCCTGCCTCTTACACGTCGTGCCCCATCGTCCAAACCCAATGCCCGGTGGATGCCACGGGGCAGTGCGGACCGACGATCTATCCGGTGGCTCCCACCCAATGCCCTGCCAAGCAGACCGAGTGCCCTTCGATCCCAGGCCAGTGCGGCCCCACGTTCTACCCGACATTACCGACCCAGTGCCCCCAAATCACCACCCACTGTCCGGTGAATACGGCATGCGGTCCAACCATGACTCCCGGCACTCCCACCGAGTGTGCGCCAGTTCAGACCCAGTGCCCGGTGGACATCACCCGCTGCCCGGGAATGAATACCCAGTGCCCCGACGCCACCGGAGTCTGTCCGTAACAAGTGTGGCCTTATAAAGGACGGGGCCGTAGCACGACACTACGGCCCTCCTTGCCCCACGTTGTGGGCCATCAACCGCAGCAAGGCGGGGAGCGACGTTCTTTAGTGGTAAAGGCCCCCGCATCGTAACCTTTCACGCCAGCATTACCCTTCACTTCGCGGGACGGGCGGAAACCACTAACCTTTTTTGTCCAGGTTGGCCGCCATTTCCTCGTCCGTTGGAGTCTTGGACGGGACGCCTTTCCCCGGGACTTCGAGGCTGGCGATCCAAACAATCGCGTTGAGAACGATGCGGCGGTTGTCATCCTGTTGCCAGTTTTTGTGGAAGTGGCCGCCTGAGAATCCGAAGGCACGGCCCGCGCCGAGGGTGGCGGGGCGTTGATAAACCCACATCACATGCTGGGGTTCCTTGCGTTCGAGAATGGCGGCGCGGACATCTGGATTTCCTTCGTGCGGACCGTCCGGGCGGGTGAGGCTTTCCGGCGGGGGCAGATCGGTTAGGATCGGGGTGACACCTTTCATGTTGTCGCGGAAACGCATGTAATAATACCACTCGTCGCGGATTTTGAAATCATGGATGCCTTGGGTGACCTCGTGCTTGGGCAGCTTGAACGAGGCATCCCAATGCGGATTGACCGACCAATCGCTTTCGAAATAACCGCCGATGAGATCGAGAAACGCGTTGCCGGGTTCGCCCTTGGGAATCTCCACGGCGTAATGGATGCAGCCGATCCCAACGCCACCGGCCGCCATTTTTCCCAACTCCCCGAGGTGCTTCATGGCGGGATGGCCGCCCCCGCCGTCCGCATAAATGACGACCGCCGAGGCACCGTCGAAGATCGCGTTGTCCTTCGGCCAGCCGTTGGTGGTGACCACTGCCTCGACGGGCAGGCCGCTCTTGTTCAACTGGTCGGCGAGGAGCATACAACCGGCGCGATGCTCGTGCTCGCCGGGCGAATGACTCGGGCTGCCGGCGATGAAAACGATTTTCTTTTTCGCCGGAGCAGCGGCCACAGGCTCCGCACGGGCAACTGTCGTTAGAGCGACGATGCACGCGAGCGGGAGTAAAGCAAGGCGATGGGTTTTGGTCATTTCGGCAAATGGATTGGACACACGACTACGCCTCGGATCGGAAGATCTTGCAAGGGGCACGGCACACAGGTCCAGACCGTGCGTGCCTCCGGCAACGCGTCGATCTTCAGAATGAAACGGCTGAATAGATCCGTGACGGTCAACGGATCGCAATGTTTACCGTCGCCGTTTTGAAAACAGCCCTTGAAATCCACGCCCAGCATGTGGTTGCAACGTTCTGGGGCCGTCAGAGCACCGCACTCTGGCTTGAAAACCGCACCGCAACGACGGCATTCGGCGACCATCCCGTGTCGTTTGAGCACCTCGCCTACCGTAATTGACCACCGGCGGACTTTCCAGCCCGTGCTGGGTCTCCTGCGCCCGCTGGATCTTCTTAGCTCCGGTCGGATGGAGACGTTTGCGAGATCGCCGGTTTCCACGAAAAAGAGACTTGCCCGATCCACGCCCGTCCCCTATTCACTCGTTCCAGACGCACTCGGAAGGATGGTTCAGAGATTTCTCCCCACCCTTGCGACCGTGACGATCCCGGCACCCGCCGCTCAATGATTTCCTTGGAACGATCCGCTACGACTCTCAAAACCGATCTCTTTGATCGGTTAGGCCACACTGTCTCCGATCTATGATCCGGCGTTTGGTCCATCGTTCCGCACCCCTCTTCGCACCGGTATCGTGCGGCGGCTTTGTCCGTCCGTGCAGCGGCGCGTCGCATCCACTCACTGGAGGACAAAACCATCGCTAAGCCACAAAGAGATCCAAATAGGGGTCGTTACCGCGACATGACGCGGATCAACGACCGAATCCGCGCCCCGAAAGTTCGTGTGGTCATGGCCACCGGCGAGCAGCTCGGCGTCATGAGTTCCCGCGAGGCGCTAGCCAAAGCCCAATCGCTCGGACTCGACCTTGTCGAGATCGCCGGCCAAGTGGACCCACCGGTCTGCAAGATCGTCGATTACGGGAAATACAAATACGAGCAGGCCAAGCTGAAAAAGCAGAAGTCAAAGAGCGCGACCCGCATGAAGGAAGTGAAATTCCGCGTCGGCACCGGCCAACACGACTACAACATCAAGCTCGGCCGCGCCGAAGGATTCCTCGAAGGCAATCACAAGTGCCGCTTCGTGTTGCAGTTCCGCGGTCGTGAAAACGCCCACAAGGACCTCGGCTTCGTGGTTCTCAACCGGATCATCGAAGACCTTAAGTCGATGGCCCAAGTGGACCAACCCCCGCGCCTCAACGGCCGGGCCGTCGCCATGATCCTCTCGCCGCTTCCCGCCCATCAACGCAAGCGCAAGTTCCACCTCTTCCACGGCGAGCTGATGGAAGAAGACGACTTCGAGCAAGACGAAGCGCACGATGAAAATATCCCGGACGATGATTTCGTCCCGGATGAGGTGCCTGACGAATCTCCTGCTGAAGCATTGGAAGGGAAAGAAGACGCGCCTCAGGCTTGATTTCCTGATGCTCTATCTGTTCGACATCGACGGCACGCTGGTTGACACCGGCGGTGCCGGGATGGCGTCCTTGATGGAGGCGACCCGCGAAATCTTCGGTCACGAAGGCCCCGCGCTCGACCTGGCGGGCAGCACCGATCTTGGGATCGTCGCCAACATCCATGCCCATTTCGAGATCGAACCCACCCGCGAGCGGATCGACGCTTACTTCGGGGTTTACCTAGTCAGGCTGGACTGGAATCTAACGCACGGCGGATTTTCCGGCCGGGTGTTCGACGGGGTGCAGGAACTGCTAACCGGACTGGCGAGCCGCCGCGATGCGAGCATCGGCCTACTAACAGGTAACATCGTCGGCGGCGCGGCTGCCAAGATGCGCCACTTCGGGTTGGCCGGTCATTTTCCCTTCGGCGCTTATGGCTGCGACCACGCCGAGCGCAACCGGCTCGGCCCGATCGCCTTGGAGCGTGCTGCAGTCCACACGGGACGAACGTTCACCGCCGCAGAAACCTGGGTCATCGGCGACACGCCGAAGGACATCGCCTGCGCCCATGCCATCGGTGCCCGCTGTCTGGCGGTCGCCACCGGCCAGTTTGCAGCGGCAGCGCTTGAAGCGCACGGCGCGGATCAAGTCGTCGGGTCGCTGGATCAGGCGTTGGAGTGGATTTGAGAAGGGCTGACATTTCTCTCCGCCGTGTCATCGGGGAGAGACAGTGGGGAATATGATGCACGGCGGTTCATTCACGTTTCATTGGCATCGCGACAGGAATGTCCCCGCTTCGCAACTTGAGGAACGTCCTTGATTCCCCGCCGGATGTGAAGAGACTCCGGCACCTCATGGACCCTCTTCTCCTCAAAACATTGCACATCGCCGGAGTGATCGGCCTTTTCACCTCGCTCGGAGCCACTCTGCTCGGAGGCTCCGGTAAAAAAGGCGCTTCCATCCTGCATGGGATCTCGCTGCTTTTCATCCTGCTCATCGGCTTCGCGATGTTGAAAAAGCCGCCGATGGGCCAATCTTGGTGGATGATCAAACTCGGCCTGTGGCTGTTCATCGGGTTCGCCCCGGTTCTCGCCAAACGCAAGGTGCTGCCAAGCTGCGTGGTCCTGACCCTATGCATCGCCGCCGCCGCGACCGCCGCCTGGCTAGGGCTGGCCAAGCCGTTCTGACCGAATAGAGTCCCGCCCAAAAGAGTTGGTAGTGGATGGTTGATAGCGAAGAACGAAGAATTCGCTCTTGTATCCACAGCTCCCGATCCGCCATCTCCCCTCTTCTCTTGCCATCAACCATCCACTCTCAACCATCCACTTCCATGCTCCTCCACTTCTTCAAAATGAACGGTGCCGGCAACGATTTCATCATCGTTGACAACCGCGACCTCGCGCTCTCCAAGGACCTCGACTCCGACACCATCGCCGCCCTCTGCGACCGCAACCGCGGCATCGGTGCCGATGGCCTACTCGCCGTCGAACCCGCCCAGAACGGTGCCGACTTCCGTTTCCGCTATTACAACGCGGACGGCGGCGAAGCCGAAATGTGCGGTAATGGTGCCCGTTGCTTCGGCCGCTTCACCGCCCACCTCGGCGAAATCGTCCTCAAGCGCGTCACCTTCGAGACCATCGTCGGCACCTTGGCCGCGGAAATGATCGGCGACGATGTCCGCATCGCGATGTCCGAGCCAACAGACCTCAAGCTCAACGCCGCCGCCAAGATCCCCGGCTTCGAGGCCCCGCTCCATTTCGTCAACACCGGCGTCCCTCACGTCGTCACCTTCCTCGAAAGCACGAACGCGCTCGATGACTTCGACGTGTTCAATATCGGTGCCGCGATCCGCAACCACCCGGCCTTCGCCCCGGCCGGCACCAACGCCAATTTCGCCGCCATCCTCGCGCCCGACCACATTTCCATCCGCACCTTCGAGCGCGGAGTGGAGGACGAGACGCTCGCCTGCGGCACCGGCATGGTCGCCTCGGCGCTGGTTCACCATCTTCTAACCGGCGCTCCCAGCCCGATCAAGATCGATGTCGAAGGCGGCGACACCTTGGAAATCGGTTTCGAGAAAACCGGCGACCAGACCTTCAAGAACGTCACTCTCACCGGCCCGGCCGACTTCGTGTTCGAGGGCGAAATCGACATCTGAAATTAGGGGGAAGGAAGGTCTCCTCCCTTCGCATGGACGAGACGTCCATGCCCCCTATCGGGCGAAAAATCCGCTTTCGGCAGGATACAGCTTTGACGTGAGGGCAAGTTGGTTCATGTTCCGCGCCCCGTCATGACCTTTTCCGGCACTTACACCGCTCTCATCACCCCGTTTCGCGATGGCGAAATCGACGTCCCCGCGTTCCAATCCCTGATCGAACGGCAAATCGCCGCCGGCATCGACGGGATCGTTCCTGTCGGCACCACCGGGGAATCCCCCACGCTCGGCACGGAGGAACACATCGAGCTGATCCGACTCGCGGTGGAATTCGCCGCTGGCCGCTGCCAAGTTGTCGCTGGCACCGGAGCCAACGCCACCGCCGAAGCCATCGAACTGACCGAAGCCGCCGAAGCCCTCGGCGCGACCGGTTCGCTCCAAGTTTGCCCGTATTATAACAAGCCGTCGCAGGAAGGACTCTACCTCCATTTCAAGGCCATCGCGGAGTCCACCCACCTGCCGATCATGCTCTACAGCGTGCCCGGCCGTTCCTCGATCGAGATCGCTCCGGAAACCGCCGCACGCCTCGCCGCCGATTGCCCGACCATCGTCGCCATCAAGGAAGCCGGCGGTTCGGTGGATCGCATCAATCAGCTCGTCCAAGCCCTGCCCGCCGACTTCGGCATCCTCTGCGGCGATGACCCGCTGATGCTGCCCTTCGTTTCCTGCGGTGCCACCGGCCTAGTTTCCGTCGCGTCCAACCTCATTCCCGAGGTCATGATTTCACTGGTCAAAGCCTGCCTATCAGGAAATTTCCCGGAAGCACTCGCCCTGCAAAAGCAATACTACCCGCTGATGCGCGGCCTGATGTCGCTCGACGTGAACCCCGTCCCTATCAAGACCGCCGTCGCCCTCCAACGCCACTGCCTGCCAGACCTGCGCCTGCCGCTCGCCCCGATGAGCGCCGCCGCCACCGCCCAGCTCACCGCCTTGCTCAAGTCCTATCAGCTTCTTCCGTCGTAAATCTCTTCCTCTTCACTTCGACGCTCAATGTTGGACGTTCGATGTTCAATGTTCCCATTTCCAAACACCATGCCCTCACCCAAACTCTTCGCCCCCGGTCCCGTCGATGTTTCAAAGGAAACATTCGCCGCCATGTCACAAACCATGATCGGCCATCGCGGCAAGGATTTCGAGGAACTCTACACCTCGACCCAGCCCGGCCTTCAGGAAATTTTCGGCACCGCCCGCCCGGTGTTCCTTTCCACTTCCTCCGCCTGGGGCGTGATGGAAGGCTCCCTGCGCAACCTCGCGAAGAAGAAAGTCCTCTGCCTGTGCTGCGGCGCGTTTTCCGACAAATGGCTGGACGTGGCCAAAAAATGCGGCTTCGAGGCGGACTCCGTGCAAGTCGCGTGGGGTGAAGCCATCGCCCCCGAAGCCGTTAGAGCCAAGCTCGCCGAAGGCGGATTCGACACCGTCACCTTCATCCACTCGGAAACCTCCACCGGCGTGCTCAACGACCTCGCAGGCATTTGCAAAGTGGTGAAATCCTTCCCGGACACCATGCTCATCGTCGATACCGTTTCCTCGCTCTCCACCGTGCCGATGGACATGGATGCCAACCACATCGACGTCATGCTCGCCGGTGTCCAGAAAGCGCTCGCCCTGCCTCCCGGCCTCGCCGTCTTCGCCGTTTCCGAAGCCGGCATGGAGCGCGCCAAGTGCAATCCTAACCGCGGCTACTACTTCGACTTCATCGAGTTCGCCAAGAACGCCGCCGTCAACAACACCCCTTCCACCCCGGCCATTTCCATCATCTACGGGCTGCAATTCATACTCGGTGAAATCGCCAAGGAAGGCTTCGCCGCCCGCCAGGCCCGCCACGCAAAAACCAACGCCATGATCGCCGCCTGGGGCACCAAGCACGGCTTCGAGCTCTTCGCCCCAGAAGGCCGCCGCTCGTTCGCGCTCACTTGCTTCAAGACCCCGGAAGGCTTCGATCTATCAGGCTTTATCAAGAACCTGAAGACCAAGCACAACTTCCTGATCAACGGCGGCTACGGCAAAATCAAAGGCACCACCTTCCGCATCTCCAACATGGGCAACGAAACCGAAGCCACCATGCAGGAACTCATCGATGCGATGGACGACGTCCTCGGCTGAAAAGCCCCCACATGGAAGAGTCCGGCGAATTCCTGCGAAATCTCCCACCCGCTGGAGCGCCGCGGTTCTGGCTGGCCGGGTCTTCATTGATGCGATCCATGGCGAGGCGCACGGCATCCTCGCTAACGACACCACTCATTCCTAACAATCCAGGATTGATTCCATCGCCGCGAAGACTGTTGATGTGGGCGTAGCGCCAGTGGCCGGAGAGCACGCTGAGCAGCACGCTGAGCAGCACGGTGCCCATGACGTTGAGTGCACCGCTGCCACGGTTGCCCGTGTAGTCGAGCGGCCAGGATCCAGATGGGGATTGAGGGGAGTCAGCCGTTTACTCCGTAACGGAGGCTCGCGAATTCAGCTTCTCGGGCGTCCCGATTGTGGAGCGGGACGCGGAACTTGGTCTGAGGATTCATGGCGGATCTCGATGGCGGCACCGTCCTTGCGGAGTAAGCGCCTTCGAGAGTGACGAAGAGGGTGTTGAGGTGTCGCTTCATGCACTGCGCGGATTTGAAATTTGAGGATTTGAAATTTGAGATTGGCGGAGAACCACGCTTGGGCCCCGCGCTTGAAGCGCAGGGCCTTCGGTTGGCACAGATCAATGAGCGGCGTCTGGCGGGAGTCACTCATCGAGTGCAACGCAGCCGATTCCCATTAATCCGGCGATTTCCCAAGGTTTTCGCCCTGAAGATTGACGCTTGGCATTCCGCATGCACAATCCCGCCGCCGGGCGGAAAAAGCCGCATCGGCATCTCGAAAATACTGTCATGACCACCATCGCCATCAACGGATTCGGCCGCATCGGCCGCCTTGTTTTCCGTGCCCTCGTCGAACAAGGCCACCTCGGAACCACCTTCAA
>JANMJJ010000224.1:0-13328 GCA_031371325.1 Akkermansiaceae bacterium | reverse complement strand
CGCTTTGTCTCTCGGTCGCCCTCCGTCGTGGCGACGGGCGGAACCTATTCCGACCCCGCGACACGGGTCAATCCATTTTGTGTGGTTTTTTGAAGGTTTTTTAAACCTCATCCACAAGTCGTTGAAAATGAGTGTGGTAATGGTTTGGAATTTTAAAAATCACGGTTGTTGCCATCGCCCTTGCCACTTTTCGGGCTGGATTGGTAGGAGTGGCTATTCATTCGATGCCGTGTTTGGTCTTGGAAAATTTGACTTCCTGGCGAATGCTGTTCCCGATGCAAAACCTTGTTCGCGTTGAGCCGATTGCACTACTGCCAACCCAGGCGGGATGTGCGGTATTCCTTGGAGATGGGGACAAAGCCATCGTGTTTTACATCGATCCCGGGGTGGGGGCATCGATCAATGCATCATTGAGCGGCCAGCTTCCTCCACGGCCGCTAACGCATGACTTGTATTTGCTAACGCTTCAGACCTTCGGCGCGAAGGTTTCGCGGGCGGTGATCGTGCGGATGGAGCAGGATATTTATTACGCCCGGCTGATTGTGGAAGCGGAGAACGAAATCATGGAGCGAAAGATCGTCGAGCTTGACGCGCGGCCTTCGGATTGCCTGGCACTGGTGGTCCGCTGCGGGGCTCCGCTCTATGTGGTCAGAGAGCTATGGGACACGCTGGATGACATGACCGGCGTCCTTCGAGAGATGCGTGAAAGCGGCGGGGCTGACGAAGGCGACTCGCCGGACTTGGGTATCCTTTGAATTTTCACGAATCGCGGCTTGCGGCACTGGCAACCGGTTTTAGGATTCGGGACCATCATGAGCACCTCCGCCCCCTCCCTCCCCGCTTACTTCCATGAGGAAATCTTGCTGCACCCGGAAAACCGCGGGTTTCCTCCGTTCGACCTGGTCCGGCTACTTGGCACAGTCTTCGCGCCAACCGAAGGCTGCCGGGTTTGTATCCTGATCGACTTCGATGAACCGGAACCACTCATCAAGGATTATACATTCCTCAAGCAACCTGGTTTTCCGGTCCAGAAGAACGCTCACCAGCATTTCTATCTGGGCCTCCAAAACGGCGCGCTCGACGAACTCGGGATGTCAGGCGGTGAAATGTTCGCTTTCCGCTGCACCCATGGCTCGAATCTCGATCTAGCGGATGAGGTGTGGGACACCAAGGGCCAGCTCCTATCGCTGGATGCCGACATCTATCCGAACTACGATCTGATCCTTTGCATCTCCACCTTCTCCGCCACCGCCCCTCTAACTGCCAAGTGCAAGCAATACGGCTTCCGCGGCGCGACGCTTCATGGCCTCAATGATGTCATTCTCAACTCGGGTCTCGCGGTCGATTATCACGAAGTCTCCGGCGATGCCGAACGGCTGCGGCTCGCCCTGACGAACGCGGACTCGATTGAAATCGACTTCGCCCTCGAAGACGGCCGCGTCCTAACGGCTTGGCTCGGGCTGGGCGGCCAGGATGCCCAAAAATCGCACGGACTCTGTTTGGGAAGCACTCCGGACATCGCGAATCTCCCCGCTGGCGAGGTCTATTTCGTGCCTAACGACGCCCGCGGCCAGTTCCCGATGAAATATGAGGATGGCACGCTCGGGGTGCTGGATGTCGTGGACCGCTGCATCATCCACTCCACGCTCATCCAGGGAAATCAAGCCACCATCGATGCCCACAACGCTCGCCTAGCGGATGATCCGATGACCGGCACGCTCGGCGAGCTCGGCTTCGGCACGCAGGTTCTTCCCGTATCGGGCGCGGACATCCAGGATGAGAAGGTTCTGGGAACCTGCCATCTGGCGACCGGCCGCGACGACCATCTCGGCGGGGACATCTTGCCCAGCATGTTCAAAAAACACGAGAACTCGACGCACGACGACATCCTTTTCGCCCCGCACAAGACGCCGAATTTCAATATCAGCCAGGTCCGGATGAAGCGCGGTGCCCAACACGAGATCCTCATCGAGAACTTTCGTCCCGCACGCTATTTGATCGACGCGCTTGCGGCTGATAGATAATTGACTGACATTCCTTTGCCCCGGATTCCACCCACACTATTCACTAAATATGAACTATCACATCGCCCCGTTGATCGCCATCTCCTTAGCCTCACAGGCTTGGGCCACCGAAACACCCGAGCCGCGCTCTCTCTTCAATGGCAAGGATCTCAGTGGTTGGACCGGCGAGGGCTACGTGGTGGAGGATGGGGCCATCGTCTGCACGCCCGAGGGGAAAAACCTGATGACCGAGCAGACATTCTCGAACTACATCCTTGAGTTCGATTTCAAGCTCCCGCCCGGCGGCAACAACGGGCTCGGCATTCATTACCCAGGGACAGGTGACGGTGCCTACACCGGAATGGAACTTCAGATTTTGGACAACTCGGATCCGAAATACGCCGGCCTGAAGGATTATCAGTTCAACGGCTCGCTCTACACCTTGGCCCCGGCAAAGAAGGGCGGCCTCAAGCCCGTCGGCGAATGGAACCATGAACGGGTGAGCGTGTCCGGCTCCGGTCTGATGGTCGAACTCAACGGCGAGATCATCCTCCGCGCGAACCTCGACGATCTCAACGCCCGCAATCCGCAGCACGAAGGCGCGAAACGACGCGCCGGTCACCTCGCCTGGCTCGGACACGGCGACCGCGTCGCGTTCCGGAACATCCGGATTTTGGAAACCCCGCCGCTGGCGAACACGGAAGGCGTGATGGCCGCCGGTTTCACCCGGTTGTTCAACGGGAAAAACCTCGACGGCTGGAAACATGGCAACAGCCCGGAATGGACCGTCGCCAATGGAATTCTCAAACACAGCGGCCGCCCCGGCGAGCCTTCCGATCTCTGGACCGGGAAGGAATACGGCGACTTCACCCTCGTCTGCGACTGGCGCTGGAGTGGCCGCGGGCCTCTGAAAATGCAACCGGTCGTGCTTCCCGACGGAGCTAACAAGTTAGGCAACGACGGCCAACCCGAGCTCGCCGAAATCGAAGAACTCGACAGCGGAATCTATCTGCGGGGCAATACCGCCAGCCAGGTGAATCTTTGGAACTGGACCGTCGGCTCGGGCGAGGTTTACGGCTACCGCACCAACCCGGCGATGTCCGCCGAGGTGCGCGCGCAGGTCACTCCCAAGGTGAAAGCCGACCGCCCCCTCGGCGAGTGGAACCGGACCATGGTCACGATCAAGGGCGACCGGCTCACCGTATCCCTCAATGGCCGCGTGGTGATCGACAACGCCCAACTCCCCGGCGTCCCTGCGAAAGGAGCGATCGGCCTGCAGCATCACGGCGCGGCGATCAACTTCGCGAATCTCTGGATCAAGGAGCTCTAACTGCTCAACGGGCTTCCGGGCTTGGATTCACACGCGATGACGTTATTCCATTGCGTCAATCCCAGGGTATGGTCTTGCCAACTCCCCCCACAAAATGACCAACAACTCCTCCCCCCGGGTTGTGCGGCACCGCGGTTTGACATTGCTCGAACTGACGGTCGTCATCACAATCATCCTGTTCTTGATTTCAATCCTGTTCATCGGCTCGCGAGCTTGGAGGCGTGGCAGCGACCGCTCCACCTGCGTGATGACGCTGCGCAACATGCAAGTCGCGACGCGCTCCTATCAGAATATTTACGGCTACAACTACGGCGGCCAGCCCTACGCGGAAAACGGCACCCAGAACATCGCCGAGCATCTGTTCTCGAAAGGCTACATCGAGACGCATCTCCACAAGCAAGCCCGCAGCCAGGCACCATGCCCGGCAGGCGGCGGCTACACCTGCCCGGTGCCGGACGTGTTCCCGGAGGCGGGCCATCTTTACATGGAGTGCTCCCTTGCCGGCCCGGACGAGCACGTGCCGTCCTCCCACGCGGATTGGTAATTGCCTGCTTGGCAGCGATCCAAATCCGGGTGAAGGATGGGCCTTCACGATGAACTACCGCGAGGCAATTGACTGGTTGTTTGCGACCCAGATGTTTGGAATCAAACTCGGGCTCGAAGGGCCGCGCCAGTTGCTCAAGGAGTTCCTCGCCTACCCGGCGCACGGGGTGAAGGTCATCCACGTCGCCGGGACCAACGGCAAAGGCAGCACCTGCGCGATGATCGACAGCATCGCCCGCGCCTGCGGCCAGCGGTGCGGGCTGTTCACCTCGCCGCATCTCATCGACTTCCGCGAGCGGATCAAGGTGAGCGGCGAGGAAATCCCCGCACAGCCGTGCGCCGCGATGCTCACCGAGCTGCGGGCCTTGTGCGAACGGATGGAAACCCATCCGACGTTTTTCGAAATCACGCTGGTGCTGGCGATGCGCTGGTTCCGCCTCCGCGAGTGCGAAATGATCGTCCTGGAAACCGGCATGGGCGGCAAGCTTGATGCCACCACTGCGGTGCCCGCCGACGTTTGCGTGATCACGCCCATCGGCCTGGACCACATGCAATGGCTGGGTAACACCCTCGAAGAAATCGCTGCGGAAAAGGCCGGGATCTTCGTGAGCGGGAAACCGGCGATTTGTGCACCGCAGCAGCCAGCGGTTTCCATGGTGTTGGAGCGGGAGGCCAACGAGCGGCGTTCGCCCATCGAGTTCATCGGGGAGCCGCTGCTTGGCTACCCGATGGCGTTGGCGGGGGAGCATCAAACGTGGAATGCGGCGCTCGCGGTGGCCGCACTTCATCGGTTAGGAGTCCCCCTCAGCTCGGACAGCGTCGGCTACGGTCTCGCTCAGGTGAGCTGGCCCGGGCGATTTGAAATCATCCGACCGGACGTCATCTTGGACGGCGCACACAATCCCCAATCTGCGGAAGTCCTCGCCGCCACCTGGCGGCAGAGTTTCGGGGAGAAAAGACCGTCGCTAGTCTTCAGCGCGGTCGGCGGGAAAGACATCCGCAGCATTCTCGAAATCCTCGCGCCTCTTGCCTCGGGAATTTTCCTGTGTCCGGTGAACACCCCGCGCGCCGTTTCCCCGGAAGAGCTGGCCACCCATCTCCCGCCAGGCACCCCGCCGCACCAAACATTCGCCAGCTTTCACGCCGCCTTCGCCGCAGCCGCAGCCACGGGTGCCCCGATCCTAGTCGCAGGCTCGCTGTTCCTCGTCGGCGAGGCACGGGCATTCCTTACCAACGCAAATTTCCAAGCCAGCACGCAGTAACCGGCGATCACACGTTATGTCGGCGGGTCACCCCAAACTTTCACCCGTTTCGGTTTGCTTGATCACGCTTTCATTTGGTCGATAATCGAGCACAAGGTTTGATTTGGCGATGGCGTCAGGCGGAATTCACACGGGTTGACGGGACGGTCACCCTTCTCACGAAAAATTCAGCGCGTCCATGTCGAAGACGACGGTGACGTCTTCGGGCAGCGGGGTTTTGGCGAGGATGGCTTGGACGTGATTGGTCAGCGGGCGGGCGCGGTGGGAGCGCAGGGTGATTTGGAAACGGAACTGGCCGTGCGAGCGGATGAGCGGCGAGGGCAGGACCTCGCCGAGGGTGATGCCGTTAGGGAGATTTTCCGCGAGGCGGAGATGCAGGGTTTGCAAGGTGAACTCGGCGCGGCGCTCGTGGGTCGAGCGGGATGTCAGCACGGCGCAGTGGGCGTAGGGCGGGAAGGAGAACTCGCGGCGAAATTCCATTTCCTGCTCGGAGAACCCGTCGAAGTCGTGCTTGCGGGCGTATTGGATGGAGGGCGAGTGCGGGGTGAAGGTTTGGACGATGACCTCGCCCTCGAGATCGCCGCGGCCGGCGCGGCCGGCAACCTGAGTGATGAGCTGGAACGTGCGCTCGCCGGCGCGGAAATCTGGGACATGCAGGCCGAGATCCGCATTGAGAATTCCGACGAGCGTGACGTTGGGGAAATGCAGACCCTTGGCGATCATCTGCGTGCCTATCAGAATGTCGATCTTGTGAGCCTTGAACGCGGCGAGCGTGTCGCGCAGGGCGTTTTTCCGGCGCATGGCGTCGGCGTCGATGCGGGCAAATTTGGCTTTGGGAAAAACCTTGGCCATCACCTCCTCGACCTTTTGTGTGCCGTAGCCTTGCAGGAGAATGTTCGGATCGCGGCACTCCGGGCATTTCCGCGGGACGATGGATTGGTAGCCGCAGACGTGGCAGACTAGCCGCTCATCGGTGCGGTGATAGGTGAGCGCGACGGCGCAATGCGGGCACTGGCAAACATGGCCGCAGGCGGTACACTGGAGCGAGCGTGCGAAGCCGCGGCGGTTGAGGAAGAGGATGGACTGCTCGCCTTTTTCCAAGCGTTGTTCGAGGGCGGTGCGGAGTTTGTCGGAAAGGATGGCGGGCGCGCCTTTGTGTTTGGTTTGCTCGATGCGCATGTCCACCACGCGGACGAGCGGCATCGAAGCTCCGTCGGCGCGTTCGTTGAGGCGGAGGAGGTCGTATTTGCCGGTTAGAGTGTTGTTCCAGGATTCGAGCGAGGGAGTGGCGCTGCCGAGGACAATGGCGCACGGCTCGAAGGCGGCGCGCAGTACGGCGACGTCGCGGCCATGATAGCGCGGCACGTTTTCCTGCTTGTAGGTGTTCTCGTGTTCCTCATCGACGAGGATGAGGCCGAGGTCCGGCAAGGGAGCGAAAACAGCGGAGCGCGCGCCGATGACAATGCGGGCGATGCCCTTGCGGATGCGGTGCCATTCGTCGAATCGCTCGCCTTGGGAGAGGTTCGAGTGCAGCACGGCCACCTGGTCCTGCATGGCGGCGAAGCGGGATTTGAAACGACGGACGGTCTGGGGTGTTAGGGAAATCTCCGGGACTAGGACGAGCACGGTTTTCCCGAGGTCGAGGGCGCGTTGGGCGGCTTGGAGATAGACTTCCGTTTTGCCGGAACCGGTGACGCCGAGGAGCAGGATGGGCTTCGATTTTTTCGGATCCGCAACGGCTGATAGGACGACGTCGAGCGCGGCGGCTTGGCCGGGATTGAGCTGGAGCGGCTTGGATTCGAGGATTTCCTCGACGTTGTCGGCATCGGGATCGCGGCGGACCTCCTCGGCTTCGAGGCGGAGCAGGCCGGCTTTTTCCATCGATTTCAACGCTGCGGCGTTTCCGTCGCCAAGGTCGGCGACGGCCAGGCGCATGTCGGGCGAGTGAACCAATAGCGCAAGGATGGCGAACTGCCGAGGCGCGCGTTTTTCCAGCTTGCCGAGCACGGCGGGATCGGGCGCGGCATCAAGCACCGCGACGCGGCGGGTTTTCGCGGAGTTTTCCTCGGATCGCACGCCCTCGGGTAACACCGAGCGGATGACCGACTCGATGCTGGAGCCGTAGTAGCGGGCGATCCAATCGGCGGTGCGCAACAGGACGGGCGTGATCAGCGGCTCGGGATCGATGAGGGATTCCAGCTCGCGCAGGGCGAAATCCGCCTGCTCCGGCACCCCGGTGGAGAGTACGGTGCCGGTCGCCGATTTCCGCCGCAGCGGGATGCGCACGCGGCAGCCGGGGCGCACGTCGAGACCCGCCGGAATGGCATAGTCGAAGACGAGTTCCGAAGGGCCATCGATCAGCACACGGGCGTTCACTGCGGCAGAGCCTGCCCGCCGGAACGAGGCTGGCCAAGATTCATTTCACCACCTTGGATCCTTGTTCATGTGAATTTGTTCACATGAACACTTTTCGCTTGCCATGTCCCGTCGGAGAGGTGCATGTTGCATGCGAAATCAACCAACCACTCCCATGAAAGACCCCGTCCTCGATCCCACCACCAACACCGAGCGTTCCTCCGAATACGCGATTTACAAGCCGAACTCCCGCGGCAGCGGCGGCGTGGTGCGCTTCGGCCTCAATCGGGTGAAAGCCTGCATCTTTGTCGATGCGGCCGCCCAGTCCGGCGACAAGCAATTCGACTGGGACCACAAAATCACCATGAAATGGGGACTCCCGGATCTCGGTCAGGCGCTCGCCGCGTTGCAAGGCCGCGTGCCCCAAGCCAAGCTCTTCCATCAGTCGGAAAAGGCCAACAGCGCCTTCGAGCTGACCCATCAGGACGAGCCCGACCGCGCTCCCTACCTGTTGAGCATCTCGCGCCAGGACGCCGCAGACAAATCCCTGCGCAAGCTAACCATTCCGCTGAGTCACGGCGAGGCCGCCGTGCTGGAAACCGCGCTGCGAACTGCGGTGACCCGGCTGCTTGGGTGGTAGCACCGCATGGAGTCCGGGAGTTCGATCAAGCGCTTCCTCATCTTGATCCTTCTCTCCGCTCCACGCCCTTCGCTCCAGCCTTCCTGCTCTCATGGGATGATCTTCACCCGGTCTCCAGCCCGGGTCAGGGTGAAAAGCTTGGCGGCATTGCCCTCAGGCACGCGGATGCAGCCATGCGAGGCGGGGTAGCCGGGGACGTTTCCCTGGTGGAGGCCGAAGGCACCGCAACTCAGCCTTTGGAAATAGGGCATGCTCACGTGATAGACCGTGGAGGTCCAATCGCGGTTCTTGTTGGTGATCACATATTCGCCTGTGGGGGTGGAGAAACCCGGGCGACCGGTGGAAACCCGGGTCGTGAAAATCTCGATGCCCTGGGCGTCATACAACCGTGCCCGCTGCTCGGACAAGCGGATCTCGATGTAACGCTCCTCGTGCAACGGATCGCGGCCGAGGAACAAACGCATCATTTTTACATCGTTGCGGCGGGAGGCGAAATTGATCGGCCACAGGCCGGAAGAACGGGTCCGCACTTCCGTTTTCGCACCGGCCCTGATGAGCGTGCGGGCGGTCGGGATGACTCCGGAATCGGCGGCCATCATCAGTGGCGTGACGTTGCGGTCGTTCTTGAGCACCCAGCGCATGACGCCGGGCCGGACGCTTTTGAGAAAAGCGGGAGAAACCGGCAGATCGAATGGGGTGTTAGGGTCAGCTCCGGCATCGAGCAGATCCTTGACGGTGCGAGAGCAGCCGGTGGCGATGGCGAGGTGAAGCGGAGCCTGGCCTTCCGGCAAACGAAGGCTTACGTCCGCGCCATTTCCAATGAGCAGGGAAGCGACCCGATCCTGCTTGTTGCGGATGGCCGCGCCCAACGGCGTGTCCCGGGATGGGATGCGCGTGACATTGACCGGCAGGCCGCAGGAAATCAGCAGGCTGACCATGTCCAGATCGCCCCGCACGCTGGCATGATAGAGGGCATCACCCGCCGGACAGCCGTAATCGGTTAGCAGTTTCACGAACGAACCATCGCGCCGGAGAGCCGCTATCTCGACGAGCAAAAGTCCCTGCGGACCGCGCATCGAAGCTCTGGCACCATGGCTCAGAAGCAGTCGGGCGGCCTCGCGATCATGCTTTTCAAACGCCTTCCACAGCCACCCATCCCAATTTCCCTCCGCAGGGGTTGCCCCGTGATCGAGCAGTTTGAAAACGGCAGGGATGTCGCCGTTTTCAATGGCGATGCGCACCGGCGTCCTGCCGCAGGCATCGCGCTGTTCGGTGTAAACCCCGACATCGAGCAGCCAGCCCAAGCACTTGGAGTCCTGGTCGGCGGCGGCTTGCAGCAAGGCGTTGCCGGATGGTTCGATCACGGCATTCGAAAGCTCCCGGAGTGCGCGCTGTTGCGGTGGGTCGCAAGAGGCTAACAGTCCTGCGGCGATGAGCAGCGGACAAGACTTGTGCAGGCGCAACCGCAGGGGGGAAGTCACAGTGAAGCCGACATTATCTTGCGATTGGCGAAAAGCAAGCTCGCCGGACAGTTCGCCCTGGGTCGAATCCGGAGGTGCCGCGCATGGCACCGTGCGAAATGATTCGGAAATTTCCTTGAGTTGGCGATGGCCCGTATCGAATCTCCGGCCATCTCGATGAGATTGCTCCTCACATGGTTGATGGTTCTTTGCACGCTGGCCGGGTTGAATGTCCGCGTCCTCGGTGCTGATGGCGATCATGTCGCCGTTTGCTCTCACCTTGCCGAACCTTGCTGCCAGGACGATCATCACGGTGCAACCGCGCCGACAGATCCGCATGGCGGCGGTGATGAGTGCCCGCCCGGCCACCACCATCATCATTCGTGCTGCGGCTCACATGCGATGCCTTTGACCGTGGAAAACGATCTCATTTGCCGGCTCGGGATTCCCGGATCCTCCTTCTCGGGCGTCTGCCATGAAGGCGAAACCCCGCCTGAAGAACCGTTTTTGGCGTCCGAAAAACCGCCGTTGATCTGAGCGCCCGTTGATCGCGCTCCGGCGTGCCTTGGAGGTTCGCCGCCTTTCCCCGATTGGCACCATTGTGCCGGTCCGGGGTCCCGTTCCAAATCCGTTTTCCCATGGCCCGCGCCCATTTCCGTCGCGGCCTGTCATTTCAAACACCATGTCAAAATTCTCTCCATTCGCCCTGCTGGCGCTCGCCTCCATGGCCCTTCCGCTCCGCGCGGAGCCCGCCCTCGTCGTCTCGCTCGCGAGTGCCGGTGCCCGTATCCACACTCAAAATCCCGATCTCGCCGCCGCCCGCCTCCGCATCCAAGAAGCGCTCGGTCGCATGAACCAGTCCGGTCGCCTCGCGAATCCGGAAATCCAAACCGGCTTCGAACACAACCCGCGCTTCCGCGAGGGGAAATTCGAAGTCGGCTTTTCGCAACGCTTCCCGGTCACGGACCGCCTGCGATTGGAAAAAAGCATCTCCCTCACCGAACTCAAATCCTCGGAAGCCGAAGTCCGCGATGTCGAGCGCCAGCTCATCGGCCGGACCCGCGAGACCGTCGTCAAAGTGCTGGCCAGCCGCCAGCGCCGCGAACTCCTCCGCGAACAAGCCAGCGTCTCCAAACAGTTTGCCGATTTTCTGTCGGAAGCTACCGGGAAAGGCGAAGGCTCCGCGCTCGATGCGGGTCAGGCGAAACTCGAAGCCGCCAGCTTCGCTGTGGAAATGCGCCAGCTCGATGCGGGAGAAACCGCCCTCATCGGCGAGCTTAAGCCATTGTTAGGAATGCGTCCCGGAGAGGCGCTCAGCGTCGGTGGAACCCTGCCGGAACCCACGCCGCCCGGCTCCGCCACCGACCCGTCGCGTCGTCCGGATTTCCAAGTCGCCAAGCTCGATGCCCTCGCCGCCGCCCAAGGCGTGGTGCTCGAACAGGCCCGCCGCTACGACGACGTGGAGGGCGGACTGTTCGCCGCCACCGAACGCACGGAAGACGCTCCTAACGGCTACGACAATGAAGCCATCATCGGCCTGCGTTTCAAAATCCCGCTGCCGCTCTGGAACAAGAACGAAGGCGCGATCCAGGAAGCCCAGGCCAAGCAACAGCGGAAGGAACAGGAAGCCGTCGCCCTCAGCGGCAACATCCGCCTAGAGGCCGAAGCCGCCCGCGCCGAAATGGCGGAGTGGGCTAAAATGATTGCTGAGATCAACGACACCCTGCTCCCGCTCGCCGACGAACAATCCGCGCTCGCCGAGGCCACCTTTCGCAATGGCCAAGGCGAAGTCCAATCCGTCCTCCGCTCCCGCGAAAAACGCCTGCAACTCGCCGCCGCCCGGCTTGATGCCCTGCGCGAATTCCACCTCGCCCGCGTCCGCCACCAAACCACGCTCGGAAGTCCCTAACACACCAATTTCATGAAAGTCCTGTTATCTTTTCTGCTCTTCATCTCTAACATCAGCGCCGCCGTCAACTCGGACACCATCGTCCTCGACGAAACCGGCGTGAAAAACCTCCGTATCGAAACCGTCGAGACCGGGGAAACCGACTTCGAGGAAAGCATCTTCGCCCTCGGCCGCGTCGCCGAAATCCCCGCGTGCCACGCGGTCCTCAGCAGCCGCATTTCCGGCCGTGTCATCGGCCTGGATGCCCAGGAAGGCGACACCGTGACAGCCGGCCAGATTCTGGTCCGGGTCGAGAGCCGCCAGCCAGGCAACCCGCCGCCCGTGATCGAGCTGAAATCCCCGATCGCTGGACTGTTAGTCAGTTCCCACATCCGCCTCGGCGAGCCGGTCGAGCCAGAAAATGAACTGCTAGACATCTCCGACTTGAGCGAAGTGTTAGCCGTTGCCCGCGTCCCGGAGAACCAGGCCGCCAAGCTCGCCCCCGGCAGCAAGGCGCACATCCGTGTTTCCGCCCTCGGCGACCAACCGTTGGATGGCGAGATGATCCGCTTCGGCACCTCGGCCGACCGCGAGAGCGGCACCATCGACGCTATCTTCAAAGTCGCCAATCCCGACCTGAAAATGCGCCCGGACATGCGTGCCGAATTCTCCATCGTCCTGAGCAAACGCTCCAACGTCATCGCCGTCCCGCGATCCGCCTTGCAAGGCGACGCCAGCAAACGCTTCCTCTACGTGAAGCACTTCGACCTGCCTAACGCTTTCATCAAGACACCGGTGCAAGTCGGTGAAATGAACGACCGCTTCGTCGAGATCATCAGCGGCCTTTTCCCCGCCGACGAAGTCGTCACCCGCGGTGCCTATTCCCTGTCCTTCGCCGGGGGCGGCAGCGTCTCGCTCAAGGAAGCGCTCGATGCCGCGCACGGCCACGAACACGCAGCAGACGGCGGCGAGCTAACACCCGAGAAACGCGCGGAGATGGCCAAGGCAAAAGGCGGTGGCGAACCTCACGACCACGAGGAGTCCAGCCCGCTGTGGAAATACATCAGCGGCGTTCTTTTCATCCTGTTGTTGATTAGCCTGTTCGCCAGGAAATCTCAAACATCGCCGGAGTCATGATGATCCAGCTCTTTCAAGATGGTCTCGATGTCTGCTTTCAACGGCGAGATTCGCGTCTGCAGCACTCGCCACAGAATATCCCACTCCCCATCAAAATAATCGTGAACAAGGATGTGGCGCATACCGATGACGGCGCGCCACGGCACATGAGGATGAGCCTTGCGAAAACTTTCACTCAGTTTGTAAATCGCTTCCCCGATGATCTGCACTTGGGCACGGAAGAACCAGCGGAGCACTTCGTCGCTGTTGAAGAGCTCGTGATTGTCCCACGGATGTCGATGGATCGTGTCAATGGCATCAAGAATATCCCGAAGCCGTTGCTCGTCGGTGCGAGGCGATTTCATACGGTCACCGCATCTCTCAAAACGCTTTCCCTGAAATGCGGGCGCATGTCCTTGTGCTCGGAAATCACATCCACCTTGCAGCCTAGCAGGTCCCGGAGATCCATCAGCAATTCTCCCATGTCGAGAAGGCTGCGATCTTCATTCATCTTCACCAAAACATCCACATCGCTGCATTCATCGTCCTCACCTCGCGCCACCGAGCCGAAAATCCGCACGTTCGACGCGCCATGTTTCGCCGCCAAGGCGAGAATGGCATCCCGGTGTTTTGCGATCAGTTCCCGCTTCGTCACACCCATTTCTTAACCTCCTTCTTTGATATGCTCAACAAAATGATTCATTGGTCGCTCGCCAACCGCGCGATCATCA
>JANMJJ010000123.1:0-20625 GCA_031371325.1 Akkermansiaceae bacterium | reverse complement strand
TAGCAGAAGGACTCGCCGCCCACTATCACTGGGATGAAAATGAGTCCTACCACCGCGCGGAAAAAGCCCTCCGCGAGCTCGAACACCGGCTGTCTGCCATCCGCCTCGTCGCCGATGCCATCGACGCCCGGATGGCCTCGTTCAATCAACTTTCCCAACAACGCTACCGCTATCAGACCGAGCTGCGTGGCCGTCGCCCGGAAATCGTCAAAAACTATTGCGACTCGATCAACGCCGCCCACGAAGGCACCCGCCTCGCCGCCATGCGCGACGCCGCGCCCGACTTCGCGCCGCTCGTCCCCGAGGTGAAATTCTTCTACGGCAGCGAGTCGCTCGCCCGCACCCGCCGGGTCAAAGCGCTGGCGGATCTCACCTTCGGAAACGACTCCGGCGGTCGCGACGAAACCGCCGAGGAAACGCTCGCCGCCCTCCGCGAACGCCAACGGCTCGCTCTAACGCCTCAACGCGCCGCCCGCCTCGTCGCCCGCCTGCTGCCGGAAAAATCCAGCGTCGTCATGACCTCGGATTTCGCCGCCGCCGATCTCGATGAAATGCTCGATCTCCTCGCCATCGCCGCTTACGAACACGCCGTCACTGCCGACGGCCAGCGCGTGAAATGGACAATCGACGGCCCCGGAAAAACCACCGGCCTCACTCCCGAAAAAATCCCCGCCGACTCCCACGCCGGCTGGAACGTCGAGCGTTTTCAAATCCAAAGAAGTTGAGGGTTGAGAGTTGATGGTTGATAGGAAGAAAAAGATTCCAATCACATCATCCTCTCTCCTCTTTCTCTTCACTCTCAACTCTCAACCATCCACTCTCAACTTCTTCAAATGTCCGATCCCCACTGGCCCCGCTTCTGGTCCGACGTCCCTGACGACGACCGCCCGGCGATCCGCGAAATCCTCGCCGAGCTCATCGGTCGCGGCACCTTGCTCGGCAGCAGCGGCGCGGGGCGCGATCATTTCCTGCTCGCCCGCGACCACTATCAGGAGCACCTCAAGGACTACCTCGCGCCGCTCGGGCTGGAGCTCATCATCGATGACGATTTCTTCATCCTCCAAGCCCGCCCGCAGCCCGAGGCCTGCCATTTGCTCGCGCAGTTCACCAAGGACGAAACACTTCTGTTGTTAGTTCTCTGGCGCGTTTGGGATGATCACCGGACCAACGAGGCCAGCAGCGCCGTCATCCTCACCGTTGATGATTTGTGGACCCGCTTCCGCAACACCTTCGATAAGATCGAGCCGCCGGAGAAGACCCACCTCGACTCCTTGTTAGGCCGCCTGAAACGCCACCGCCTCATCCGCACCCACAAGCCGGATGGCGCGCTCCAGCTCGGCGAAACGCTCATTGAAATTTTGCCCAGCCTGCCGCGCGTGATCCCCTTTGACAGCCTCGAATCTTGCCTCGCCCGTGCCGCCCTCTATCAACCCGCCGCCGAAGCCTGACATGAAAACCCGCGTTCACCTCAGCCGGATCCTCGCCATCAACTGGTATGGCTACCGCCGCTTCATCGACGTCTCCGGGCTCTCGCTCATCACCGGGGCTAACGGCTCGGGAAAAAGCGTGCTGCTCGACCTCATCCAGTTCGTCATGCTCGGCGAGTCGCTCAGTCGTTTCAACAAAGCCGCCGCCGGCTCGGGCAGCGGCCGCTCGCTGCGCGGCTATTGCCTTTGTGATACTAACACGCAAGGCAATGACGGCCAGGAACGCTACCTGCGCCCATCCGGCGTGACCCTGGCAGGACTGGAATTCGTCTGGCCGTTAGGAAAGGGCGAGGAGACCCAGCGCCGCGAAACATGGGGCGCACGCATCGAGTTCGAAGGCCCGACTGCCAAGGCGCGCACCCTGTGGTTCACTATTCCCAATCGCCTCGAACGCGAGGATTTCCTCAGTGCCGAACTTGATCCGGACGCCGTCGCTTTCATGTCCGAGGAAGAATTCCGCGTGCATGTAAAACGCGATCTCGGCGGCGAGGTGTTCGATCGCCAAGCCTCCTATCTCGATGAAATGGGTTCGCGCAGCCATCTCGGGTTTGACCGTGTGCAAATGAATAAAACGCTACCGAACTCGATGGCGTTTCAGCCGGTCGAGTCGTTCGAGAAATTCATCCGCGACTACTTGCTAGAGCCGGGACTGCCGGACGTGAAAGCCGTCCGCACCAGTGTCGATGCGCACCGCAGGGCGCAGGAGCGCTTGGAAAAAATGCACGACCAGCACGCCCGGCTCACCCGCATCAGCGAGCGGCACCAGGAATATGGAACTGCCCGCCGCGACGCCCGCCTGCACGCCCATTTGCGCATCGCACTGGGTCACGAGCAAAAGCTCGAGAACCTCACCGCCCGCGAGACCGAGCTGGAGCAACTCCGCGCCCAGAATGCCGAGACCCGCGCCGACTACGAGTCCGCGCTGGGCGAACGCAACGAACTGGATTCGCAACTCGCGAAGATCCGGCTCGTCGCGGGAAACGACCTCCAGATCACCCGTCTCGCGGAAGATCGCAGCCACCGGGATGAAGTCGCCCGCGAGCTGGACGCGCTGCGCGAGACCGAGAAATCCGCCCGCCAGTTTCTCCACGACCGCATCCAATATTGGAAACAATGGCTGCGGCTCGCTCAGGAATTCGGGTTGGAAGAACCGGAGCCCGCCGCCGATTGGCTCAAGCAGATGCAGGGGACAGATGAGTCCGCCGCGCTGGACGCTGCCCAGCGGATGCCACGGATCTATCAATCACTCGTCAACGACGCCCGCGAGCGGCTGCGGCCGGTCGAGGAGGAAATCAAGGTGCTCGAAAACCGCGAGTCGCGCCTGCGCCGCGAGCTCGATGACCTGGATCACAAGGGCAGCGCCGCGCCGTCGCCGTTGCTGGACGCGCTGAAATCCCGGGGCCAGCGCGCCGATGCATTTGGCCGCGTCATCGAGGTGAAGGCCGAGGCCGAGCCGTGGTGGCCGCTGCTGGAATCACTGCTAGGAAACAACCGCGCCGCAGTGTTGGCCGAAGATTTTAAAGCCGCTTGGGAACAAGCCCGCCGCCTCGGGCATGTCGATGAACCGCTGGTGCATCCCGGAGAAATCTCCGGTTCCAAGGACGCAAAGCCGGGGACGGTCGCCGCGTTCTTCGAAACGAAGCACGCACTCGCGAAAGCCTACCTCCAGCATCTTTACGGCGATCTGATCGCAGTCGAGAAAGTCAGCCAGCTCGACTCGCATCCCCGCGCGTTTTCCAAAGACGGCTGGCTCAAGGACCCGCCGCACCGGCAACATTTCCAGCCTGCCAAGGAATTCACCATCGGCGAGGAAGGCCTGCGACGCCTGCGCACGTTGCGGCAGGATGAACTCGCTGAAGTGAAGGAAGAACTCACCCGCCAGCTCCGGCTGCGCGAGGATTGGCGGACGTTCCTGCATCGCGGCGAACAATGGACGTTAGACAAAGCGGAGCCGCCCGCAGGCAGTTCGAAGCTGCGGGATTTACCACGCCTGCGCAAGGAACTCGCCCAGCTCGACGAGACCATCCGCTTGCTTGCCACGCCCGAGCGCGAGGCGACGGTGGAGAAACTCCGGGTGTTGGAGAAAACTTTCCAAGGCGTGATCGAACGCACTGGGCGGCTTGCTAACAGCATCGAGAAATTTGCCCAGCAGGAGCGCGTGTTGCAAGACAGCATGGCCGCGCTGATAGAAGATGAAGCCGCCTCGCTGACCCAGCGCCAGCTCAGCCGCGAATCGCTGGAAGGCGTGCGCGATGCGGAGATTTCCGAACTCATCGCCGCCGCGCGGGCGCAATTTCCCAAGTGGCAACAACGGCTCGACGCGTCGTCGGAAATGGCCCGCATCCGCGAGTTCGATTCGGAAAAGGCCCGCTTCGATCGCGATTTGGAACGCAATGCCCTCGCCGAAAAACACCCGGAAACAGCCGAGGCGTTTGATCCCGGCGATGACGAGAATTCCCGCTACGACGCACGCCGGATCGAGCTGGAGACTCATGAGTTAGATCGCTACATGGCGGAAGCCGAGGACGCCCGCAAGCAATGGGAAGACCGGCTTCAGCACCAAGTGCTCGATGTATTGAAGGAGAAGTTAGACGAAGCCGAGCGCACCAAGCGCGAGCTCAACCGTGCGATGGACCACTATATCGGTGGTTTTCGATACCAGCTCACGATGAAAAAGGATCGTAGCCACAGCGCGATCTGGGCGCTGGTGGAAAAAGGCTTGAATCCTGGCCTGGAACTTTTCGCTGCCGGCGCGAAGGAAGAGATCGAGAATGCAAAGACCGCACTGATGGCGGCCATCGAGAATGCCGAAGATCCGCGCCAGCAGCGGGCGCTCGACTATCGCTACTATCATCATTGGGATTTTGATGCCCTCCCCTTCGGAAAAGGCCCTGAAGCCGCCATTTCCCTCAACAAAAACGCGAAAAAGCAAAGCGGCGGCGAGAACCAAGCACCGTTTTTCGTCGCGATGTTAGCTGCGTTCCAACGGGTTTATGACCTAGGTCCGCGCGAGTCGCGGAAGAATCTCGGCATCGTCATCATGGACGAGGCGTTCTCGAAACTCTCCGGCGACCGCATCGATTCGTGTCTCGATCTTGCTCGGAATTTCGGCCTCCAGCTAATCATGGCATTCCCGGAAGATCGCCTGCCGACGATGATCCAGCACGCGGAAACGGTGGTGCAATGCCGTGTCGAACGCACCTACGACGAGAAGAGCGGCCAGATCACCAACATCGAGAACTGGGTGGTGAAGGTGGATCGGGATAAGCTGGTGGAGGTATTGTTGTGAGCTGATGGAGCGCTGGCTTTAGCCGGCCTGAAGCCCGATCTTCTCGCCGGCTAAAGCCAGCGCTCCGTCACAACAATCAAAAACTTTATGTACTGGCTCACCGAACTTCACCGCCGCTGGCACGCCGCTCGTGGCAAACGGGTGACGGGTTCGAGCCGGGCGTTTTCAGTGGGTTGGGTGAAACTGTTGGAAGCAGCCGGAATTACCAGCGCGGAAGATCAGGCGACCGCAGCGCGAGAAGCGGAGGCCTGCGAACAGCTCGTTTTGAAACGCCACCGTTATCGAAAATATCTAATCGAGCGCGTCACGCTGCCGCTTGCCTCCGAGCCATGGTTGATTGAGCGTTTCGGCGGAACGGCGAGTGAGGTTTTGCTAGAGAACTCGCTGGAAATCGTCGCGGAATTTTCGGGGCGGGCGCACTCATGCTTTGCTAACGAGTGGGCGAATCTATGCAACAACCTGCGGACGGCTTTTGCGGAAGGTCATGCACTCCGTCCGTTCAACTGGAACCATCCCGAGAGCTTGCGGCTTATGCTAGATGGGGTGAGGAAACTCAGTGAACGCGACTGGCCACCCGGCACCCTGATTCGGGCGGCGAGTGTGGACATCGGGCTGGAATCGAAACAGCTAGAATGCCACCAGCGAACTTATGAATCCGGCCTGACTCGCTTGTTCGGCACGGAAGTATCTCTTAAATCGTTAGGTCTCGTCGCCGGAGATTCGCATGTCGAGTTGCACGGCCCGATATGTTTGCATTTCCCGGACGGCAGCGTGCATGACTTCGACGGACTCACCAACGTGCTCATTTCCGCTGCGGATCTGGCGCGGTGCAGTTCCATTTCCACCAGCGCCAAGCGACTGCTCAGCATCGAGAACCGTAAGACGACTTTCCGCCAATATGCCGCCGCGAATCACGGGCGCTGCACACTCATCGCGGCCACTTCATTTCCTACCCCAGCATTCCGCGAACTGTTGGAAAAGCTGCCGTCCGATCTGCCCCATTATCATTTCGGTGACACCGATCCGGCGGGCTGGCACATCCTGCTCAAACTGCGCGAGGCGACGACAAGGCCAGTGGAAGCCTATCAAATGAAATGGCGGCCTGCTCCTATACCAAGTCCGCTCACGCCTTACGATCACAAGTTGCTGGAGAAGCTATTATCATCACCCCAATTAGCCGATGTCAGCGAGGAGATCCGTGTCATTCGGGAGCGTGGTGATCGGGGAGATTTCGAGCAAGAAACGCTGGGGCCACCGGCAGAGATGGAGCGCTGGCTTTAGCCGGCCTGCTCATCGGTTGGAGGTTCATCGGAAGGTTCATCCTCGCCGGCTGAAGCCGGCGCTCCATCCTCGCCATCTGCAATGACGATTGAGATATCTTGTAATTTCTCGCCGGCCTTGAGTGTTAGGAGTTTCACGCCTTGGGTCACACGTCCTGTTTCGCGGATGTCGCTCACCCGGATTCGGATGCTTTGGCCGCTGGAAGTCATCAGCATTAACTCGTCCTCTTCGGTCACCGTCACCGCACCGATAAGGGGGCCGGATTTCTCGGTAACATTCATGGCTTTAACGCCCTTTCCACCTCGGAAGGTTTTTCGATAGTCCTCGAAAGGAGAACGTTTACCGATGCCGTTTTCGGAGGCGATGAGTAAGGTGGTGCCGCTCGTTGCCACAGCAAGGCCCACGACATAATCATCTTCCGCGATGCGGATGCCCCGAACCCCCATGGAAACTCGGCCTTGCGAGCGGGCGTCGTTTTCATCGAAATGCACGCTCATTCCCTTGTAGGTTACGAGGAGAATATTGTCAGAGCCGGATGTTAGGCGGACACCGATCAATTCGTTTCCTTCCTCGAGAACGATGGCATTAAGTCCCGCCTGCCTATAGTTGCGGAAATCATTGAGTGGCGTTTTCTTCACCTTGCCGGTGCGGGTGCCGAAGAAGACGAAACCTGCATCTTCGCGGAAGGTGATGTCGGTGCCATCGTCGTCCACCTTGCGTTCCAGACGGAGCAGTGCGGCAATTTTTTCCTCGGGCTGGAGGTTGAGGACGTTTTGGATGCTGCGGCCAGTCGCGGTGCGCGAGCCTTCCGGGAGTTGATACACCCGCTCGACATACATGCGGCCGGTGTTGGTGAAAAATAACAGATAGTCGTGCGCTTGGACGCTGAAGAGATGCTCGATGAAGTCGGCAGCTTCGTCCTTTTTCGTGCCTCGGGTTTCCATGCCTTTGAGGCCTTTGCCACCACGGCCTTGGACGCGGAACTCGCTGGAGAGGGTGCGCTTGATATACCCGCGATGCGAGAGCGTGACGATCATCGCGTCGTTGGCGATGAGGTCTTCCATGGCGACCTCGCCGACTTCGGCGACGATGTTGCATTTCCGCGGGGTGGCGAACTTGTCTTTGATGACGCGCAGCTCGTCCTTGATGATGATGAGCACGCGCTCCTCGCGGGCGAGGATGTCCATGAGGTCCTTGATATCGGCGAGGACGGTGTCGTATTCGCCTTTCACCTTGTCCTGTTCGAGACCGGTGAGTTGATAGAGGCGGAGTTCGAGGATGGCGTTTACCTGGCGCTCGCTGAAGGTGTAGGTGTCGCCGGAAATGGACGGCTGCGAGCGGATCATGATGCCGAGCGCCTCGGCGGTGGAGACCGGGAAACTGTAGGCGGCGAGCCGCTCGCGGGCCTCGTCGCGGTTTTTCGAGGAGCGGATGATCTTGATGAAATCGTCGAGATGACCGAGGGCTAACAGGAAGGCTTCCAACAGCTCGGCGCGTTCCTCGGCTTTTCCTAGTAGATAGCGGGTGCGGCGGATGACAACCTCGCGGCGGTGCTCGATGTAGGCGTCGATGGCTTCCTTGAGCGAGAATTGCTTGGGCCGGTTCTTGTGAATCGCCAGCATGTTCACGGAGAACGAGGTCTCCATGGAGGTGAGCTTGAAGAGCTGGGCGACGACGACCGCCGGGCGGGCATCGCGCTTCAATTCAATCTCGATGCAGGTGTCCTCGGCCGATAGATCGCGCATGCCGGAGATGCCGGTGAGGACCTTTTCGTTGACGAGTTCGGCGATGCGTTCCTGGAGGGTCGCACGGTTCACGCCGTATGGGACACCGCGGATGATGATCATCGCGCGTCCGTTAGGGCTTTCCTCGATCTCCATTTTCCCGCGCATCCGCATGGAGCCGCGGCCGGTGCGGAAGTATTCCTCGATGCCGCGGATGCCGCGGATTTCGCAGGCGACCGGGAAGTCCGGGCCCTTCATGTGCTGCATCAACTCGGGCAGCGTGATCTCCGAATTGTCGATCTGGGCGCAAATGGCGTCCACGACTTCGCCGAGATTGTGTGAGGCGAGGTTGGTGGCCATGCCGACGGCGATGCCGGTGCTGCCGTTGACGAGGAAGTTAGGGAACGCGGAGGGCAGGACGGAGGGCTCCAGTTGCGAGCCGTCATAGTTGGGAACCAGATCGACCGTGTCTTTGTCGAGATCATCCATCATCGCCAGGCCGAGCGGATGCAGGCGCGCTTCGGTGTAACGCATGGACGCCGCTGAGTCGCCTTCCACTGAGCCGAAGTTGCCTTGTCCGTCGATGAGCATTTCGCGCATCGACCATGGCTGGCCCATGTTGACGAGCGAGGTGTAGATGGACATGTCGCCGTGCGGGTGGAAGTTACCCATCGTCTCACCGACGATCTTGGCGCACTTGACGTGGGGTTTTCCGGGGCCGACTCCGAGCTGGCGCATGGCATACAGGATGCGGCGCTGAGAGGGCTTCAATCCATCCCGGACATCCGGAAGGGCGCGGGAAATAATCACCGACATCGAGTATTCCAAGAAGGACTTGGAAAGCTCTTCGGCGACGTTGATCGGTTTAATGTTAGCTTCGGACATGGTGGGAAATTTTTGGGTGTGTTATGATCGGGCAAGCTCTAGCAAAACATCGTTGAGCCGGACTTCCGGATCATTGGCATGTAAACGATGATTCGCGATCCGTAGATCTGTGACATCGTCAAAATAAGCTTCTAAGGCTTGGCAAACGTGGAATGAGCCATCACAGCCAGAGGTTTCAAGGGGAGCACAAAGTTTCTGAAAGATAGACTCTGGAAGTTGTAGATTAAATTTTGGGTCCATTTTTAAGCGAGATGGCATTGGATGAGATTCCTAAAAAATCATGCTTGCTGTAGCGCATTGGCAGAGACGAAGAGGTTGCGGACTCGAAAAGCAGCTGGCGATTCTTGGAGAAGGATGGCTTTGATGCTGAGAGTTTTTGCGGCGAACCAAGGTTTTTGGAGGATTCGCGAGGGCTGATTGACCCATGAAGGAAATCGCAATGCTCGTTTTTGGCACAAATGGGTCGAAGTGGAAGCGAGATACGCATCAGCTAAGCCACCATCGTTGAGCTTCGCAGCGAGAGGAGCTGGCTCTTCCGCCAACATTTCAGTGTTTGGGTTTCGATTGAATTGGTCCAAAAAATCGGCTAGCGCTTCATCGAACTCAACAGGATCGCTAACGAACAACATGCTCTCGTGTAATGTTGTTTCGTGCGAGCTGCTGATCAGTGCTGGATTCTGGCGGCGATTTCTACGATATAAAATTGTTACGCCCTCATGAGTGACTTCTTCTAGTTCGGAAATGAAGCCTCTGGTGCTGGAGTTCATCCAATCCTCCTCAAAGTCAAATTCATCCACAACCTGGCGTGCGCAATTTAGCACGATATCTTCTATCATTTTCTCTGCTTCCCGATTATAGGTTGTATTTAGCACATCGAAAGCAATGACCCTAGTCGCATTGTCCAAGATGCAAAATTCACCAGTGACACCATTTTCATAAAGACGTTCATTCAAGCGGGCGAGTGCTGCTAGAGTTATCTCTTTTAAAATTTTATTGGATGGTGGCATAGCTATTACGTAAAGCTTGAAGCTAGAACGTGGCAGGAAACTCCTAGGGGAGAATGTCTTTTAGTTTATGGAAATTTAAGTCTAAAGTTCAAATTCGAATTGATTGTTACGGCCTTTGCCTGATTTCGCCATTGCCTTTCCTGAAACTTGGGCAGAGTTGATCGTCTTCAGGAACTTTCCGATTCGAAGTGCGAATTGAATAGGAACTGCATTTCCGATCTGTTTATGGATGTGGCGTTTGTTGCCTCCATGGAAAAACCACGAATCAGGAAAAGTCTGTAGCCTCGCATACTCCCTGTCGGTGAAGCTCCTTAGACGGCTGGCACGTATCCGCCAGAGTTTGAGTGTTGCATCCTTGTTGCGTATGTAGGAACCGTTCACTCTATCTTTCTCCATCCGTTCAGCGACAACGTGACCTTGAGCCCAACCCCAGATCGTAGCGGTATCGATCGCTGGAAAAGGAACATCTAGTGAGCGGATCGGATGGCCATCGGAGCCAGTTCTTGAGAATCGGCATGGGACTGGGGCTTCGGTGGGGTCAAACGATTCACCTGTCTCGTCATGCACGCGGCTCTTGAATCCCCATTCAGGCTTATGATTGGGAAGATCTATGTCGAGGTCTTCGGTGATGTCTGATAGAAACGACGCTGCCGGTGTATCCGATTCGGGAGAGAGCCAGTGAAAACCCTTAGGAAATGGATCAAGGCTGGCTATGAAAATGAAGCGTCTCCGGGTCTGTGGCACACCGAAACCGGAAACACGGAATACATTGTGCTTCACGTTGTAGCCAAGGGATTCGAAATGGGCGGAAATCACATCTACGAAAGGCTTACCACTTTCTGGTTCTCTCATCGTGCGAAGATTTAGAACGTTTTCAATAAGGACGAATTTGGGCCTCTTAGCTTTCGCCAACCTCACGACTTCTTTGAATAAAAAATTTCGTTCATCATCCTCTTGGCGATTTCCACCAAGCGAGAAACCTTGGCAGGGAAATCCTGCCAGCAAGACATCGGAGTCTGGAAGATCGACGGATGAGATTTCCCTCACGTCGGCTTCGGAGGAGTGCCAGTGTGGACGGTTGTCTTGCAGTGTGCGAACGCTCCATGGATCAATATCCGATGAATACAAATGTTTGAACCCAGCCATTTCAAATCCAAGATCAAGGCCGCCGGCACCTGAAAACAATCCTGTGAAAGAAAGAGCCATACTACGAAAGTGTGACCTCTGGCCCGTTGGCGATGGCGGAGCGGAAGACCTTGAAAGGGTGCTTCTTTCCAGCATCAGGATTTGGTATATGGGACGGTTTGATCTCGTGTGAGATCATATCGAAACTGTATCCACGTATGAGCTTCGCTGATTCAATCCGTGCGAATTCACCCACTTGCTTTAAAGAAGCTGTCTGAGAGAAATTTTCGGGAGCAATAAAACTGACTTGCCGTTCGGTTCCAGATGTCAACGCATACGGAGTAGGAGCCACATACATTTTTCGATCCCTGATCATCATGTCTCCATAGCTACCAAAACCTTTGAGGTTCTTGTTTTTATGCACGTAGGAATGATCCGCGTTGAGAAAGTCACCGTGGCACATAACGAGATCATAGACAGGATAAGCTTTGTCCTTTGATGTCGCGGGATAGCGACCGAAAACGTAGTAAATCTCCCTGCCATTGTGGCGACCCGATGGCACTTGGCTGTTGCAGTCGTAGTTCGCTTCACGTCCTGGAAACCCAAGTCCTTTGATTTCGAATCCCACAGGAAAATCAACCAATCGAAAGTCTGGATAGGCATTTCTTGATGGCTCATCGAAATTCAAGCCGAGTGTCGCGAGGCGATCAGAAAACCAGTTCTGAAAGCTGTATTCCTTGTCTGTGCTTGAGACGCGAGTGATTAACTCACTCGCATCGATTGCGCGGGCACATTCGAGGAAAATTTTGACAATCACTTCATTCATTAGACATCCAGATTTCTCACATTCAGGGCGTTGTCTTCGATGAACCGCTTGCGGGGCTCGACGATATCGCCCATCAGGACGTCGAACATCTTGTCGGCTTCGACGGCGTTGTCCTCGTCGAGGCGGACGCGGAGGAACTGGCGGACTTCGGGGTCCATGGTGGTTTCGAAGAGTTGCTTGGCGTTCATTTCACCGAGTCCCTTGAAGCGCTTAATCTGCACGCCGCGGCTGGCGATTTCCAGGACCTTCGCGAGGATTTCCGGGACGGCGAAGACCGGGGTGACTTTCTGTTTGTCGCCCTCGCCTTCGACGATTTCGAAGAGCGGGATGTCGTCGTTGAAGAAAACCGAGGTATCGATACCGCACTCGGTGAGGCGCGAGAAGATGCGGGCGATGGCGTGGGACTCGTGGAGTTCGTGGAGGTTCGCGCGGCGGGATGGACCGGTGTGCGTGGCGATCTCTTCTTCCGTTAGGATTTCGTCGAACAGCCGGAGGTCGCGGTTTTGCGCGGCGAAGGCGCGGAGATCGGCTTCTTTGGAAAAGTAGGTGAGTTTCTCATCGTTGCCGGTGCGGATGCGAATCATGAACTCCGGGAGAATCCCGTTTTCACGGGCTGCTAGGTAGTTTTTGAAATTGCCGCCGTTGCCTTCGATGGTGGTCGAGAAGCGGGAGAGCGAAGAGAGGTTTTCGAGGATGACCTTCAGTTCGTCCGGGGTGAAGCTGCGGGATTGATCGTAGGTGCGGAGTTCGACTTCGCCAGCACCGAGGTCGATGAGGATGCGGTTGAGCTGGTCATTGTCTTGCACATACTCTTGGCGCTTTTTGCGACTCACTAAATAAAGTGGCGGTTGCGCGATGTAGAGGTAGCCGCTTTTCACGAGGGCCGGCATGTGGCGGCAGAAGAACGTGAGAAGCAAGGTGCGGATGTGCGAGCCGTCCACGTCGGCATCGGTCATGATGACGATTTTGTGATAGCGGACTTTTTCGATGTTGAAGGAGCCTTCCTGCTCGCCATCGCCGATGCCGGCGCCGATGGCGGTGATCATGGATTGGATTTCCTTGTTCTGGAGTGCGCGATGGAGGCGGGCTTTTTCGACGTTGATGAGTTTTCCGCGCAGGGGAAGGATCGCCTGCGTCCGCCGGTCGCGGCCTTGTTTGGCGGATCCACCGGCAGAGTCACCTTCGACAATGTAGAGCTCGGACTTCGCGGGATCGCGTTCGGAGCAGTCGGCGAGTTTGCCGGGAAGCCCGCCGCCGGAGAGGGCGGATTTGCGGACCGTTTCGCGGGCTTTTCTAGCAGCTTCGCGGGCGCGGGCGGCGTTGACGGATTTTTCGATGACGCGTTTGGCGAGGCCGGGATTCTCGTCGAAGAATTGCATCAGGCCTTCATAGACAATGGAGGAGATGACGCCTTCGATCTCGGTGTTGACGAGCTTGTCCTTGGTCTGCGAGCTGAAGCGCGGGTTCGGCATTTTCACCGAGATGATCGCGATCAGGCCTTCGCGGACGTCATCACCGGTTAGAGCGGGATCCTTGTCCTTGAGGATCTTGTTGACCTTGGCGTACTGGTTGATGCCACGGGTGAGCGCGGTGCGGAAACCGGTGAGGTGGGTGCCGCCGTCGCCGTTAGGGATGGAGTTGGCGAAGCAGAGGATCTGGTCGTTGTAGGAATCGTTGTATTGGAACACCACGTCGGCGAAGACATCGTCGGTGGTTTTCTTGCCGTCGTAGTCGAGGTCGATCTGGCGCTTGCCGTGGAGAATCACGGGGTCCTCATGGATGAGTGTCTTGTTTTCCCCGAGCTGGGCGACGAACTCCTCGATGCCTTTGGCGTAGAAAAACGTGGTCTTCTTGGCGGACTCGGGACGTTCGTCCTCGAGGTCGATGGTTAGACCGGGGTTGAGGAAGGCAAGCTCGCGAAGTCGGGTGGAGAGGCGGTCGAACTTGAATTCGATGGTATCAACGAAGATCGTGGCATCTGGAAAGAAGGTGATCATCGTTCCCGTTTTGCCAGCGTCCACCTCGCCGATGACATGGAGAGGAATGGTCGTTTTTCCACGCTCGAAGCCGATCAGGTGGACCTTGCCGTTGCGCATGATTTCCGCCTTGAACCAATCTGACAGGGCGTTGACGCATTTCGCTCCGACGCCGTGGAGTCCGCCGGAATATTTGTAGGCACCTTGGCCGAACTTGCCGCCGGCGTGAAGATTTGTAAGTACCAATTCGACGGCAGGCATGCCGAATTTCAAGTGCATGTCCACCGGGATTCCCCGTCCGTTGTCGGAGATGGAAACGGAGCCATCGACGTGGATCGCCACCTTGATCCGGCTACAGTAGCCCGCGAGGTGCTCGTCGATCGAGTTGTCGAGCACTTCAAAAACGCAATGGTGAAGCCCGCGCTCGTCGGGGTCTCCGATATACATGCCGGGGCGCTTGCGAACGGCGTCTAGGCCTTCGAGCTTGTCGATCTGCGCGGCATCGTATTGCTGCTCTACGGCAACTTGGGTTTCGGCTTTTTGTGGCTCGTTTGAAATCTCGGACATGGTGGGGCCAGAGGCTCTAAAATCCAGCCTTGGGAGACAAGCAACTTCGTCGCGAATGAATGCCTTTTTTTGACCGTTCACCATAGGTCATAACTCATGTTTAATGAGTTATTTATGGTCACTCTATTTGCGGATCCAGTCCTTCAGAAACCAAGTCACCACTAGGCAGGCACCAATGACTAAAACAAACATCGCGAAAATCCACAGACTCTTCACTGTTTCCCTCTGGTCCGAATGCTGATGGTCCAGTGCCGAGTCCGCCACGATCCCGCCTTTGCGATGGCTGGAGGATGGCGTCAAGCCACGAAATTTAGCGACGTTCGGCTCGGGCGCAGTGGCGGGGGAATGCGCCGTCTGCCGAGCGTCCACAGGCGATGGTCCCGGATTACCCGGCGCATGGACCAGGGTTCCGCAGGACGGGCATGGGCCGCTCACGCCGGCATGTTGAGGCTTTGCCGCCAAGGTCAGGCCACAGCTAGGACAGACAAAAATCAGCCGCTCAGGTGGCTCAGGAGCGGGAGAGGAAGCAGGCAACATGCGGCATATCAATGTCTGCCCGTTTGAAGAACTCAAGCCGGAAGATCCACCGCAGACTTGTCACCCGGCCATGCCGAGGCACTCGCGCTGCCATTTGAGAAGCACTTGCGCAGGCAGGGCATCGCCTGCGGCGAGGGATTCCAAAATTGCCCGGGGCGCGATCAACGATCCTTCGATGTCCAACTTCGCCGCCGCTTGCTCCCGGTCTTTGATGAGGCTGTCAACTTTTTGTTCGAAATCACGGTCCCGTTTCCGGCGTTTGGCAGACGGTCGCTCCGGCCATTCCGATTCGGGAAGTTCTTGCGCTGCGGCAAGGGCCGTCTGGAAGCGTTTCACCCGGTCGGGGCGGAAATGGCTGGGGAGTGAAATGGTTCGTCTGGCGTCCAGATCGATACTCCACTCCAGAAGCTGGCGATTGGGAGCCACCATGAAGGACGGGCGATCCCAAGCCTTGGCTTCTCCATCCCGCCACTGCCAAAGCGCCCTCAGGCAGGCCAGGCCATAAGGTCCGAGCTTGCCAGATCCTTGCACACGCCAAATTTCTTCCTTGGAATCATCCCGGTCCAGGACCCGCTGGCGAGCGGCAAGACAACTCTCCTCAAACCATTCATAACGACCTGATGCCTTCAGTGCGGCGACGATGATGTCACCCATTTCCAAAAGGTAATGCACGTCGTTGATGGCGTATTCGATCATCTTGGGCGACAACGGACGTTTCCCCCAATCCGCCTTTTGCGACGATTTGGAGAGTTCAACGCCGAAATAGTGGTTGACCAGATCTCCCAAGCCGAAACGTCGCACGCCGAGCAGCCTCGCGCCGATCTGGGTGTCATAGACCACGGCCGGCAGCGAGCCGAACTGCCGTTTGAACATCGTCATGTCATAGTCGGCACCGTGCATCCAGACGGTCGCGTCTGAAAGGTAAGTTCCAAGTGACGACAAATCATCAATCGCCAGCGGATCAATCAACACGCATTGGCTGCGGTCGGCAAACTGGATCAGACAGAGCGACTCGCGATAGCGATGAAGACTGTCGGCCTCGGTATCGATGGCGCAAACCGGAGTGGTGGAACCCTTACGGCTTTTCTCAAGATGAATGGCAAGCCGCTCGGTGGTATCGATCATGTCTGAACTCATCAACTGGGAACTCCCTTTGTAAATCCAACCCATCGGGAAATTTGCAGGGTCTTGTGAGGGAACCTCATCCGACTGCATTTACTTCGCCAAGGTAATCTTCACCCGATAGAGATCATTCTGAGTGCCCGGAGGTTCACCTTGGAGCTCAAATCCAGGTAATGTGATGAGAGCACCAGCGGTGTTGTATTTGCTCTCGACCCAGATTTGGATTCGCTTCGGAGAATTGGCCTTAACGGATCTCGCTCCTGGCGCGAGACGGACTTTGCGAACCGTCCAATCGGCGTCCGAGACAAACTTCGTCCACGTCTTGCCGTTGTCCTTGCTGCGCTGAAGCGTGTAAACGACTCCCGGCTGGGTTTCCAATTTCTCGTCGATGGTGAAACCGTAGTATTGATCCCGAACGATGCGGACCCTGCCGGTAAAGGTGAAATAATCCAAGTCATACAAAGTCGCAACGGACGCGGCAACTGGAGCTGCCGGAATACTGTTGGCGTCAACCGCGCTGCTATCAAGGATCCATTCGTTCAGGTTGTTGTAACCGTCACCGTCAGTGTCGGTGAGGATATCGGATTTATTCGAGTTGCCGATAACGAGCTCCTGGTATTCGGAATACCTGTTCACGACCACCACGGGGATTTGGAACTTGCGATCTGAAAAGTCGTAAGTGACGCCACCGGTTTGAAAGGATCTCCCCAATTGTAATTCCATCACACCCTTGGTGCCGCCCGCTAGGACTGGTGGTGTGGTGATCTGGGAAACCAACGGACTGGCCAGCAGCACCCGGGGATCCCCGTCATTGGTAAATGCCGGGAAAATGGCTTGCTGTTTTCCGCTGTAGCGATCCACCAGGACAGTTGGGGATTTCGGATTGCTTTGATCGCTCATCACTCGAATCGAGAAAAAGAGGGAATCCGCACCCGGGAAAACCACGCCCGGGCTGAGGGGGTTCCATTTTATGAGATTCGGTCGGATATAACTCAGCTCCACGAATCCATTTTTGCTGAATTGGTTGCCGTTGACGTTCGTGAACTTGAATCCTTGCTCGACGTTGTTGTGTTTGGCAAATCCCTCGGCCATCGGATAGATCGTCGCCGTGATTGCCGCCGGCAAGATGGGATTGCCCAAACGAGGGAAGGAATAATGATACACCCCTGGGACGATTTGCTCTTGGAACTTCTCGTTTTGACCCTTGGCGTAAGCCCTTGTGCTGTCGTAACGGGTCAAAATGTATTCCCTGATACTGCCAGCCGTGTTCAGGTTGAAATAGAGCGAGGCGCTGTGGTCGGTGAATCCGCCTGCGGGCCTAGGCAAACCAGACGCCGGTGCTGCGGTCAGTTTGACCAGTTCGGCATGACGGGGTGCGACTGCAAGCGCCGGATTGACGCTAGTCACCAATAGGTAAGGATACGCGAGCGTGGCCCCGTCGATGGTACCTGAAGTCAAGAACCCGGTGGTGCCTGTCGAGCAGGGGCCGATGAAGAAGCCCGGCGGATAATACTGAACGAAGTCGCAACCACCGATGCTGATCACGCTGCCGTCTCTGAAGTTGATGTCGAAACTACCTCCGGTGAAGCTCATTGTATCGGCACCCTGGTACTGACGGTAGGATGCCCGGCTACTGAGCTCCAACGCGATCTGGGCATTTGCGGGCAATCCCGCCGACGCAAGCATCGCGGAAATGAGCGGCAAAGAGAGGGTTTTGATCCGATTCATGGGTTGAGAGTGGAATGGCTGATGCATGCTTACAAGGGGAATTTTAGACTGGCGGACATAAAATTTACAATACTTTGTGAATACTTTGAATCACCCGACTTGCAACGCCGCAGCTTGATCCGCAGTCAATTCCACGATTTGCCATGGCAACCCGTGAACCGTGAGATCGGCCATGAAGACATCCGGATCGAGCTGTTCGATGTTCCAAATGCCGGGTTTGCGCCAATGTTGCTGGAGAATCTGTTTTGCTCCGATCATCGCCGGGACGCCGGTGGTGTAGGAAATCGCCTGGGATCCGACTTCGGCGTAGCACGCTTCGTGGTCGCAGATGTTGTAGATGTAAATCGCCTTTGGCTTTCCAGCCTTGATGCCCGTGATGACATTGCCAATGCAGGTGCGGCCTTTGGTGGACTGGCCGAGATCGCCCGGATTCGGCAAAACCGCCTTGAGGAACTGGAGCGGAACGATTTCCATGCCTTGGTAAACAACGGGATCGATCCGCGTCATGCCGACGTTCTGGAGCACTTCAAGATGCTTCAAGTAGTTGGCCGAAAACGACATCCAGAACTGCGCCCGGCGGATTGTTGGGATATGTTTGACCAGCGATTCCAGCTCCTCGTGGTACATCCGGTAAATTTCATAGGTTCCGACGCCGTCCGGGCAGGTGAATTCCTGGTGCTTGGACATCGGCGGGGATTCGATGAAGCCGCCGTTCTCAAAATGCCGGCATTCTGCGGTGACCTCGCGGATGTTGATTTCCGGGTTGAAATTGGTGGCGAAGGCCTTGCCGTGGTTGCCGCCGTTCACATCGATGATGTCGAGCGTGTGGATTTCATCGAAATGGTGCTTCAGCGCCCAAGCGGTGAAAACATTGGTCACGCCGGGGTCGAAGCCGGAGCCGAGGAGGGCCGACAAACCTGCTTTTTCGAACCTCTCCTGATACTCCCACTGCCAGGAATACTCGAATTTCGCGACATCCAGGGGCTCGTAATTCGCCGTGTCCAAATAGTCGCAACCGGCTAATAGACAGGCATCCATCAAATTAAGATCTTGGTAAGGCAGGGCCACATTGATCAGGAGTTTGGCACCGGTTTTGCGGATGAGCGCGGCGGTTTCCTCGGCGTTGTCGGCATCCACCTTGGCGGTGGCGATGACCCGACCGGTGCGCATTTTCACTTCGGCAGCGATCGCGTCGCATTTCGAGACGGTTCGCGAAGCGAGGGTGATTTCCCCGAAAACCTCGGGAACCATGGCACATTTGTGGGCGACGACGCTGCCGACCCCGCCGGCTCCGATGATTAGGACTTTGTTCATGATCTAAAAAAAGAGGCGCAAGGCTTGGGAAATCCGGGGCGGCTGGCAAGGAATTGTTCGGAAGGTGCATCCCGCCATTCTTATCCGTCTGCGGCCCGGTGCAGGGACACCTCTATTCTCAAGCCAATCCCCTTGTCACCAGCGCCAGACGTTTCTAGTCTGCCGTAATCCCAATGCCCGCACCCGATTCCGTCCTCAAGCTCTGCGAGACCTTCGCCTCGCACCGCGATCACTACCGCTCCGGGAATTACAACGAGGCCCAGCTCCGCAAGGAATTCCTCGATCCCTTCTTCGCCGCGCTCGGCTGGGACATGGACAACGCCCAGGGCCTCGCGCCGCAATACCGCGATGTCATCCACGAGGACGCCCTGCGCATCGGCCCGCATGTGAAAGCCCCGGACTGCGCCTTCACCCTGCACGGCCAGCGGAAATTCTTCCTCGAAGCGAAGAAACCCGCCGTCAACATCAAGTCCGACGTCGATCCCGCCTACCAGCTCCGCCGCTACGCCTGGTCCGCCAAGATGCCGCTTTCGATCCTATCCGATTTCGAGGAGTTCGCCATCTACGACACCCGCATCAAGCCGGTGAAAAACGATCCCTCGTCCAAGGCCCGCACGTTTTACTGCACCTTCGACCAATACGCGGAAAAGTGGGACGAGATCGCCGCCATCTTTTCCCGCGACGCCATCCTCAAGGGCTCATTCGACAAATACGCGGACTCCAACAAAAAGAAAAAAGGCACCGCCGAGGTGGATGCCGCGTTCCTTGAGGAAATCGAGCGCTGGCGCGATCTGCTCGCCCGCAACCTCGCCCTGCGCAATCCCGCGCTCTCCGTCCGCGACCTCAACTTCGCCGTCCAGAAAACCATCGACCGCCTCGTCTTCCTGCGCATCTGCGAGGACCGCGGCACCGAGGACTACGGGAAACTCCGCAGCATCGCCAACGGCACCCAGACCTACCCGCGCCTGTTGGAACTCTTCCGTGCCGCCGACCAGCGCTACAACTCCGGCCTGTTCCACTTCTCCAAGGAAAAAGGCCAGGCCGAGGAACCGGACACGCTCACGCCGCAACTCCTTCTCGATGATAAGACCCTCAAGGACATCATCGTCCACCTTTACTATCCAGACAGCCCCTACGAATTCTCCGTCCTGCCCGCCGACATCCTCGGCTCGGTTTACGAACAATTCCTCGGAAAAGTCATCAACTTAACGGCCGGTCACCGCGCCGTCGTCGAGGACAAGCCCGAGGTAAAAAAGGCCGGCGGCGTCTTCTACACGCCCAGCTACATCGTCGATTACATCGTCAAACAAACCGTCGGCCCGCTCATCGAGGGAAAGACCCCGAAACAAATTGAACTCATCCGCGTGCTTGATCCCGCCTGCGGCTCCGGCTCCTTCCTGATCGTCGTCTATCAATTCCTGCTCGACTGGTATCACCAATACTATATCTCCCACGATCCCGAAAAACTCGCCAAAGGCAAATCCCCCGTGCTCGTCCAAGCCCGCGGCGGCGGCTGGTCGCTCACCACCGCCGAGCGCAAGCGCATCCTACTCACCCACGTCTTCGGCGTGGACATCGACAGCCAAGCCGTGGAAGTCACCAAGCTCTCCCTGCTGCTCAAAGTCCTCGAAGGCGAAACCACCCAAAGCGTCCAGCGCGAGCTCATCCACCAGCGCGTCCTCCCCGATCTGGGGAACAATATCAAGTGCGGGAACTCGCTCATCGGCTCCGATTTCTATGCCCAAGCAAGCCTCCCC
>JANMJJ010000104.1:0-5799 GCA_031371325.1 Akkermansiaceae bacterium | reverse complement strand
TCAATGAAGGTGCTGACCGTCGGCCCGGTGGTGAACCAGATTTTGCTGTCCGTGCCGTTGGTTCCCGGCGTGCCGGCAACCTTGAAATTGAGAGTGCCACCGGCCACGCGGGCTGCCAGCGAGGCGAACTTCAAGTCGGTCGTTTGGGCTGCGGTGCGGGTGAGTTGCACGGTGGCCTCAGTCGCTGTAGTGGAATTATCGTTGGCACTGGCTGCGACGACGTTAAGAGCACCGAGGGTCTGCGAGGTGGTGCCGCCTGCCGTGGTGTTGTCGTAATTGAATGTTCCAGTGCCCGCGAAGGTGAGGGCCGAGGTAGAGACAAGCGAAGCACCCGCGCCGGCATCAATCTTGAGTGTGCCGCGAGCGACCGTGGTTTTTTGAGGGTAGAGGTTGGCGGCGGTAAGGGTCAGCGTATTCGGGCCGATTTTCCTAAAACCTAGGTTGGTTTTAGCGGGAATCACGCTGCCATAGCTGAAGTCACCGCCCGTGGTATCAATCCCCAAAGCACCACCAGAGGAGGAAACGGTGAAGGTGGGATTGGCCAGCAAGCTGTCAATGTTCCCAGAGGCCCATTCGCCTGAAGCAGCACCCGCTCTGACGGCGAGAAATGCACTACCGCTGCTGATGGTGATCACGTTGGGGGTCGCGCCGGAATTCGGCAGAGCAGTCGGTTTGGTGGCCCGCAGCCAGCCGCTGATGGTGGTAGTGCCGCCGTAGGTGTTGGTGCCGGAGAGAATCGTGCCGCCGCTGTTGCCCGCAGTCATCGTCACGCCCGCGCCGCCTTGCAGGTTCGCCGTCACCAGAGCCGGGCCATTTTTATAAAGGCTGGTGGAGATGATCGTGCCGTTTTGAATGAAAGCATTGCTTAAATCCACATCTTTCACCGTCTGGGTGGTGCCACCCAAATCCAACGCACCGGTTCCAGAAAACGTGAGGTTCCCCGTCGTTGCACCCAGAGTGCCACTGCCACCGAGAGTCAAAATACCATAGCTGATGTTCGTGCCGCCGGTGTAGCTGTTAGCGGCAGTCAAATGCATCACGCCCCCTTGGCTGATCTTGCTCAATGACCGAGGGGTGGCGTCCTGAGTGATGGAACTATTAATAATGATATCCCCCTGGAGGCTGAAAGTCGTATTGCCTACCAGATTGATGCCGCAGTTGAGGGTGGAGTCCCAGCCGCCATTATCTTGTTGGATGACTGCACCCGTTAAGCTGAGGGTGTTGCCGGCTCCGATTTTGAGAGTCGCACCGGAGCTTCCAAACGGCCTAAGATCCATCCCGTTGCAGTCAATGTTCCCGCCCAGCGTGACGAGCAAATTGTTCGCCGTCGTAATCGCATTGTTGTTCCACGAGGGACGAAGCGCATTGGCGATGGTCGGCACCACTCCACCCACCCAGTCTGTCGTCAGATTCATGGTGGTGGTGTTGGCCTTGACGGCATCGACCGCTTGCGCGGTGTTTGACAGACTCATCGCCAGCCCGGCAAGGGCGACGAAAAGATGGGGGGCTTGTAGGCTGAGAATGCGGGCGTTTCTAGGCTTCATGGTTTTGTTAGCTGATTGGATTGGATTGGATCGGATCGAAGCGATTGGAGGGGGGATCGAGAGACGAACCACGGGTAAAACCGACGATCGCAGACAGAAGAAAACTGATCCGGTGACAGTTCAATGATTATTTTTTAACGAACTAGGGCGCGAAACGCACCAGCCGGACGGACTTATGAGCCGAGCCAGGCGCGGTCTGTATTGGAGGGGTGCTGAAGCCAATGCGAGGCGAACGGCGGGTGCCATCTCGGACTGCGCCGCCTATTCTGCCAAGATGGCAAGGTCGATGAATTGGCCTTGGCCGCTCTCATGGGAGTGGACCGCGAGGGTGTTGTCGCCTTTCTTCAGCGCCTTCTTCATCGCCTCGGTCGCCAAGATCATGTAGTAGCCCTTGGGGCCCGTGACGCCGGCGATCTTCTCGCCGTTGAGGTAAACCTCGGTGTTGTCGTTGTGACGGATCACCAGCGCACCATTTTTCAAATTTCCCCCGGCGTATTCGAAGGTCTTTCGGAAGTAGATCTCGGGCGTTTTCCATGGCGTGTTGGCCTTGTCCTTATTGCCGAAGGGCGCAAGTCCTGAGGTCCAAGCCTTGTCATCAAATTTCTCCTTCATCCAGTCGTCCGCAGGTTTTTCGGTGGAATACCGATAAGGCGTGTTGAGCGGTCCATCCGGCTTGGCTCCCACCAACACCTTCCATCGGATACCATCGGGTTTGGGCGCGGGGATGGCTGCCATCGGCTCGCCGCGTTCGTAAGCGGCGGCGCGGGAGGTGATTTCAAATAATTTCTTCGGATCGAACTTCGGCTTGCGGTCGTAGAAATAAAGACCGTTGCGTTCTTGCTCAATGTCAGTGAGTTGGGTGTAGCAGAAACCAAATAAATTGGGGTTGTCGAGCAGGGCATCAATCGTTCCCTTATAACGGGCATAGAATTCATCCAAAGTTTTCGGGCCATTGCCGTAGCTCCAGCCACCCTCGGTGGCCCAGCCGATTCCGCCGATTTCACTGATCATGAAAGGAACTCCGAAATCAGCGTTAAACGCTTCTCTATTCTTGTAGCGCGCCGGAACCGTAGGGCCTGCGGGCGCAGCGGCGAAATAATCCCTCCACCTATTTCGCAGTCTTTCAGGACTTTCCGAGTAGTCGTGCGCATCGCGGACTTCAGGATTGGGCAGCGTGTGATTCCAACCGCTGGCTTCCAACGCAGGGCGGCTCGGATCGACCGCCTTGGTGACGTTCCAGACCATTTGCTGAAGCTCGCCTGAATCCTCGAAATTCTCATTGAAGGCACACCAGCCGACAATCGCCGGATGATTCCGATCGCGCATGAGAATGTTGCTCCATTCATTGACCACGGCCGAGAAGCCTTCCCGCTGATTGTTGTAACCGGCGTTAGGATATTCGCCCCAAACCAAATATCCAAGCCGGTCCGCCCAGTAGAGAAAACGTGGCTCAAATACTTTTTGGTGCAAACGCGCACCGTTGTAACCGCACGCCATGCTGAGTTCGATGTCCTTTTTCAACGCCTCATCCGACGGCGCAGTCCACAGTCCATCCGGATAAAATCCCTGATCAAGAATGAGCCGCTGGAAAATCGGTTTGCCGTTGATCAGGAACTTCCGCCCTTCAATCGTGACCTTGCGAAGGCCGAAATAGCTCGTCAGCTCGTCGATTTTTCCCGTCCCGCTCACCAGCGTTAGCTTCAAGTTGTAGAGAAATGGAGTGCCAGGACTCCATAATTTCTTTTCTTTGAGATCGATGACTAACACGTTTTGGCCGGGGCCGGAGGCGATGTCCGAGCCAACCGACTTGCCATCGGCGAAGGCTTCCGCCTTAAGCTTTAAATCTTTATCTGCGCCATTGATTTTCGCTGTGATGACAACCCGCGAGCGATCGGGATCCGGCACGACGGAAATCGTCTCGACGAATGACGAGCCGACGGCTTCCAACCACACCGATTGCCAGATGCCGGTGGTCCGGGTGTAGAAACAACCGGAGCTTTTATCACTCCCTGACTGTTTCCCTCTGGGCTGTAAGTCCGACGAAAAATCGTCGAACACCTTTACCACCACTTCATTGTTACCGGCTTTCAGATACTGGGTGATGTCGAAATTGAAATCCACATTCTCGCCAACGTGCGTTCCGGCAAGCTGGCCATTGATGTAAACCCGAGAGTAGTAATCCACTCCACCGAAATGCAGCCGAATCCGCTTGTCCTTCATCGCTGTGGAAAGCTGAAACGTGCGGCGATACCAGACGTTCTTGATGTGCTCCGTCATCGGGATTGTTAAGCCCGACAGTTTGCTCTCCGGGCAGAACGGGACGAGAATTTTGGAATTCAGGTCGGTTCCAGAAGTCAGGCCACGGGATTCGCCGTCCGCCGCCTTATCCACCTCAAATTGCCATGGTCCGTTGAGTGACATCCAGTTGTCTCGGAACAGGTCCGGGCGTGGGTGCTCCGGGCGCGGGATCTCCGCACAGGTGGCGCGTGTGCCGCCCAAGAAGAGCGTCATCGCAATGAGTGCGGGTGTGATTTGGTTGATGATTTTCATGAATGGATACGAATTCCCCCTTACGAGGGTTTCCGCCGGAGTCTTTCCATCTAAAATCCGGTTTTCCCGCAGATTCAGGGACGGCCACAGATTTTTTGAAGAGTTGGTCGGTCACTGCGGAATAGGCATTTCAGTGTGCAAATCTTGGGGAGAACACGCGCCCGCGCGTGTTGTTTTCGACGCCCTCGTCGAAAACTGCGTGGAATGGCCTGAAACGCCCGTCTTCGGCGAGGGCGCCAAAGACCACACGCGAGGGCGCGTGTGCTCCCCGTGGATGCTTCGCCGCCTTCCCATTCGTCATTTGAAATCTGACAGACCACTAGCAACCTGAATTGTCACCGCGAATCCTCAACATTCCACCACGCTCACCGCCAGTCCGCCGCGGGAGGTTTCCTTGTATTTGGATTTCATGTCACGGCCGGTGTCGCGCATGGTTTGGATGACTTTATCGAGCGACACGAAATGCGTGCCATCGCCTGAAAGCGCGAGCCGCGAGGCGTTGATCGCTTTCACGGCCCCCATCGCGTTGCGCTCAATGCAGGGAATCTGCACCAGCCCGCCGATGGGATCGCAAGTCAGGCCCAAGTTGTGCTCCATGCCGATTTCCGCCGCGTTTTCCACCTGTTGCGGGGTGCCACCGAGGTAATCGACGAGTCCGGCGGCGGCCATCGAGCACGCGACACCGACTTCGCCCTGGCAGCCAGCTTCTGCACCAGAAATCGAGGCGTTGCGCTTGTAAAGCATGCCGATGGCGGCGGCCGTGAGTAAAAACCGATGCACGCCATCCGGATGCGGCGAATGGCGGAATCCGACCGCGTAATGAAGCACAGCCGGGATAATGCCCGCCGCGCCATTGGTCGGCGCAGTGACGACGCGCCCGCCTGCGGCGTTTTCCTCGTTCACCGCGAGGGCGTAGAGATTCACCCAGTCAAGGATGGTCAGCGGATCGGCAAGCGCGGTTTGGGCGGACTCGCGGAGGTGTTCGTGGATCGCCTTGGCCCGGCGCTTCACCTGGAGGCCGCCGGGTAAAATCCCCTCTTGGCCACAGCCGCGTTTCACACAGGCCTGCATGGCCAGCCAAATCGTATCGAGACGGGCACGCGTTTCAGCCTCGGGCCGAAACGCGGATTCGTTTGCCAACATCAAGCCACTGACGGAGAGCGCGTTGCTTTCACATTGCCGCATGAGTTCCACCGCATTTGCAAAGGGATGGGGCAAAACGATGCCGTCGGATTTCGGCTCTTTCATCTCCGCCTCCGTGGCGATGAAGCCGCCGCCCAGAGAATAGCAGACTTGCTCGAAGACCGGCAGATCTCCGACACCAAGTGCCATGAAATGCATGCCATTCGGATGCAAGGGCAACGGCTTAAGGCGTTTGAAATCAATGTCCTGCTTTTCATCGAAAACGATTTCCCTGCCCCACGGCGTGCGAAGAAATTTCCTCAAGCGGACGTTTTCAAGACAAGCAGGAATGCCATCGACATCGACGGTTTCCGGCTCTTCTCCGAGAAATCCTAAAATCACCGCACCATCCGTGCCGTGGCCCTTGCCGGTAGCGGCAAGTGAGCCGTAAAGATCGCAGCGCAGCCGGACCACTCGCGGAGCTAGACCGGCAGCTTCGAGCTCCCGGACGAAGTGACAGGCCGCACGCATCGGTCCCACGGTGTGGGAGGATGACGGGCCGATTCCGATGGTGAATAAGTCG
>JANMJJ010000071.1:0-43919 GCA_031371325.1 Akkermansiaceae bacterium | reverse complement strand
ACATCCATCCCGAGGATCGCTACCAGCTCTTCAATCTCGTCCGCGCCAAGACCACCCAACCCGCAGCCGCGGCAGAATCCTCCTCCGAAGCCGAAATCCGGATCAAAGTCGCCGATGGGCGCTGGGTCTGGTTCATGCTCCGCGGCCGGCTCATCCGGTCTCATTTCGACCAAGACAACGCCGCCACCCGGCTGGTCGGCACCATCATCAACATCGACGAACGCCAGCGCGCACGCCTGGAAATCGACAAGCAGCGCCGGTTCGCGCAGCACGTCATGGAGTCCGTCCCTAACGGCCTCGCGGTCATCGGCGAGGATGGCATCATTTCCTACGCCAACCCCGCCTTCATCCGCCTGTCCCGCGGCACGCCGGCTTCGCTCGTCGGCAAACCGCTGGATTCCCTGATCGCCAACGTGGATTCCACGTCCAAGGCCGGCGATGGATTCGAAGCCGTTCTCACCTGTCTGGACGACTCATCGATTCCCGTCCAGGTCTTCCGCGCCCAGCTTTCCGAATCCCAGTTGGACTCCGGCTCGATCCTCGCCGTCGTCGATCTCACCGCCGCCAAGGAAGCCGAGCAGGATCTCCTGCGCAGCCGGGCCGAGGCCAACCGCCTCGCGCTCGTCGCCAAGCGCACCGACAACGCCGTGGTCATCACCGATGCCGTCGGCCGCATCGAGTGGGTCAACGAAGGCTTCACCAAAATCAGCGGTTACCTCAAGGACGAGGTCATCGGCAAAACCCCCGGCAGCATCCTGCAACGGCAAGGCGAGAGCGACCCCGCGAGGAACCTCATGCGGGATCAAATCCAAGCCGGCAAGGGCTTCGAAACCGAAATCCTCAACTACGGCAAAAACGGCCGCGCTTATCTCGTCCACATCGAGTGCCAACCGCTCGTTGACAATCACGGCACCCTCACCGGCTTCATGGCCCTCGAGCGCGACATCACCCAGACCCGCCGCTCCAGCAATCTACTCGAAGCCGTCGCTTCGATCAACAACACGCTCCTCGCAAGGCGCATCGAGCCCTCGGTCTGGGGCGGAATCCTCGCCGCCCTCGGCACGGCCGCCAATGTGGACCGCTGCCACCTATTTCACGTCCACCCCCGCCCCGATGGCGCGACCCGTGACATGAGCCAGATCGCCACTTGGAATGCAGGTGGCTCCGCGCCGGTCATCCAAAGCGCCGAGTCCCAGAACCTCCCGTTGGAAAACTCGGCCTTCGACCGCTGGCACCGTGAAATGGCGGCAGGCCGGGAAGTCCACGGCTTGGTGAGTTCCTTCCCGCTGCCGGAACAAGCCCCGCTTCTCGCCCAAGGCGTCCGCTCGCTCATCGTCATCCCGATCCTAACAGGCGACCGGCTTTGGGGCTTCCTGAGCTTCGTCGCCTGCCGCGAAGACCGCGTCTGGGCCAGTTGGGAAATCTCCATCCTCCGTTCCGCAGCCACCAACATCGGCCTCCGCCAAGTCGCCCAAAGCGAATCCGATGCCTTGGTCCTCGCCCGCGACCAAGCCCACAGCGCCGCCATCGCCGCAGACAAGGCCAACCTCGCCAAAAGCACCTTCCTCGCCACCATGAGCCATGAAATCCGCACCCCGCTCAACGCGGTCATCGGCATGGCCTCGCTCCTGGAAACCACCCCGCTCAACACCCAGCAAAAAGACTTCGCCGAGACCATCCTCAACTCGAGCAACTTCCTGCTCGAACTCATCAACGACATCCTCGACTACTCCCGCATCGAAAGCGGCACGATCGACCTCGACTCCTCGGCCTTTTCCTTATCCGACCTCTGCCGCGAGGCCTTCGATGTCATTCGCCTCGGCGCGGCGGGCAAACAAATCGAACTCATCGGCCGGCTCGCCCCGCATCTGCCCGCCCAGCTCGTCGGTGACCGCGGCCGCACCCGCCAGATCCTCGTCAACCTGCTCAGCAACGCGGTGAAATTCACTCCCGCCGGCTTCGTCAGCCTGACCGTGGACGGCCATCAGGATGCCAGCGGCCGCTGGATGCTCACCCTCGATGTCACCGATTCCGGCATCGGCATCGCCCCGGACGCGATCCAAAAACTCTTCCGCCCCTTCGTCCAGGAAGATTCCTCCACCACCCGCCGCTTCGGCGGCTCGGGGCTTGGCCTCGCCATCAGCAAGCGCCTTGCCGAGCAAATGGGCGGCGACATCACCGTCCGCAGTGTCCCAGGCCAGGGCTCCACCTTCAGCGCCTCGTTCTTCTTGGAGCCTGCTCCACCGGACTTTGCCTCGCCAGCGGTCGTCTCCAAACTCCACGGCGGCGAGTCGCTCAAGATCCTCGTCGTCGATGACAACGAACTCAACCGCCGCATTCTCGAAGAAACCCTCGCCGCCTGGGGACTGTCCTGCCACACCGCCGCAAACGGTGCCCAAGCCATCCAATGTTGGACCGCTTCCGGTCCTTACGACCTAGTCATCACCGACCACCACATGCAGAACATGGACGGCATCGAAATGACCCGCTATTTCCGCTCGCTGCCGGATGCCAAGGGCACTCGCTTCAGCCTCCTGAGTTCGGAAAGCAACTATCCGGCGGAAATCCGCGCGCTCTTCGACGAGGTCGGCTCCAAACCCATCTGGCCATCCAATCTCCACGGAATGCTCACCCGCCTGTTCCCCGGAACCGTCTCCGGAGCCACCCCGTCCTCCAAGCCGTCCGGCTCCCAGGAAACCGTCAGCCTCGGCAATCTCAAGATCCTCGTCGCCGAGGATAACCCTAACAACCAGAAAGTCATCCGCCTGCTGCTCCGCCGCCTCGGCATCGAGCCGGACATCGTGGACGACGGCCAGCAAGCGGTCCACGCGGTCCAAGCGACTGCCTACGACGTGATTTTCCTCGATCTCCAAATGCCCGTCATGGACGGACTCGCCGCCAGCCGGGCCATCTGCGGGCTGGACCTCGCGAAACGTCCCTACATCGTCGCGCTCACCGCCAACGTGTTCCAGGAGGACCGCGACGCCGCCACCGCCGCCGGCATGGACAACTACCTTTCGAAGCCCATCAACCTAGTCCGCCTCCGCGAAATGTTTGCCACCATCGTGGACATCCCCTCATTGCCCGCCTGAATCCTTCAATCTCTCTAACATGCAGCCGCCACTTCTCGACCTTGACCAACTGGAGTCCTTCACCGGGATCGGCTACGACGACTATCTCGATCTCCTCGGCGATATCATCCACGACGTTCCCGACCATCTCGAGAGCATCCGTGCCTCGATCCACGCGGGAAATTCTGCGGATTTCAGTTCCCGCCTCCATTCGCTCCGCGGGATGATTTCGTATTTCGGCTGCATCTCCCTGACCGACCGGCTCGCCGGGATGGAACACCACCCGATCGTCGCGCCCGATCAAGCAGCCACCATTCACGCCGAGCTGCAAGACCTGTGGGAGCGCAGTTTCGCCGCCATCAAGGACTGGGAGAAATCCGTGCCGGCTTTCGTGCCGAGCTAGCCGGAGGCTCCATTTCATGAGTAAACCGTCGTTTTACATCCCATCCCTCGACGGCCTGCGGGCCGTCGCCTTCATGATCGTTTTCCTCGCCCACGTCGGGCTGGACAAGATCGTCCCCGGCGGCTTCGGCGTCACGATTTTCTTTTTCCTCAGCGGCTACCTGATCACCACCCTGCTGCGGCGGGAGCTGGCGAAATCCGGGCGCATCGACTTCAACCAATTCTATATCCGCCGCATGTTGCGGATCTGGCCATCCTTCTATCTTGTCCTCGCCCTCGGCGCGCTGCTGACTTTAATCGGGTTTTTCCCCGGCCCCCTCAAGCCGGGGCCGCTGCTCAGCCAGGTGCTGCACTACGCCAACTACTACTCTATTTTCTGCGGCAGCGAGGGCGCGATCCTCGGCACGGCGGTGTTCTGGTCGCTGGCGGTCGAGGAGCACTTCTATCTCGCGTTTCCCCTGCTCTATCTGATCCTCGTCCGGCTCGGACTCAGCCCTCGCAAGCAAGTGCTGGTCCTCGGGCTCCTCTGTCTGGGCGTGCTGGCGTGGCGCTGTTTCCTGGTGTTCCACCTGCGGGTGGACGAGCACCGGACCTACTACGCCTCCGACACCCGAGTGGACAGCATCATGTTCGGCTGCATCCTGGCCATCCGGGGAAATCCGATGCTCGATCCCCACCAAGGTTCGGAAAAACTCTGGAAGTTCATCCTCTTTCCTACGGGCCTCGCGCTCATCGCCGCGACCCTGCTTTACCGCTCGCCGGATTTCCGCGAAACCCTCCGCTACTCGCTGCACGGCCTCGCCCTCTATCCGGTCTTCGTCACCGCCCTCCGCTATCCCGACTGGGGGCCGATGCGGCTGTTGAATTCCGCCGCCCTCCGCTTCGTCGGCCGGATTTCATTCCCGCTCTATCTGGTGCATTTCACCGTGATCCGGGCCTTCGTCGAAAACCCCCACCCGCTGCCGCCGCCCGCCATCGGCGTTCTATCATTTCTGATCTCGTTCGCGCTGGCCTATGCCATCTACCGTTTCGTCGAGCAACCGGTCGCCCGAATCCGCAAAAAGCACCAAGTGTAGCGCACCGGACGCCACCCCTCACTCGACATCATACGCCTCGCTCAAAGGCACCCAACGACCCGCCCATTTTTTCGGTTGAAATGCCTTCCATCCCGAATCCATTTTGCATCTTGTCCGCAGTAACAGGGCGTTTTAGTCGCCGTCGTGCTTCACCAGTACCCACCCTTTCCCTGAATCAGGAAAACCGAAACACATGCAACCAATCAGACACACAATCGCGCTGGCCTTAGGGCTGGCGCTCATCGGCGCACATGCAGCGGAGCCCGGCAACGATGAGGGCATCACCAAGGAAGATGTCGCGCACATCTCCCAGAAGCAGTTCTCGCCCTATGCGGGCCGGAATTATCCAACCCGCGTCCTGTGGGGTGACACCCATTTGCACACGGCGGTCTCGGTGGATGCGGGCACGATGTGCCGCGTCGGGCAGGAGGATGCCTTCCGCTTCGCACGCGGTGAGGAAATCGCCACCACTTACGGCCTCCGCGCGAAGCTCTCGCGACCGCTTGATTTCCTCGTGATCTCCGACCACGCGGAGATGTATGGCTTGATGCCGCAATTGCTCAGTGGCGATCCTGAAATTCTCGCCACGCCAATCGGAAGAAAATGGTATGACGGGCTGAAGAGCGGCGACAACGACAAGGTCTTCGCGACGGCGATGGAGATCGTGGCCTCGTTGTCCACCAAAGATGCACCCATCAAGAGCGAGAAGGCCGTGCGCAATGCGTGGCAGGCCTACACCGCGCTGGCGGACAAATACAACGAGCCAGGCCGTTTCAGCGCGATCATCGGCTGGGAATACACCACGATGGGCGGCAACAATCTGCACCGCAACGTGCTGTTCCGGGGAAATTCCAGCGTGGCGAACCGCACGCTGCCTTACTCGCAGTTCGACAGTCAGAATCCAGAAGACCTTTGGAGGTATCTGGAGAAATTTGAAAAGGAGACGGGAGCCGAGGTGCTGGCCATCCCGCACAATGGCAATCTGAGCAATGGCCGCATGTTCTCGGTCGAGACCTTCGACGGCAAGCCCTACTCGAAGGAACTGGCGCTGCTGCGGGCACGCTTTGAGCCGATCGTCGAAGTCACCCAGATCAAGGGCGACAGCGAAGCGCATCCCGCGCTCTCGCCCACGGACGAGTTCGCCGACTATGAGAAATGGGATAAGGCCAACCTCACTGGCACCGAGGTCAAGAAGCCCGGGATGTTCCAGGCCGAATACGCCCGCGAAGCGCTCAAAACCGGCCTGTTGCTGGAGCGGAAGCTCGGCGTGAATCCGTTCAAGTTCGGCATGATCGGCAGCACCGACGCGCACACCGCCATGGCGGCGGTCGAAGAGGAGAACTTCTTCGGCAAGCACTCGGGCGTCGAGCCTGGGCCGCATCGCTGGGAGCACGTTGTCATCGAGTCGCCCGATCCCAAATACACCGTCAAGGGCTGGCAGCAGGCTGCCGCCGGTTATGCCGGTGTCTGGGCAACGGAGAACACACGCGAAGCGATCTTCGACGCCATGAAGCGCAAGGAAACGTACGCCACGACCGGCCCGCGCATCGTGGTCCGCTTCTTCGGCGGCTGGGATTTCACGGCAGAGGACGCCGAGTCGCGCCTTCCTGCGGGTGTCGGTTATGCCAAGGGCGTGCCGATGGGCGGAGATCTACGCAAGAGCGAGAGCAGCAAGGCTCCGAACTTCCTCGTCGCCGCGCTGAAGGACTCCTACAGCGGCAACCTCGATCGCATCCAGATCGTCAAAGGCTGGCTCGACGCGGACAACAAGACTCACGAGAAGGTTTATGATGTTGCCTGGAGCGGCGACCGCAAGGTCGGTGCCGATGGAAAAGTCCCGGCAGTCGGCAACACGGTGGATGTGGCGAAAGCAACGTGGAAAAACACCATCGGTTCCCCGGAACTCGCCACCACCTGGACAGACCCTGACTTCGATGCCAAGAAGCCTGCGTTTTACTACGCCCGCGTCATCGAAATCCCCACTCCGCGCTGGACCGCTTACGAGGCCGTGCGCTACGGAATCAAGATGCCGCCGGAAGTCCCGATGACGACCCAGGAGCGCGCTTATACCTCGCCGATCTGGTATTCGCCAGAGAAGTGATGATTTAACAGGAGGGAACGGAGAATTCATTTTCTTAACCCTCTGTTTTCTCCGTTATCTCCTGTTCAAATAAAACAACCTCAAAACCAGCCGGTTACAAAATGTAACCAACTGAATTGCAATTCATCCCGCCATCATGAAAAAAGACCCGGCCATTTTTGAGGGGCACGAAATCCGCCGAATCTACGACGAGAAGACCGAGACGTGGTTTTTTTCCGTCGTGGAAGCCGCCGACGGCAAAAGCTACCTCACCGGTGTCGCCAATGCCGAAACCTTGCTGCGCCTCGTCCGGAGCGTGCCCAGCCCGAAGGCAGAGCCGATCAAACTCTGGCTGGCTCGCGTCGGCTACGAGCGGATGCAGGAGATGTCCGATCCCGCCCGCGCCAGCCGTAGAAAATTAAGTCAACCCCAACGGGGTTGCGGCTGGGTGAGCCGCGAAGGAGCCGCAACCCCGTTGGGGTTGGGAATATCCCGGTTCCCGTTCACCCAGGGTAGCTCGTTCCTCGCAACCCTGGGCTTTGAGCCGGAATCCCTTTGGGATTCATTTGCTGAACTCATCTTCACGGCGCTCGCCGAACTTTCCACCCGCCAGATTGCCGAGACGGTGAATGCCACCGGCCTGGCCGCGAACCAGATCGCCGCAAAGACCGGCGGGAAAATTGCCAAGCGCGCCCGCCTAGATCTCGAAGCCCAGACTGGCCAGAGTGTCGTGACAGGCGAAAATTACCTGCCGCCGGGCAGAGCCAAAAAATTACCAGGAGCGAACGAAGGATGAAACGAATCCTGAAAGAACCTTTATTCCACTTCCTCCTGCTGGGGGCGGGGCTGTTCATCGCTTATCGCCTGATGTCCAAACCCGGCAGCAGCAGTGCGCCGGGGAAGATTGTCGTGACCGTGGGGCACGCCGAGCATCTGGCGGCCGGCTTTGCAAAGACCTGGCTGCGGCCACCCACGCATGAGGAACTCAAGGGCCTGGTGGACGATTGGGTGCGCGAGGAAATCGCGACACGCGAAGCCATCGCGATGGGTATGGACAAGGACGACACCGTCATCCGCCGCCGCTTGCGGCAAAAACTGGAGTTCGTGTCCGATGACATCGCCGCCCAAACCGAGCCGACCGACGCGGACTTGAACGCCTATTTGCAGGCGCACCCCGAATCATTTCATGTCGAGCCACGGTTCACGTTCAGCCAAGTGTACCTCAATCCCGCCAAGCACGGCGACAATCTCGCCCGCGACACCGCGCAGGTGCTTGAGCAATTGAAGCAGTCGCCCGGCGGCAAGGCGGATGTCTCGGCGCTGGGTGATTCGTTGTTGCTGGAGAGCCAATTCGCGGCGGTGCCGGCGGGCGAAGTCGCGAAACAATTCGGCGAAGAATTCGCGGCGGCGTTGGGTGGGGTGAAGCCCGGCCAATGGCAGGGGCCGATAGAGTCCGGCTACGGCGTGCATTTGGTGCTGGTCAGCGAACGCACGGCAGGCCGCCAGCCCGAGTTGGCGGACGTGCGCGACGTGGTGGTTCGCGAATGGACGAACACCCGGCGACTGGAAACAAATGCAAAATTTTACGCGGAACTGCTCAAGCGTTACTCCGTAACCATCGAGGGACAGGAGCCGGCGAAGGGGCAGAAAAAATTGGCGGAGGCGAAGCGATGAACCAGACCACAACCCGATTTAAACAGAAGACCGCGAAGATCGCAAAGGATCAGAACCTCTTTTCCTCCTTCGCGCACTTCGCGTCCTTCTGTTCAAAATTCCAATGCCAAGGCACGCGGTTCTCACTGCGCTCGGTTATCGCAGTTCTCTCCTGTCTATTTTTGTTTCTCGTATCCTCCCCGTCTGTGTTCGCCCACGAGGTGCGCCCGGCGTATCTCGAACTGCGCCAGACCGGGCCGGAAACTTACGCCGCGCTTTGGAAAGTGCCGGGTCGCGGGGAGGATTTGAGGCTCGGACTTTATGTGGAGTTTCCGGCGGGCTGCACCAACGCCACCGAGCCACGCGCGACGATGGTCAACAACGCCTTCACCGAACGCTGGACCGTGAAGTGCGCGGGCGGACTGACCGGAAGCACGATCCACATCGCCGGCTTGGCTTCAACGATGACCGACGTGCTCGTGCGTTTGGAACGTCTCGATGGCACCACGCAAGTCACGCGCCTCACGCCGTCCGCGCCGTCGTTCGTCGTCGCAGCCGCGCCGCGTGCGCTGGAGGTGGCCCGCACTTATCTTGTGCTCGGCGTCGAACACATCCTGACCGGCATTGACCATCTGCTGTTCATTCTCGCGTTGATTCTCATCTGTTTGGGAACGGGTGCCAAGGGACGCATGACAAAGCTCCGGGCCTTCAATCTGCCCCTCGACACCCGCCACAGGACGCTCCTGAAAACCGTCACCGCGTTCACCATCTCGCACAGCATCACCCTCACACTGGCGGCGCTGGGCTACATCCACATTCCGCAAGCGCCGGTCGAGGCCGCCATCGCCTTGAGCATCGTGTTTGTGGCGGTGGAAATTCTGCATGGTCGGCAGGGCCGCATGGGACTCACCGCGCGTGCGCCGTGGGTCGTGGCGTTCAGCTTCGGGCTGATGCACGGCCTGGGGTTTGCCAGCGGGTTGAGCGAAGCTGGTTTGCCGGATGGACATATTCCCACGGCGTTGCTGTTCTTCAGCCTCGGCGTGGAAGCGGGACATTTCATGTTCATCGGTGTCGTGCTGTCGCTCATCGCCTTGGCGGTGCGCGTGAAACTCCCCGCTCCGCGCTGGGCACAACTCATCCCGCCCTACGCCATCGGCGGCCTAGCGATGTTCTGGGTCATCCAGCGCATTGCTGCTTTTTGAAAAATGATTAACCTTTGAAAGAACACGCTGATGAAAATGAAAACTATCCTCGCCGCCGCGCTCGTGGGAGCGCTGGCGCTCATCAGTGCGACCGCTGCCCACGCGGCGGACAAGCAACCTAACATCGTCTTCATCCTCACCGACAATCTCGGCTACGGCGAAATCGGTTGCTACGGCGGTGGCCTCACTCGCAGCGCACCGACGCCACGCATCGACAGTCTCGCCAAGAGCGGTATGCGCCTGCTGAACATGAACATGGAGACGCAATGCACGCCGAGCCGCGCCAGTCTCATGATCGGACGTTGGGCGATTCATTCTGGCTGTCATTCCGTGCCGTTTGGCGGCGTGGCCGACGGCTTGACCCAATGGGAAGGATAATGAAAAACCTCCTCATTGCCGCCCTCATTGGCGTGCTGCCGTTCACTACGGCCAGGCCGTGAGCATGAAGGACAATTGGAACAAGATTTTCCCCGCCGCCGAGATCACCGCGATTGACGCGATCCTGATCGAATAGGTCTCGACGTTCGTGCCGAAGATGTCCGGGGAAAATTTCAATCCGCACGTCAGCACCGGCGTTGCACCCAAGGAATACCTCGACCAGATGCTGGCCGAACCCTTCGAACCCTTCACCTTCTCCCCCGCAGGCGCTGCCGTTTACCAGCTCGGCCCATTCGGCACGGCGGCGAAGAAACTCAAACAACTGGATATGAAGCCTTGAAACCGCGAATGGACGCAAATTAACGCTAATAAGATATTTAAACCCGAAAACCGAAGTTGGATGATTACCGTCTAAGCGGCGCAGGATTTTTCCTCGGGGCCGTCGGTTGCTTGCCCGGCTCCGGGCGGCTCGGGAGGCAACGTCGGCGAAGTTGCTCCAGGCCATTGTAATATGTTGTCCAGCAGAGGTTTGTGCTTGTCTAGCCCACCCCAGCTTTGGGCGATGTAGAGCACGGGCGTGCGGCTCCGTGTCCCCAATAACGCGCCGCCAATGAAGACTTCCGCACGCAGCGTGGTGGGGCGCTTGAATCCGGCTTTGCGCTGCTCCGGGGCGCTGGCGTGTTGGTAGAGGCTGAGCAGATTGTAGGTGAAGCACACGCTCAGGAACGCGCTCTCGGTGGCGTAGAAGTCTTTCATGCAGAAGCCGCCCTTCTTGCAGGTCGTTCTTGAGTTCTTCGATGGGTTGTTCGCAGCAGGCGCGTGGGTGACGAAGACCCGGAGGTGTAGCCATCCACGTCGATGAGCCGACGCCCAACGGCACTTTTGCTTTCGCGGATGCGCTCGCGGATGGCGCGAGCGGCATTTCAACAGTCACCCGCAGGATGGGTTCACGGATTTTTGCAACTCCTTAAAAATTCGCGTCCATTGGCGTCCATTCGCGGTTTCAATTTCCCTTTTAGGTCATCCTAGCGGCGGGGCGCTTCGCTTCCCACCCAGTCCATGGGGCCGTCAGCTTTTCCCGGCGAGCGGCAGCTTGATGGTGAAGCAGGCACCTCCCGAACGGCTCTTTTCGTAGATCACACGACCCTGCATGGCGCTGATGAGTTCGTGGACGATGTGAAGTCCCAATCCGGTCGAGGCTTCGCCGGCGGTGGGCCGGGCGCTGAGGCGGGTGAATTTCTGGAACATGGAGCCGATTTCATTCGTCTGGAATCCCGGGCCTTGATCCTCGATCCGGAACTCTCCGTCGGGTTCGTCGGGACCGACCTGGATGAAGACGCTCGCTCCTTTCGGCGAGAATTTGATCGCGTTGGAAATCAGGTTTTCCAGGCAGCAACGCAAGGTGCTGTCCTCGCCGAGCACGATTACGCTTTGCTCCGGCACGCGGAGATCGAGCTGGATGTCCTTGCTGCGGACGTGCTGCTCGAAGCTTTTGAGCGCCTTGAGCGCGTTTTCCTTCAAGCAGACCGGCTCCTTGCGGATCTTGGATTTCGCCGCATCAAGCCCCGGCATAGCTAACAGATTAGAGATGATTTCAAAAGCCCGGGCGGCGGAGTCCTTGATGCTTTCGACGAGGATGTCCTGTTGGGGACTCTCACCGGTGGATTTCTCGGCAAGCATCAGGGCGGCGAATTGGATGCCGTTGAGCGGGTTTTTCAAATCGTGTGCGACGATTTCCAGCACCTGGTTTCTTTCGGTGATGATGGTGGCAAGCCGCTGGCGGATTTTCTGGAGATTCGAGTGGAGGTCCACGCGGGTGAGCAGCTCGGGGCCGTGGATGGGCTTGGTGATGTAGTCCACGCCGCCGTGTTGCAGGGCCTCGATGACGAAGCTTTTGTCGGCGGCGGCGGAAAGGAAGATGACCGGGATGTCGCGAGTTTCCGGGTTGGCATGGAGGATGCGGCAAAGCTCGAAACCGGTCATGCCTGGCATCATCACGTCTAGCAGGATGATGTCCGGCTTGGCAAATTCCAGTTTCGCCAGGGCGTCCGGGCCGCTGCTCGCGGCGATGACTTCATGGCCGTGCTTATGCAGCAGTGCGCCGACGACTTGGATATTGCGCGGCTCGTCATCGACGACGAGGACGAGTGACGGCGCATCGGTGGGTGGAAGTCGGTCAAGCATGTGAAGCGTGGATGGCGACGATGAGTTCTAGGAACTTCTTACACAAGCGGCTGGCCTCGCAAAAGTCCACCATTTCCGCCGGGGGGTAACTGATAGTGGTGGGCAGCGGCATGGGGCACCACTAAGCTAACGAGGAAAATAGAACCGCAGATGGACGCAGATTCAAGCAGCGCTCACACCAGCCTCTGATCGACTTCCGCGCCGTTCGCGAGGATGACAAAGATCCCATGCGGGTCATTCGCGCTCAGCTTGACCTGCTTCTATCGGACACTCCGGACCTCGCATCCCTTGATGAACTGCTGGCGGCGTGCAGGCGACTCAAGTCCACATCTTCCATCATCGAACTCCTCAGCGACCCGCGATTCGGTTGGGAGCGCATGTCACGCACCACCTCGTCTGACAATCCAAACTCCCGCAGATCCTTCCCTTTCGCCGACAAGGTGCTTGAAGCGTTGTTCGAGCGATGGGGCGAGCTGGATTTGGATGGTGCGCTCAAGACGCTCAAGAACATGCTCGTGTCTGAGGGAGGAGGGGGATTTCGATGAGGGCATGGCCATCACCTTTAATCTTTATAAGGGTGCGGCAGGCGCTGGAGATGGAAAGCATGTTTTCGACACGCTGATACCAGCCGGGTCAAACGGCTTCAGCGAGCATAACTCCTGCGCCCTTGGTTACTTGATCGAAGGTTGGGCGCGATCCGATCCAGATGCCGCATGGCAAACTCTCGTGACCTTTCCCGCCATGCAGAATGCCGGGAGCAGGGCGATCAAAGGATACTTCAATGGACTTCCCCCGGATATGGACTGGGCTGCCTTGTCTCAAAAGGTCGGGGAATATTGTGCCGCAGGCCAATTCATCGCCGGGCCTGATGCCAAAGGCGAATTCCAGCGCGACTTGGCAGCGTCATGGATCCGCCATGATCCCGCCGCCGCTCTTGAGTGGTTCGGATCTCACAGCGATGAGCCGCTCCCCAATCGGGATCCAAAAGGAGACCCGCGTGTCGTGGTCCACGCGGCAGTCATCGACGATTGGCTCAAGACCGATTTGCAAGGTGCGACCCGATGGCTGGCAACATGGCAATCGGATACAATCGCCGTGCCCGAGGTGTTCGCGATGATTCAGGAATTGGAGCAGAACGACGGCAACAGACGCGAAACAACCGAAATTCGTAAAGCAGTAGGCAAGCTGCTCCAGGACGCAAACAACCGATGATTGAGGCCAAACGAAATGCGTTTCCCTCTCATCGCCATCCTCTGCTTGTCCACAATGCCCGGTTGCCGGCGCTCAACTGCGGAAGCATTTCATTCCATGCCGCCTCTTCTTGTGGTGAGGACAGAGGTGATTTCCGGATCCGACATCCGGTTTTTGAACCCATTTTCCCGGTTGTCCGCACCGGCAGCGGGTGGAGTTGAGTTGCTTTCGCGGAACTTTTGACACCCGGCCCAAGATGGTTATGGTCCGACCGTTCCCACGAACGCACCACCCATTTTACCTATGAGCGAAACCACCGTCGAAAAGCATACCTTCCAGGCCGAGATCCAGCAATTGCTCGATCTGGTCGTCCACTCCCTCTACACCGACAAGGAGATTTTCCTCCGCGAGCTCATTTCCAACGCTTCGGATTCGATGGAAAAACTTCGCCACATCGAGGCCACGGAAAAGGATATCCACGATGCTGGCCTGCCGTTGGAGATCCACATCACCACCGACGCCGAGGCGAAAACGCTGACGATTGCCGACTCCGGCATCGGCATGACGCACGATGAGTTGGTGAAAAACCTCGGCACCATCGCCCACTCGGGAACCAAGGCGTTTCTCAAGAACATGAAGGACAGCGGCAGCACGCCGGGCAACATGATCGGCCAGTTCGGAGTCGGGTTTTACTCGGCGTTCATGGTCGCGGACGAAGTGAAGGTCCACACCCGGAGCTGGCAGAAAGAGGGCCAGGAACTCGTTTGGATCAGCGATGGCAAGAGCGGTTATGAAATCGAGGAATCACCCGGCCAGCCGCGCGGCGTGAAGATCGTGATGCACTTGAAGGAAGAACTCGCCGAGTATGCCGAGGAAGTTAGATTGAAGCATCTCATCGAGCGCTATAGCAACTTCGTCGGCTTCCCGATTTTCCTCAACGGCAAGCGCATCAACGAGGTGGCCGCGTTGTGGCTGAAGAATAAATCGGAAATCTCCGAGGACGAATACAAGGCGTTCTATCAGTTCTCCGGCAAGGCGTTCGACGAGCCGGCCTATCGGTTGCACTTCAGTGCCGATGCACCGATCGCGATCAATGCGTTGATCTTCGCGCCCAGCGAAAACCCGGAGCGCATGGGCTTCGGCAAGGTCGATGGCGGCGTCTCGCTTTACTCGAAAAAAGTCCTGATCGACGCCGACCCGAAAGGCCTGTTGCCCGACTGGATGCGCTTCATGAAAGGCGTCGTCGATAGCGCGGATCTGCCGCTCAACATCTCGCGCGAATCGATGCAGGACAGCGCGTTGATTCGCAAACTCAGCTCGGTGATCAGCAAGCGGGTGATCAAGATGTTTGAAAAGGAAGCCGAGGCCGATCCGGAAAAATACCGCGGCTTCTACAAGAAGTTCGACCGCTTCTTCAAGGAAGGCATCGCCACCGACTATCCGAACCGCGACGCGCTGGCGAAATTGCTGCGCTTCGAAACGTCCCTAACTGAGTCCGGCGCCGTCTGCGGATTCGCGGATTACGTTTCCCGCGCGAAGGACGGGCAGGAGTCGATTTACTATCTCGTCGGTGGCAGCCGCGAGCAAGTCGAGAGCAGCCCGTACATCGAGGCCTTCAAGGCACGCGGGTTGGAAGTTATCTATTTCACCGACGCGGTGGACGAGTATGTCGTAGAGTCGTGAGGTGAGTTCGATGGCAAGAAGCTCGTCTCGATCCGCCACGGCGGAGTCGATCTGGAAGACCACGCGCCGGAAGGCGACGCGCTGTCAGCGGAACTAACAACCGCACTGTGCGATTTCCTCAAGGCGGAACTCGGCGACCGCGTGAAGTCGGTGGCCAGCGGCAAACGCTTGATCGATAGCCCGGTGATCGCGCTGGTTCCTGCCGACGGCATGAGCCCGCAGATGCGCCAGATGATGCGGGCGATGGATGAGAATTTCAAAGACGACATCAAGGTGGAGCTAGAAATCAACCCGCGCCATCCGCTGGTGAAGAAGCTCGCCGAGGCCAAGGACACCAATCCCGAACTGGCGAAACTCGTGGCCCGGCAGTTGTTGGACAACGCGCTGATCGCCGCCGGTCTGCTAGAGGACGCCCGCGACACGGTGACCCGGATGAACACCCTGATGGAGAAAGCGATGGGCTGATGAAAGCCTTCTGCCCCGAATGCAAAAACAGCCTGACCGGACCCAAGTCCGCGATGGGAACCCGCGTCAACTGCCCGGAGTGCCGGCATTCGTTCATCTGGACGGACCGCTGGCACGCCGGGGAATCGTTCGTGGTTTACGACCTTGAAACCACCGGGCTCGATCCGGAGAACGACGAGTTCATTCAGATCGCGGCCATGCGGTTTTCAGCGGGGGCGCTTTGCTCTAACGAAACGTTCACCGCCTTTGCGAAGCCGAGGCGACCGATTTCCGCGTTCATCGAGAGTTACACCGGCGTGGGCAACCATCACGTCGCGAATGCAAATAGGCCGGAGCAAGTGTTGTGCGAGTTCGCCACCTGGTCGGGGGATTCCACGCTCATCGCCCACAACGGGCTGCGTTTCGACAGCAAGTTTCTAGCAGCGACCTGCCGCCGCCATGGCTTGCCGACGCGTGAGGTCCACAGCATCGACACGATCCACATGTCGAAGATGTTATTCGGTAAAACTCGCGGCACCGGCCATTCGCTAGATCACCTGATTTCGCGGCTGAAGATCGACTCGCACGGCATCCGCCGGCACGACGCGCGCGGCGACGTGGAAATCCTCGGCCGCGCCGTGGCTGGCATGTGGCAGCGGCTCGGCTTGGACCGCGCGTTCAACGGCGTGCCGAGACACGGCGCGTTCTTGCCGCTTTGAAGAGGAGGCGATCACGCGGTGTCAAAAAGCAGGCAGTCGTCTTCGCCAAGGCTACGCCGGACCAAGGAAGCGCTGGCGGATGATTGGACGGCGGGGTGATTTTATTTGATAGGTTGATCGTTTGGCCTTGTTTAACAAAGGGGGGCGGGATGTTGTCGAAGGTAACATCATGGTTTTCATTTCAGGCACGCAGCGTACGGAAAAGAAATTGGGCTACGTGGCGGACTTTTGCCCGGTCTGCCATGGGTTCCAGTCCTTCAGACTCAGCAAAATCGGCTCGGGAGATCATCTCTACTTCATCCCATTGGGCACCAACCAGGTGCTTGGGCATATTGCGACCTGTTTAAAATGCGGCACGGTGCTAGAGGCTGATCCGCTGGTTTTTAGAGCGTTCGCCAAGAAAGTTCCGAATCAAGTGGAGAGCTTGATCGACGAGACATTTCCCGATATTCGCCGGGTCAGGGCGGCGCGACTGGAACTTGAGAGCAAGACGGTGGCGAGGACTTTGGACGCATCTGAGCGCCAAATGTTAATTGGAGAGCTTTTCCGCCACTTCGAGACTCGGGTGGTGGCGAGGACGAAGGGCGTCCAGATTCAAGGCCGGGGCGGCTGGGGATGTCTGGGCACGGTGTTGCTGGGGGCGCTTTTGCTAGTCGCGGTGAACTTGCTTTCAACTGATTCCGACAAGCGGGCGATGGTGTTTCCCGCGCTGGGAGCAATCGCGTTGGTGGGTGGATTGATCTCGTTTATCCTGATGCTTCTGGAGCCAGGTCGGATCATGAAACGGGAGATTCTGCCCGCGTTGGCGGCAGCCTTGCATCCGGTGAAAGCGAGTGAAGAGGAGCTTGAGACGGTGCTGACGAGGCTGAGGCAGTCCGGATTCTTGATCGGCAAGAAAGTAAAGCTCACGCGTTTGATGGCGGCGATGAATCCAATGCCCTCGCCCGAGGGTTTCCACATCCGGCCTTGAGGTGACCCGGTGTCAGCTGGACGGAGAATCCGGCCGATGCGACTGGGCGATGCCACGTTTGAGAACGGAGCGAGACGCCACAGTCACGCTTTGAACATCGAAGCCCAACATAGAAGTGAAGACTTGCCCTCCGTCGGCTTCACGTCGCGTGGATGACTCCCGGCGACTGGCGATCGCCGTCACGCCGGTGCGCCAATCGCACCCGGAATCGGTCCCGGCCCTTCCGGGCGATCTTCTTCCGCAGGCTTGGCGGCGGGCTTTTTCTTGAGTTCGTCGGGGACCGGTGGCGGCTTGGGGGCGGTGGGTGGATTGCGCATTTCACCGAAGTCGATGATATCCTTGAGGTGGCTGGCATCGAGGGTTTCGAATTCCAACAGGGCCTTGGCGATGATCTCAACCTTGTCGCGGCCTTCGCTGAGCACGCGGGTGGCGATCTCGTAGGCTTCGTCGATGAAGCGCTTGATTTCCTCATCGATGACCTTGGCGGTGCTCTCGCTGTAGTTGGTGCGGCGGCCGCCCATATCGCCACGACCGAGGAAGACCGGGCCGTCGCCTTCGCCGTATTCGACCATGCCGAGCTTGTCGCTCATGCCCCATTCGCAAACCATGTGGCGGGCGAGGGCGGTGGCTTGGCGGATGTCGCCGGATGCGCCGTTAGAAACGTCGTCGCTGTGGAAGCCTTCGGCGATGCGGCCACCCATGGTGACGATGAGATTGGCGAGCGCTTCCTTTTTCTGGGTGGAATACTTGTCGCCGTCCGGGAGATACATCGTTGCGCCGAGGTAAGGGCCGCGGGGGATGATGGTGACTTTGTGGAGCGGGTTGGTGTCGGGCAGCACCATGTTGAGGTAGGCGTGGCCGGCTTCGTGCCAGGCGGTGCCGGTTTTTTCCTTGTCGGACATGGCCAAGCTGCGGCGTTCGCGGCCCCAGCGGACTTTGTCGCGGGCTTCTTCCATTTCGTCGAGGGTGACAGCGGTGAGGCCGCGGCGGGCGGCTAACAGGGCGGATTCGTTGATCAGGTTGGCCAGCTCGGCACCGGAGAAGCCGGGTGTGCCACGGGCGATTTTGGATAGATCGACCCCGGCGGCGAGTTTGATCTTCTTGACGTGGACGCGGAGGATTTCCTCGCGGCCGTTGACGTCGGGCAGGGAGATGGTGACCTGACGGTCGAAACGGCCGGGACGCAGCAAGGCGGGATCGAGCACGTCGGGCCTGTTCGTCGCGGCGATGATGATGACGCCTTCCTGGGTGTCGAAGCCGTCCATCTCGACGAGGAGTTGGTTAAGCGTTTGCTCGCGCTCGTCGTGACCGCCGCCCATGCCGTGGCCGCGATGGCGTCCGACGGCGTCGATTTCATCGATGAAAATGAGGCAGGGCGCGTGTTTGCGGCCTTGTTCGAACATGTCGCGGACGCGGGATGCGCCGACGCCGACGAACATTTCGACGAAGTCGGAGCCGGAGATTGAGAAGAACGGCACGTCCGCCTCACCGGCGATGGCACGGGCTAACAGGGTCTTGCCGGTGCCGGGTGAGCCGACCATCAGCACGCCCTTGGGAATCGAGCCGCCGAGCTTCTGGAACTTGCGGGGATCGCGCAGGAAATCGACGATTTCAAACAGCTCTTCCTTGGCTTCCTGGATGCCGGCGACGTCTTTGAAGGTGACCTTGTTGCGGTCCATCGTTAGGAGGCGGGCCTTGCTCTTGCCGAACGACATCGCGCCGCGGCCGGCGGATTTCATTTGCTGGCGGAACAGGAAAAACAGGATGCCGATGATCATCAGGAACGGCAGGAAGGTGAACAGCGCGCTGCTGAGATAGTCCTTGTTGCGTTCGTAAATGGCCTTGTCCTTGACGAGCTTGTTGAGATCCTCGCTCTGGATCGCGGTGGAAACCGGCACGCTGAATTGGACTGGCTGTTGGACCTTTCCCTGCCCATCTAGCTGCGGGGTCGCGCTGGCGACATCCTTGCGGGAACCCACGATCACGGCGTCGTCCGAGCCGGCGGTGGTGAGAACACGCAGGGCGTTTTCCTTGTCTTCGATATCAATCCATTTCGACGCCAGATATTTGCGGAGCTGCGCGAAGGACAAGGTTTCCACATCGTTTTCCAGAGGTTTTTCGGAGGCGGAGCTGATTTGCTGGAAGCGGATGTTATTGCCCAGCAGTTCGTTGATTTCCTCGCGCTGGAGGGTCAGGTTGACGGGGACTTGGAAGTCCTTGTTCGGAGCGTCGGCCTTGGGAAGAGGGAGTTCCGGCAGGATCCAGCCGGTGATGGTGGCATCGAAGGAGGTGTCGGTGGTGATGACCTTGAGCGGTTGCTTCGACGGGTTGTCCGTCACGATGCGATCCTGGTCCCAAGCCTGGCGGAATTGCGAGTAAGTCAATGGCTTGACGATCTTGTTAGTGATCGGGTTGAAAAAGGCGACACCGAGAATGACCGTAGCCAGAACCATCAGGCCGAGGACACGCCAGTTGAAACCGTTGGCGTCACCCGGAGTGCGGTTAGGGCTGTTGGACGGGGGAGTGGAGTTCGGTGAGTCGGACATGGCAGGCAAGAAAAACCCGGGCGGTGGAGGCCTGCGCGATAAGGACTGCGCGGGGCTGGATGCCGTTCGGGAGTAAGGGAGGATAGCGTAAGGGGCTGAAAAGCAAACCCCTTTTTTGCACGGGCTTGCGGGTGGGCGCGGCGTCTGCCAAGAAAGGCCCGTGGAACCACCCTTGCCCCCGAAAGACCCGCCGCCAAGCCCGCAGCGGAAGGTGCGTGTGCTGCGGTGGTTGCAGGCGATTCCCGGGGTGGGACGGCTACGGGCGTTGCGGCCGGGGGCGGATGCGCACGTCGGTGTGCTGGTGGATGCCTTCGCCGCGTTCGCGACGCTAGATGACGAGCTGAGCTCGCTGGAGGCGGACCTGATCTTGGACATGCTGCGCAGCGCGTTTCCGGAGGTGGATCACGGCTGGTTGGGCCGCCGGTTGCAACGGGCGGTGCGCAATCCGCGGCCGTTGCAAGGGCTGGCGGTCGAGCTGAAGGACAGTTTCGACGATCCGGGGAAGCTGGCGCTGGGTTTGCAACTGTTCACGTTGGTGGATGCGGCTGGGCGTTCGGAGCGCAACCGTTCTAGCTTCGAAATTTTCATGCGACGGTTAGGCCGGCCGGATTACGGGGTGGCGATCCTGCGCGAAATGCGAGGCGACGCGGGCGAACCCGCCGACGAGGACTTGCCATTCGAGCGTTTGGTTTTCGGCAGGGACGGAGCGGATGTCTTGTTGCCACCGTCGGCGAGCGACCATGAGTTCAGGGTTTATCGCGCCGGGGATTTGATTCTGGTGAGAAACACCGGCATCGCCTCGCTGTGGATCCGTGGCCGTTCGGTGGAAACCGGCTCGTTCCTGCGGATGCGCGAGCGCCAGCCGCTGGTGGTGCCGGGCTGGACGCTGAGCCACGAAGACCTGATGTTTTTCCTCGATGTGAAGCGCACGGGCAACACCCCGTCGATCTATCTGGAGGGCGGCGATGCCGGGCTAACGGCCGAGCGGACGCGTGGCCGGCAGAGCGCGTTGCGGGTGAGCTTCGGACTTGAAGCCCAGGTCGAGGCGCTGCGCGACACCGAGTTGCATGCCGGCAGCCGCGGGCCGTTGAAAAAGGGCGACATTGTGACCTGCCGCAACCATGAGCGGTTAGGAGATGCCTCGGGGTTCAGCCTGTCGATCAACGAACTCCGCCGCAAGGCCACCCAGTCGGGCCGGCGGTTCCGGCTGGCGGGGGACCGGCAGGAGTATCTCGTTTCCAACGACGCCGCCTCGCTCTCGCCCGGCGATTTGTTGTTAGGATCGAAGCTGGCACCGAAAGCGGTGCTGTTCATCCGCTACGACGCGCTGGGGGCGGAAGGGGAACTGGTCGTCCGCGAAAGCCACGGGCCGATCCTAGTGGATGGGGTGCCGGTGCGTCATACCGCGCCATTGCGGGACGGGTCGTTGATCCGTCTATCAGGCAGCCAGGCGGTGCGGTGCCGGTTCAGCGAGGGATTTCTCGATGAGGAGCGGACGTTGATCGAGTCGCTGCAGGTGGAGGACGTGATCCACGATTTCGGGCCGGAAGCGCGGGCGCTCGATCACTTGAATTTCGAGGTGAAACGCGGGGAAATGCTTTGCATCATCGGCCCCAGCGGCAGTGGCAAGAGTACCCTGCTCGCCGTTCTATCCGGCCAGCGCGAGCCGACCCGCGGCAAGGTCAAGCTGAACGGGATTCCCTTGTACGAAAGGCGCGAGCAGCTCGTGCCATTCATCGCCCACATGCCGCAGGAGGAGGCGCTCAACCCGCAGCTAACAGTCCGTGAGCACCTGCGCCATGCCGTCACCATCCGGCGTCCGGCGCTGTCCCTGGCCGAGCATGAGCGGCGGGTGGACAGCATGTTGGCCGAGCTCGGCTTGCAGTCGATCGCCCGCCGCCGGGTGGGTTCGCCGGGTGACAAGACGATCTCGGGCGGCGAGCGCAGCCGCCTCAATCTGGGGGTGGACCTGGGCAGCCGGGCGGAGGTTTTCCTGTTCGACGAACCGATCTCCGGGCTTTCGTCCAAGGACTCCGAACACGTCGCGGAAACGTTGCGGTCGCTGGCCCGCGAGAAGATCGTCATCGCTTCCCTGCATCGTCCGGGCGCACCGGTCCTGCGCTTGTTCGACAAGGTTCTGTTACTTGATGGCGGCGGACGGCTGGCCTACTTCGGCACCCCGGCGGCGATGGTCGGTTATTTCCGGGACGCCTGCGAGGAGCTGGCGATTTCCCACCCGTCGGTCACCGCCAAGTCGCCGTTAGGCGCGGACTTCGTGTTCGACGTGTTGGAAACGCCGCTGAGCTCGATCGGCGGCGGCTCGAACACTGGCGCGGCCCGGCGCTTCCCGCCGTCGTTCTGGCAGGAGCGCTTCGAGAGCGTGGATCTGATGGAATCGCTGCAACTCGGCGGCGGTCCCGTATCCAAGCTTGGGGAGCAGCGCGAAGGAGACCGCTTGCCGGTGCCGCCGAAGCCGTCGCGACGGTTCCGCGCGGTGCTGGCGGTGTTCGTGACGCACTTCCTGCGCTCGTTGCTTTCGAAACTGAGGAACCGCGGGACGATTTACAGCACTTGCCTCGAGGCACCGCTGTTAGCCGGCTTGATCGCCATCACGCTGCGCTCCTCGCCGGAAGGAGCTTATCAATTTGCCACGGCGTTGCACATCCCAGCCTACTTGTTCCTGACCGCCACGGTCGCGATGTTCCTGGGTCTAACCAACTCGGCGACCGAGGTCTTGCGCGACCGGCCGATCCTGCGGCGCGAGCGGAACTGCCAGCCGGGCGCGGGCTCCTATGTGGTGGCGAAATTCGTCGCGCTGGGGCTGGTCGCCGCAGTCCAGTGCCTGGCATACTTGGTGGTGGGAAACCACTTTTTGGAGATCGACGGGATGTTGCCCTACCTGTGGATGTGGATGACTCTAACGGCGTGGACCGGCACCGCGATGGCGCTGGTCGTTTCGTCGGTGGTGAAAACCGAGCGCGCCGCCCTAACGGCCGTGCCGCTGCTTCTGGTGCCGCAGATGCTGCTGGCCGGCGCGCTGGTGCCCTACCGGGAAATGAACCACGGTCTTTTCAACAACGTGGATGCCGTCCGCGACCGCGGCGGGGTGCCGGTGCCAGCGGTCATCATGCCTTTGCGTTATGCTTACGAGGCGATGATCGTCGCCCAGGCCACCCGCAATCCCTTCGAAGCGGAACGGCTCCGGCTCCAACGGCGGATCGACCGTGCGCGATCCCTCGATGGGCCGATGAATGCCGAGCAGGCGGAGCGTTTCGAGCTGGTGAAGGAGGGGCTGCGGCGGTTGCTGGCATCGGGGGCCACGTCCCGCGACGAGGCGGTGAAGTTGATCGACCGGATCCGGCGGATTTCCACCTCGGGCTCGCGGATCGAGGTGGAGACGATGAAAGTCTGGCCGGAAAATGAACCGAAAGCGCGGCCGGCGTCCGAGTTTTTCGTCAATGAACGGATCGATCTGCTGGTCCGGGAAGCGGAAACCTTCCGCAACGACTACCGCGACAAGGAGCGGCGGATCGTCTTCCACGCGCTCAAGAAGCCGATCCCGTTCATGACGGCCAAGACCGGCAAAACCATCCAGGAGTATGTCGAACGGGACGATGAAATCGAAACCCAGAAGTACTGCGGGCTCATCCTAGCCGGGATTGTCCTCGCCTGTGGCGTGCTTTCGACGATCATCATTTCCCGCCAGAACCGGCAGACGTGGTAGGGGAAAGGGCGTGCAACCATGACGTCTGCTTGACCCAAGAGCGCTAAACAATTGCCAAGATGAACACCCCCGTCTTGCCAAAACACGTTTTGGAAACTCACGGTCCCGGCTCACCCGCGCGGGTGGAATTGCTTGTGTACCGCCTTCAACCGCTGCCGGTCCACATGGGTGTAAATCTGCGTCGTGGAAATGTCCGCGTGGCCTAGCAGTTCCTGGATCACCCGCAGGTCCGCGCCGCCTTCCAACAGATGCGTCGCGAACGAGTGACGCAGCAGGTGGGGGTAAACATTCTGGTCGATGCCGGCGAACTTCGCCCGCTCCTTCACGATCTGGCGCACCCGGTCCGGCGACAGAGCCCCGCCACGCACGCTTAGGAAAATGTGCGATGAGGTTTTCTTCGTCACCAGCCCCGGACGTTCGTTGGAGAGATACGAGGCAATCGCCTCGAGCGCCTTGTGGCCCACCCGGACGATCCGGGTTTTCCCGCCCTTGCCGGTGATGCGCAGGAAGCCCTCCTCGAAATCCATCATCTCCAGCCGCGCCTTGCACAACTCGGAGAGCCGCAGCCCGGACGAGTAAAACAATTCGAGAATCGCCAGATCCCGGCGGCCTAACGGCAACGACGGATCGATGGACTCCAGCAATTTCATCAGCTCGGAGGCATGCAAGGTTTCCGGCAGCGTCAGGTCCGGCCGCGGTGCTAACAACGGCTCGGCCGGGTCCATCTCCAGCTTGCCCTTGACCACCAGCCAGCGGAAAAACACCTTCAAATGCACCGTCGTGATCCGTAGCGAAGCCGCATTGAGACCTTCTTTTTTCCGATCGCTGAGAAACGCCGCCAGCTCGTCCGTGCCGAGGTCGCGGAGCGGGATCTTCATCCATTTGCCCAGCGCGTCGAGCGTCTGGCGGACCGACAATTGATATGCCTCGGACAGCCCGCGCTCGGTCGCGAGATAGCGGATGAATTGATCACAGCTTGTTTCCATACCGGCGTTCATTCAGCTTCAATTTCATGCCACGAGTTCGAGGAGATCGAGCACCATGGACACCCAGATGCGGTGCCCCCGGATGCAGGGGCGGCCGCCGCAGCGGGCGGGATCGATCCAAATATGGGCTTGTAGTTCTTCGGTGGTCATGGCGGTGGGCACCTTATCTTGTCGCGGCTTCGATTGCAAAGACGGATGCGTGATCCGGGCAGGGCAGATTGGATTGAAATCCTTTCCCCGGATTCTGATAGTCCGGGCGCAGCCAGCGGATGAGGACTTTCCTTTCCTCGGCGGCGCGGGCGTGGTTGAGGGCGACGAGGTGGGTGAGGAGTGCATCGCTCGGCAGGGACCGACCTCCGGGCGGTCCGGCGCATGGGGTGAGAATGGAGAAGGCCTTGTCTTCGGGCGCGTTGGTGCTGTCCAAGGGCGGTTCATTCGCCGGACCGCTGCGGAGAGCGGTCCCTGCCAAGTCTTGCCAGCCATACGCTTCCAACACGGCGGCATCGAGATCATCATGGATCTGCCGGAGAATGGAAACGAGTCCCTTGTCGTGGATCGCCTTTTTCTTGGCGGTCAGCGGAGTGCCGGCGCGGACGGCTTCGAGCACGTTAGACAGGCCGGTGAGCGTGAGGTCCGGGTGAAGCGCTTGTTGTTGCTTGCGGTGCCATTCGTTTGATCAACTCTTCTTGGCCGCCACCATACCGAATTTGGTCAACAACCAGCTCAAGACCGCCTCAATGCGGGGAGGAGACCGGCAAACGAAAAAAATCTCAGACAAGACGCTTTCCGGGCTTCGTTGTTTGGCTGTCTCCCGCTAGGTAGCTCCCGCCATGCCGTCATTTTCCAAGCTCACTCTCGCCATCACCCTGGCGCTTTCTCTCAGTCACATCCAGGCATTCGCCAAGGCCGACCCACAAATCGAGGCCGCCGTGCAGGCGGTCTATCCGGCGCTCGTGAGGATTCACGTCGTCGCCGAGGAGGGCGGGGGCGGGCGGATGCAAAAGGGCCGGGCCAGCGGCTCGGGCACGATCATTTCTGCGGATGGCTACATTCTAACCAACCACCACGTCGCCGGCCGGGCGACCCGGATCACCGTGCGTTTGGCGGACCGCCAGGAACTCAAGGCCACCCTGGTCGGCACCGATGCGCTGGCGGACCTCGCGGTTTTGAAGATCGACAAGAAGGATCTCCGCAATCCCGAGGCTCCATTGCCGGTGGCGAAATTCGGCGACAGCTCGGCGCTCGAAGTCGGCGATACGGTGCTGGCGATGGGCAGCCCCGCCGGTCTCTCGCAGTCGGTCACGCAAGGCATCGTCGCGAACACCGAGATGATCGCGCCCGGCGGCGCGATGCGGCTCGATGGCGAATCGGTGGGCGAATTGGTCCGCTGGATCGGCCACGACGCGGTGATTTTCCCGGGAAATTCCGGTGGTCCGTTGGTCAATCTAAAAGGTGAAATCATCGGCGTGAATGAAGTCGGCATCGGCAGTCTCGGCGGAGCCATTCCCTCCAATCTCGCCCGCAAGGTCTCGGACGAATTGATCGCCAGCGGTCATGTGGAACGCAGTTGGCTCGGCCTGAATGCCCAACCCTTGCTCAAATCTTCGGATGCCAAAGTCGGCATCCTCGTCGGCGGCGTGATCAGCGGTTCGCCGGCGGAGAAGGCGGGTTTGAAAGCGGGAGATCTGGTCACGAAATGCAACAGCATCGACATCCCGGCGTCCCGTGCACCCGAGGATATTCCGGTGTTCAACCGGATCCTGTTGGAATCGCCGGTCGGAGGGGGAATCTCGATGGAAGGCATCCGCGATGGTGCGCCCATCACTTGGAAAGTCACCAGCTCGCAGCGCGAACCGGCGGAGCCCCGCGAAAAGGAACTGCTGTCCTGGGGCATCACCGCCCGCGATATAACCGAACTCAACGCCAAGGAAATGCTCCGTGCCGACAACAAGGCGGTGCTCGTCCAAAGCATTCGCCCCGGTGGCGGTGCCGCCGCTTCCAAGCCGGCGATTTCACCCGGCGACCTGCTGCTCGAAGTCGCGGGCAAGCCCACTCCCAACACCGCCGAACTCGTCCGCGTGAGCAACGAAATCACCGAGGGCAAAACCGAACCCGTCCCGGTCCTCGTGTCCTACGAGCACGATGGCCGCAGCTATCTAACCGTCGTCAAGATCGGCCCGGAGCCTGACGTCGATAAGCCGGGCCTCGTGAAAAAGGCGTGGATCGGCATCGACACCCAGGTGATCTCCAGCGAACTCGCGGTTGCCCTTGGCATCCCCGGCTCGAAGGGCGTCCGTGTCACCCAGGTGCATCCCGGCAGCAGCGCCGAGAAGGCAGGATTGAAAACCGGCGACCTGTTATTGAAGCTCGACGGCACGGTCATCCCGACATCACGTCCCGAGGAGTCCGATGTTTTCCCATCACTCATCCGTCAATACAAGATCGGCACCGAGGCCACGCTTTCGGTCCGCCGGGACAAGCAGGATCTGGTGATCAAGGTCCCGCTGGACGCCAGCCCGGAAGGCACCTCCGAGCTTGATTCCTACGATTGCGAGACCCTTGAGTTCAACTCCCGCGATCTCGGCCAGGCGGACCGGGTCAGTGAAAAGCTCCCGGACGATTTCAAGGGCGTGCTCATTACCGCAGTCACGCCCGCCGGCTGGGCCGCGCTCGGTGGCCTTTCCGCGGGCGATATTCTGGTTTCGCTCGACGGCAAACCGCTGGATTCCATCGCCACCCTGAAACCTATCCTTGCCGATCTCGAAAAAAACCGCCGGAGTCCCATCGTCCTGTTTGTCCGGCGCGGAATCACCACCCTCTACATCGAACTCGAACCGACCTGGTAAATGAAGAAGTTGATGGTGGATGGTTGATAGAAAGATGAAGAATCGGACTGGTTCTTCAGCATTTTCCGGCTCTCACTCACCTCACTCACCTCCATCAACTCTCGGGCTTTAATCCCTCTCCTCCATCAACCATCAACTTTCCACCATCAACCAAATCATGAAATCCCGACTTCTTATCTTCACCGCTCTCGTTGCCGCTCCGCTTGCTTTCGCCGCCGAGGGGCCGCTCAAGGAAAAGGCGCTCGCGCTTTCCGCTTCTAACAAAGACTCCGTGCTGTTCCTCAGCGCGGTGGTGGAGCTCGAAGTCACCGCTGGCGACAACCCCGCGAAGAAGGAAGAGCGGAAGCTTGAAATGCTCGGCACCGTGATCGCCAAGGACGGCCTGATCGTCGTGCCGCTTTCCACGCTCGACGTTGCCTCCACTATCGACGGCCGGATGGTCAACGGCCCGCAGGGACCGATGAAACTCGCCGCCAAGGGCACGACCAAGGAAGTCAAAATCCTGATGCCGGATGGATCGGAAGTTGCCGCGAAAGTCGCGTTCAAGGACACCGACCTCGATCTCGCATTCATCCGCCCGGAAAAACCCGAGGACGTGAAGCTCACTCCGGTGGATACCGCGAACTCGGCGACCATGGCCGTGCTCGACGACGTCATCATCCTTGGCCGGCTTGCCAAGGACCTCAACCGCGAACCCGTCGTCATGACCAATGAAATCATCTCGATCGTGACCAAGCCGCGGACTTTCGGCAAGATCGCCACCCAGTCGGTCGGCATGCCGGTTTTCAACAAGGACGGCAAATTCCTCGGCATCGGGATCAACCGTTTCAGCCCGAAAGGCGACAGCGACAGCCAAGGCCCGGTGCCATCCAATGTCGTCCTGCCCGCCGCCGACTTGCGGGAGTCCGCCGCGCAGGCGAAGTGAGTTTGTCTAACGGAGCGCTGGCTTTAGCCGGGGTCTTTGTTTCGAGACTCGTCGGCTGAAGCCAGCGCTCCGTCAGTCAGCACCAACACCTCTGTGGGCGACATGCCGCTGTCCCGCAGCGTCTTGATCGAAAGCGAATCATTCCGTTTTGCGAGGCGTTGTCCGGCATCATCCAGCACCAGCGGGTGATGGAGATAGACCGGCTCGGGAAGCCCGAGCAGCACCTGCAACAAGCGGTGGACGTGGGTCGATGGCAGCAAGTCCTCGCCGCGGGTGACGTGAGTGATTTGCTGGAACGCGTCGTCCACGACCACCGCTAGATGATAGGCCGTGCCGATGTCCTTGCGGGCGAGAACCACGTCGCCTAACAAGCCGAGGTCCACGGGAATTTCCCCGAAGCGCAGGTCGCGGAAGGTGAGGGGACCGGCGACTTTGCCAGCCTTGGCGGAATCCAGCCGCCACGCGCAGGGCATGCCCGCGCCGAGCTTGGCGCGCCGTACATCGGCAGTCAGCTTCAGGCAGGTTCCCGGATAGACCGACGCTTCCGGGCCTTGGGGCGCGGCCCCCATCCGCGCCCATTCCTCCTGGATTTCGCGGCGCGTGCAGAAGCATGGATACACCAGGCCCCGGACACGCAGCGACTCCAAGGCGGCGTCATAGGCCTCGATCCGCGATGTCTGCCGCAGCGCCTCACCGTCCCAAGTCAGCTCGAGCCATCGAAGGTCTTCCTCGATGCCCTGATAGAATTCCTCGCGCACGCGAGGGCCGTCGATGTCTTCGTGCCGCAGCAGGAAAATGCCGCCGGCGTCCCGCGCCAGGGAACGGGCGACCCGCGCCGCGAGCAGGTGGCCGAGGTGCAGTCGTCCCGTCGGGCTGGGGGCGAAGCGGGTGCGGAGAGTCATGGTTGGAAATGTAGTTGAGGACTTCAGTCCGCTCTCTTCCGGGAACAAAACGCAAGGCCGGGCCGGGTGGAAGAACGGACTGAAGTCCTGGACTACTATTTGAAAAGCACATCCACGCCCATCGCGGATTCCCGCATGAATGCGGGCAAAGCCTGCGGTGCGCGGGCGCGGAAGATCCGATAGACGTATCCTAACAAGCTGAGCGTGAAGAAATGGTCGAACAGCCGGTAGCCGCGTTTTTTCCGCACCATCAGCCGGACCGCCCAGGCGATGGTCCGGCGTTTCAGTTTGAAGGGTTCGAAGGAAACTTTCACTCGGTAGCGCTGGCGGATTTCCTTGGGCCAGCGTTGTTTGTAGCGCTTCTTGGCGACCTGGATTTGTTCCGCCATCGTTTCATCGAAGGGCAGGAAGTAATACCGCCGCGCCAGCAGGATCATCCCGAACGCGTCGCGCATGTGTTCGATATCATCCACCGGCAACCCCGCCTCGCCGGCAAGCTGGATCATCCGCGGGAACAATTCCGCCGCCGCTTCTCCGGCACGCAGGGTGCGCTCAGGATCGGTGATGAAATGGGACACGATCTTGCGCACGCCGTGGTTGATGAAGATGCAGTCCCAATACATGTGCAGCATCGGCGGGACTCTAACACGCCGGAAGAACAACTTCTGGCGGGCGAATTCCTCGATGTAGAGCAGCTCGTGGATCAGCGTGTCCGAATGGCGCAAGAGTTCGAGAACCGCCGGCGCATTTTCGGTGAAGTCCCCGATCACGGCTTCCACCGATTTGGCGTATTTGAAAACCCCGATGGCCGCCGCCGTGTTCAGCCGAATCCAGACGTCGCGGTTTCCCTCTTCGAGAAATGCCAGCCGCCGGAACCGGTGCCAGCCGCCGGTTTGGCACCAGACCGACATGCCGACCATGTTCGTTGCCGCTGTTAGCTCCCGCGCGAATTTCTCGCAATCGCGGCCGATGAACGACGGGTATTCGCCAGCGCCTTCATATTCACGGCGCGCTTGCAGCTCGATGATCTTCTTCTGCGGGATCCGGAAAAACGCCCGGTTGAGCGGCAAGTATCGGAAGAAGTCGCTTTCGCCGTGCTTCATCGAGACGATGAAATTCGGTGAATCGATGCCTTTCAATGTTTCCGCCAGAGTGCCTTCGTGCCAGATCAGATCGCCGATCCGGTGGGCTCCGACGGTCCAGGTGCGGAGGATCAGATTGCGTCCGCGCTTTTCGAATTCCGGCAGCAACAGATGGAGCAGACGGTTGGTTTCCTTCGCGCTGGTGAGATGGAGTTGGGTCCGGATCGGGTCGCTCACGTCGTTGCCGTCGCTTTCGCCGATCCTCAAGATCAGACCTTCCAGTTGCGGGAAATCGTCAAGCACCCCGCAAACCAAGTCCCGGTAGTAGGATTCCAACACGCCAGAGCCATTGCCCAACCCCGCCGCCACGGCCGGGGTCATCGGCAGGACATCCGTGGTCAGATAGACTTTCAGCCCGAATTCGCCGCGGAGAATGTCGAACAGGCGGCGGAATTTTTCCCTGAAAAGTGCGATTTGTCCGGCCACCTCCAGTTCATGCAGCGGGTGGGGAGCGAGATGGGCGAGATCGTCCAGAGTCACGGCGTTGTAACCTTGCGCCGAAACCTCGCGGGCGAATTTCCACAGATCCGTCTCGATCCGCGCCCACTGCCGCTCGTCCGCCCCGGCGAGGTGCGCGAAGGGGATTTTTGACCAGTTGACCCGTTGTTGGTCGTAGCCCCTGAAGAACGGGCCAATCGCATCGATCAAGAATAACTCCATGTTGACTGCGCCAGAATACCCGCCGGGCGATTTCCCGCCACCAGATTCGTTTGCTGACGGAATCATCACCCACCGGGGCTTTGTGAAAATTTTCACAAACGGCTTGAGGGGACGAGAGCGCGAGGGCAAAGTCCCGCCAAGCAGCAACCCACCATGGTCAGTCCTTCTCCCAGCACCCTCCACACGGCCTACGATTCGAAGATCGAGGGCAACGTGATCATCACCCGCGTGGATGCCGCCATCAACTGGATGCGCAAAAACTCGCTGTGGCCGATGCCGATGGGCTTGGCCTGTTGCGCGATCGAGCTGATGGCGACGGCATCGAGCCGTTTCGACATTTCCCGCTTCGGGATGGAAGTGATGCGGTTTTCTCCCCGCCAGGCCGACGTTTTGATCGTTTCCGGGACGGTGACCTACAAGATGGCGCTGGCGGTGAAACGGGTCTGGGACCAGATGCCGGAGCCGAAATGGTGCATCGCGATGGGTGCTTGCGCGTCGAGCGGCGGGATGTATCGCAGCTACGCGGTGTTGCAGGGCATCGACAAGTTGATCCCGGTGGATGTCTATATTTCCGGCTGCCCGCCGCGGCCCGAGGCGTTGATCGAAGGCTTGATGAAGCTCCAAACGAAGATCGAGGGCGAGGAGTCCACGATGGACCAGAAGCGCACGTTCATGGAAGAGAACGCCTGAATTCTCCAACCTAATTTAAGAAATGTCAGCCGCAGCCGATGCCACCAAGCTCCGCGAATCGTTCGGAGCAAAGATTTGGGAAACCCTGGAATTCCGCGGCGAGCAGACCGTGCGGGTGGAGCTTGGCTCGCTGCACGAGGTGCTTGCGAAATGCAAAGACGACCTCGGCTACGAGATGATCCTGGATATTTCCAGCCTCGATCACTTCGGCGACGACCCGCGGTTCGAAATGGTTTATGAAATCGCCACGCTCGACGATTCCAAGCATCTGCGGATCAAGGCGAAGGTCGGCGAGGATGAAGCGGTGCCATCGGCGACCGATCTGTGGGTGGGTGCGGATTGGCACGAGCGCGAGGTCTGGGACATGATGGGAATCCCCTTCACCGGCCATCCTAACATGAAGCGCATCCTGATGTGGGAAGGCTATCCGTATTTCCCGCTGCGCAAGGATTTCCCGCTCGCCGGAAGGCCGACGGACATGCCGGATGTGGCATTCACGGGCGTGGCTCCGCTCGAAGGCGGGCCGTTCGTGACCAGCGCCGATGGCGGCGACGTGGTCCACCGCGAGCCGCGCGCGCGGGTGGTGGAGTGATGGGATTCATTTTTGAAAAGAAAATTGAACCGCGAATGAACGCCAATCAACGCGAATAGGTAATGGATGGAACCACTACAATCTCCGGATTTCCGACATTTGAAATGGCTGCAAGTTATTCGAAATCAGATCTTCATTCGCGTCAATTCGTGTTCATTCGCGGTTTCTAGATCATTCCAAGCGCACGGTCATGACTTCGCACGGTGGGCCGTTTTCCAATGCCGCGCGGAATTTGCGCCAGCTCGGAAGGGCGCCTGCCACCTGGACATGGGTGGCGCTGGTTTTGGGAATCCAAATCTTGGTGACGGCTGTGGGCGGGCAAAACCGGCAGCCGGCGTGGTCATGGTTTGAAATGTTCGGCCTCAACCGCCAGGAAGTTTTCGCTGGGGAAATCTGGCGGATTTTCACCTACGCTTTCTTGCACGGCGGCTGGCTCCATATCGGCTTGAACTCGCTCTTCCTGCTTTTGATCGGATCGAGAATCGAGCACATGACCGGGCACGCCGTCATGGTCAAAGCCACGGTCTTCGGAGTGCTCGGCGGCGGGATCGGCCATCTGATTCTGGCTCCCGGCGGGTCTGAAGCACCCCTGCTCGTCGGTCTATCAGGAGGGTGCGTGGCCCTGTTGCTGCTGTTGACCACCTTGTCGCCGCAATCGCGGATGATGCCGATTCCCATTTCGGGAAAAAGCCTCGGACTCGGAATCCTGACGGCGGAATTGATCCTCGCCTTGATTGATCCCAATCTGGGGATGCCCGGGTTTGCCACGCTTGGACAATGGCTTGCCGGTCATGGGCTGGGGAGCTGGTTCCGAATGGGCCACGCCTGCCATTTCGGCGGAGGTCTGGCGGGGTGGATGCTGGGCAAGTGGCTGTTGCGGCCCCGCATCACGCTAAAACGCCTCCGCCGCGACAGGGAGCGGCGAGAGGCGGGCGAGTCCGGGCGGACGGAATGAGCGGAGTCAGTTAGCGATATTGGCGGTCGCGCTTCTTGTCGTCATCGGATTGTTTTTGCTTTTGCGAGCGATTGCCCTGTTGCGGATTGCCCTGCGGTTGTGGGTGATTATTCTTGTTAGCTTGGGCCGCGCGTTGTCCTTGCTTGGCTTGCTGTTGGGCGGAAGCTGCGGGAGTGTTGTAGTGGGAAGGAATACCACCGCTACCTTGTTTGCGGGCCGCAGAGCCCGAGCTTTCCCGCGTCGATTGACTGCCTTGATACTTGGTCTGGCTCTCGCGGGAATAGGAACCCGAAGAGCGGGAGTCCGTCCCGGAACGGGCGTAGGGGGCTTGGGAAGTCTTCTTGCCATTCACGCTCTGCCCTTGGCGATAGTCTTGCTGTCTGCCGGAGTTTGCGGGCTGTTGCTTGACCTGTTTCGCCCAGCCATAGCTGGAGTTGCGATAGCGGTATTCCCGGTCCTGATAGTTTGAAATGGTCACATTGGTGACGCGGACCGGCGGGCGGATGTAGCCACCACCTGGATGCCAACCATAAGGATGGGGCACTCCATAAACCACCGGCGGACGGTAGCCGACCGGATAGTAGCCGTAGGAATAGGGATCGTAGTAGCGGCGGCTGCGATAGTCGTAGTAGCTGTAGCAGTAGGGATCATAGCCCCAGCTCGGATCGCCGGTGCCGATGAAGACGGAGGTGGAAAATCCGCTGCCTCCGTAACCGTAGCCATTGCCGTAGCCGGAGCTGTAAGAGGCCCCGACCGCAGGCGAGGCATAATAGGGATCGTATGCGCAGGAGGTGAAACCCAAGGCGACCACAGCTCCCACTGCGGCACCGGCCAGATTGCGAAGATTTTTCTTCATGCGACTAAGACACCACAGCTCGGGGAACTATTCGAACGGTTTTTCCCTGAATTTTCCGCCTCGGGCTGCCTTGGGTTGACATGGGAGTGGTTTCTCCGGTTTCCTCGCCGCAGCAAACCTATGACTGATTCCAACGCCCCGATCCTTGTCACTGGAGGTGCCGGCTATATCGGCTCCCACACCGTTCGCCTGCTTGCCGGACAAGGGCGCAAAATCGTAGTCCTGGACAACCTCGTGTTCGGCCACGATCAAGCCATCATTGATCCGCAGGTCGAACTGGTGGTCGGCGAAGTGGGCGATCAAAATCTCGTTCGCTCGTTGTTTGAAAAACATCGGTTCGGAGCGGTCATCCACTTCGCCGCTTACGCTTACGTCGGCGAATCGGTGACCAACCCGTTGAAATACTATCAGAACAACACCGCCGAACCGATCAAGCTGCTTCAGGTGATGCAGGAGTGCGGTTGCAAGGTGTTCGTTTTCTCCTCCACCTGCGCCACCTACGGCGTTCCGGACAAGCTCCCGATCACCGAAACCAACCGCCAAGCGCCCATCAATCCCTACGGCATGAGCAAGCTGATGGTCGAGACGATTCTCGGCGATTGCGGCACCGCGTGGGGCCTGCGCTTCGCCTGTCTGCGTTACTTCAATGCCAGCGGTTGCTCGCCCGACGGACGGATCGGCGAAGATCACAATCCCGAAACCCACCTCATCCCCCGGGTGATGATGGCGGTGACCGGCGAAATCGATCATCTCGAGGTTTTCGGGACCGACTACGATACGCCTGACGGCACTTGCATCCGCGATTACATCCACGTCGAAGATCTGGCAGATGCCCACGCCCGCGCCCTCGACCATCTGGCCGCTGGCGGCGACTCCGTGCGCTGCAATCTTGGCACCGGTGTCGGCGTCTCCGTGAAAGAGATCATTTCCGCCGTCGAGGCGATCACCGGCAAGACCGTGCCGGTCAAATACGGCCCGCGGCGCGAAGGTGATCCCGCTTCCTTGGTGGCCGATCCGTCGCTCGCGAAAGAACTGCTCGGCTGGGTGGCCAGCCGCAAGAATATCCTTGATATGGTCGGGCCTGCATGGCTCTGGACCAGTGGTCCAAATGCCGGCAGATACCCCGCAAATAAAAAACCCGCGTAAATGCGATGTATTGACATTTGCGCTTGCGGCACCCGTGAAATCACTCCAATTTTACCTGAACATCATCTCCAAACCCATGAACCCAGAATTGAAAACCGAATCCCGGTGGCACCACTCCGGCTTCACCTTGGTGGAAATGCTCGTCGTCATTGCCATCATGTCTATCTTGATGACTGCGGGAGCCATTGGCTTGGGCGGCATGGGCGGCAAGGGCGTGACCAGTGGCGTGGCTTCCGCCGAATCATTGTTCGACGAGGCGCGGTCCACGGCGGTTGGCAAGAACCTGCGGGCTTGCGTTCTGGTGTCGAAAACCCTCTCGAACACAGGTGACGATCTGAAACGAATCGTTGTGGCCTACGAGGAAATTGATAGAGTCGCGTCCAGTCCTACCTTCGGGCGCGCGAAGGATCCGACCAATGCCACTCCCAACTGGGAGATTTCAAGCCGGGGTGTGATGCTGCCGGACCAGACGTTTTTCAGCGTGAAGTATAGCAAGAGCGATCATGCGGGCGGCACTGGAGTTATCAGCGAGGTCAGCGACTCGAAGCTCAAGGACTCGAATGGTGCGGCCTTGAAACCCATTTCGCCTTATAAAGGCTCCTATTACATTTACGAATTCAACGGCGAGGGGATTTGCAAAACTCCGGGGGCGAGCTTTGTGATCGGTTCCGGCGCAAGAAGCCTGACCAAGCCCGCTTCTGCTAGCCCGCCGAAAGTGACCTCCGCCGGCAAGCGCGACTTCGGTGGATTCGTGGTCTGGCGGAATGGCCGGACCTCGGTTTTTCGCAGCCCTGACCAAATATCGAGTGATATCAAGTCCCTCGGCACCGGAAAAGAATTCTAAGCCATGAAACCCTCTCCCATTGCCCGCACCCGCGGCTTCACCCTCCTTGAAACCGTCATTGCCATTGGAGTCCTTGCCGTGCTTCTCACCGGCTTCATGGTGGTCTTCACACCCGCCGCCGAAGGCATCCGCAAGTCCATCAATGTCCAGCAGGCCGACCGACTTGCTTCCGCACTGGAACAGGAGTTGGTGACCCTGCGCAAAGGTGAGGAATCAACCAAGTATGCCACGGGTTTTGATAAGGCCTATCAAATGATCCAGGATTCCATGAAGAAGACCGGTCCCGAGCTGATCTTTGTCTATCAGTATCGCGGCGACCTCAAGGCCGCGCTTCGCTCTGATAGAACTTACGCCCCCTATAAACAAACCACGGGTGTGGCGGGGACTGATTATACTGTGGTCCCGATGGCGCGGCGACGGGTCAAACTCACTGGGGGTGCGGATGATAGTTTCAAAAATGATCTTGAGGCCCTAGAAGGGCGCGTGTTCGCGGTCAAGGCGACGCAACTGGTATTCAGTAGCGGGCAGTTGGCGCTGTCCACCAAAGATGTCATCGAAGACCCGTCTCCCGGCGAACCACTGCTGACAGGAACGACTGCCTCGGGAACCTATCCGGAAGCCGTGATTGCGGTCACTGCCGAGTTTTTTAGCCTCTCAAGTTCTGCCTATTCGTATCTCAAGACCGGCGGGGCATTCGACCCGACCAAACTCAAGAAACCGATGTTCACCCGCAATCTTGCCGTTCGCCGTTAAGTTTCCCACCCTAACCCATTTATGAAAACCCAACGGAATTCCGCCATCAAGCGCGGCTTCACCCTGATGGAGCTGATGGTCGCCATGGCCATCACCACGATCATCGTCACCGTCCTAGTGTCGATCACTTCGATCGCGCTGGATACCTGGAACCGCAGCCGTGCGGAGCTTCGCGCATCCCGCCAGGCGAAGTCGATGATTGATACGATGGCGCGCGACTTCGAAGCGCTGGTCACCCGCAAGGGCAACACCAATGAATGGCTCTCGGCGATTGTGGACCCGGATTTGAGTAACCTCGGTGGTAATATCAAGAGTGAGAATGCATCGAGGTTGGTCTTTTTCACCGCCGCAACCGATCGCTATGACGGAAATATCGGAACCACGACGGACCTCGGCGGCGATGTGTCCTGTGTGGCCTACCAACTCAAGTATAGAGATCCAATCGACTCGAGCGGTTCCACTAAGACATTCGTTTTGAACCGCTTGCTCAAGGATCCCAAGGCGACCTTCGATACATTGCTTGGTAAAACCGATTCAACGAACACGGCAAAGAGCTTGGACACGGTGTTTACAGCAGCATATTCGGCGGAGCTATCCAACCCCGCGAACTTCGTCTGTGAGAACGTCTTCCAATTTTCGATGACCTTTCACGTCCAAGTTACCGATGCCACCAAGACCCCGCCCGTCTTCGACGTGCCTGTGACCATCGGCAAAAACAATACCGCGCAAACGACCAAGTCCTTCGTTATCCAGGGGACGGGGATTAAGTCCGAAATCGTCGGCGGACCAGTGTCCCAAGCGCAGCTGGCCTCAGGCCGGGTCACCGCGATGGAGGTTTCAGTGACGGTGATCTCGGATTTCGGAATTGATCAACTTCGCACCAGAACCTTCACCGGTAGCCAACAAGCGGAGTTCCTCGCCAAGAATTCCTACGAATACACCAAGCTGGTCCAGATCCCGAGCATGTGAGGAGGGGCGGTTACGGTAGTAGTCTAACCCTTTAGGGTGTCTTCGGAGCGTGATGAAGACACCCTAAAGGGTTGAACTACCTACCTCACAACGCCCCGAAACGCCGGTTGCGGCGCTTGTATTCCTCGACCACCTCAAACAGGTCGCCCTGCCGGAAGTCCGGCCAGAATTTTTTGACGATCACCATCTCGGCATAGCTGATTTGCCACAGCAGGAAATTGGACACGCGCATCTCGCCGGAAGTGCGGACCAGCAAATCCGGATCGGGAATGCCTGCCGTTTGCAGGCGCGAGGCGAAGAGCTCGGTGTCGATGTCCGAAGGTGAAATTTTTCCCGCGACGGCGTCCGTAGCGAGCGAGCGCGCCGCAGAAACGATTTCCTCGCGACCGCCGTAGGACAAGGCCAGGACCAGTGTCATGGTCGTGTGACCGGCGGTGCGGGCCTTGATGCGATCGATGAGGGCGCGGGTTTTCGTCGGCAGCCGGTCGAGCTGGCCGATGGCGAGAAGCCGGACGTTCTGGCGGTCGAGATCCTTGGCTTTCTCGTCGAGGAAACGGTCCAGCAGGCTCATCAATGCCGTCACCTCGGTCGCCGGTCGGCTCCAGTTCTCCGAGGAAAACGCGTAGAGCGTTAGATACTCCACCCCGAGCTCGATGCATGCCTCCATCACCTCGCGCACCGACTCCGCGCCGGCACGGTGACCCTCCAACCGGGGGAATCCGCGCTCCTTCGCCCAGCGGCCGTTGCCATCCATGATGATGGCGACATGGCGGGGGATTTCCGGATGGGAAGGCATGGAGTTTAATGTCCTATGAAACCACCAAGGTCTGCACCCGGTCCGGCCCGACGCCCACGAAAGCGATCGGCGCGTCGCACAGCTCGGACAAACGCGTTAGATAGGCTTTCGCCTCGGCGGGTAGCTCATCGTAGCGGGTGCAAGCGGTGGTATCGGATTTCCAGCCGTGGAGTGTTTCATAAACCGGCACGGCGCGGTCCCATGCCTTGCGGTCGGCGGGTGGCAGGGTGTGGATGGTGCCGTCGATGTCGTAGCTGGTGCAAATTTGCAGGGTCGCGTATTCGTCCAGGCCATCCACGTTGGTGACTGCTAGACCGGTGACGCCATTGACCATGCAGGCGAAGCGGAGCAACACCGTATCGAGCCAACCGCAACCGCGCGGACGGCCGGAGACAACACCGAATTCGCGACCGAGGCCGTGGAGGTATTCGGAGAGACCTTCGTCCACGGTGGGGAAGGGGCCTGAGCCGACGCGGGTGGTGTAGGCTTTACAAACGCCGATGACCCGCCCGATGGCGTTGGGTGGAAGTCCGGAACCGGTGCAGGAGCCACCGGAGGTGGTGTTCGACGAGGTGACGAACGGATAGGTGCCGTAGTCGATGTCGAGCAGGGTTCCCTGGGCACCTTCAAAGAGAATGGATTTCCCCGACTTCCACGCGGCGTGAAGGACGGGAATCGTGTTGGTGACGTGCGGGCGAAGGCGGGCGAAGGCGGTATAGATTTCCTTGAGGACTTCCTCAGCGGTGAACTGCGGCAGGGCGTATTTCGCGAGGATTTCGTTGGCGTCGACGAGACGCCGGGTGACTTGCTCGCGGGTGAATTCCTCGTCCAACAGGTCGGCGATGCGGATGCCGCAACGGTTCACCTTGTCCGAGTAGGTCGGGCCGATGCCGCGTTTGGTGGTGCCTATTTTCTGATCTCCGAGCGCAAGTTCGCGGGCGGCATCGAGTTCCTTGTGGAAGGGGAAAACGACGTGGGCGCGGTCCGAGATGAGAAGTTTTTCGGGGGTGACGGAGACGCCCAGCGCTTCGTTGCGCTCGATTTCCGCGACGAGTCCCGAGGGATCGACGACGACACCGTTGCCGATGACGTTGATTTTCCCATCCCAGATGATGCCGGATGGAAGCAGGTTCAAAATGTAGCGGACGCCCTTCGCGATGACCGTGTGACCGGCATTGTTGCCGCCTTGGCCGCGAACGACGATGTCCGCGCCTTCCGTGAGGTAATCGACGATTTTGCCTTTGCCTTCATCGCCCCATTGGAGGCCAACAATAATGGTATTCATGAAATTTTTTTAACGGCGAATGAACGCGAATAGACGCGAATGGAAGAAATCAGGAGCTAAGGACGATGCGCTCCCATTCGAGTTTGGGTTTTTTGAAGTTGATGATGAGGCCGACTGGTAGGCCGGTGATGCGAAGATAGTTGAGCAATTGACCGCGCTCGATCGGAGTGATGTGGTCGATCGTTTTGGCATCAACGATGATTTTTTCGTAGGCGATGAGATCCGGGATGAATTCCCCGACCAGAACCTCCCTCCACACGACCGGAAATTTAGGTTGTTGGATGAAAGGGATACCCCGGTATCTGAACTCGACGGCCAGTGAGTTTTCGTAAGGCTTCTCATGGAGTCCATGCCCAATGCCATTGATGATTTCAAGAGCGCACGAAATGATGGCGTAAACCTCATCCTTGAAAATCAATTCGCGTCCATTGGCGTCCATTCGCGGTTAAACCTCTTTTGTTTTCGAGATTAGATTGGCGAACTCCTCGAAGAAGTAGCTCGCATCGTTAGGCCCGGGAGCGGCCTCAGGGTGGTATTGCACGCTGAACACCGGCAATTCGCGGTGGCGCATTCCTTCCACGGTCCCGTCGTTCAAGTTGAGATGGGTGACTTCGATTTCCGGCGGGAGCGAATCCGGATCCACCGCGAAACCGTGGTTTTGCGAGGTGATCGAGATTTTTCCGGTCCGCAGATCCTTGACCGGTTGGTTGCCACCGCGGTGGCCGAATTTCAGTTTGAAGGTCGTGCCGCCGAAGGCATGGGCGAGAATCTGATTTCCCAGGCAAATCCCGAACACCGGCAGCTTGCCGAGGAGCGCCTTGATTTCCTCATGGATGTAGCCGAGCGCCGCCGGATCGCCGGGGCCGTTCGAGAGGAAAAGCCCGTCCGGGTTTTTCGCCAGCACCTCCACCGCCGTGGTGCGGGAATTCACCACCTCCACCTCGAAACCTGCCTGGCGCAGACGGCGCAGGATGTTGTATTTCAGGCCGAAATCATAGGCGACGATCCGGTGGCGGACGGGCGGGAGAGTTTCGTAGTAGGCGGTTTTTCCGGTCAAGACGTTGGGCAAGGTCCACTCGCGGGATTCCTCGCTCCACACGTAGGATTCCGGCGTGGAAACTTCCTGCACGTAGTCCATTCCTTCCATCGACGGTGAGGCTTTGGCAGCGGCGATGGCGGCTTCGCGGTCCAGTTCGGTCGTCACGCAGGCGCGCATCGCCCCGAGCGATCGCAGGTGCTTGGTGAGCGCCCGGGTATCGATTCCCTCGATTCCCAAAATCATATTTTCCGCCAAATACGCAGCAAGCGGCTGGCTCGAGCGCCAGTTCGACGGCACCTCGCACAACTCGCCGATCACGAACGCCCGGATGTGCGGTCCTTTCGACTCCGCGTCCTGCGGGTTGATCCCGTAATTCCCGATCTGCGGGTAGGTCATCGAGACGATTTGGCCGCGGTAGGACGGATCGGTGATCACCTCCTGGTAGCCCGTCATCGAGGTGTTGAAACAAATTTCTCCGGTGGTGGTTCCGGTGGCTCCGAAGGCGGTTCCTTCGAAACAGCGTCCATCTTCAAGGGCTAGAATGGCAGTAATCGGCACGGCGGCGGAAAGCTAGGCAGCCGATCCGGGCGATGCAAGAGAATGTCACTCCCGCGCCCGGCTATCGATCACGATCGTCACCGGTCCATCGTTCACCAGCGCCACCTTCATTTCCGCGCCGAAAACTCCCCGCCCCACCGGCTTGCCCAGCTCCATTTCCAGCGCCGCACAAAACGCCTCGTAAAGCGGTTCCGAAATCCCCGGCACCGCCGCCCGCAGAAACGACGGCCGGTTGCCCTTCCTCGTCGAGGCGTGCAGCGTGAACTGGCTGACCACGATGATCTCGCCCCCGGTCTCCATCACCGCCTGGTTCATCTTCCCCTCCGCATCGGAAAAAATCCGCATCCGCGCGATCTTGCCGCGGAGCCATGCCACGTCCTCCGCCGCATCCCCGTCCGCCACTCCTAGCAGGATCAAGAGGCCGGGGCCGATCGTGGAAACGGTTTCGCCATCGATCTCCACCGAGGCTTCAAGAACGCGTTGGATGACGGCTCGCATGTTATCTCAAGTCTTCGAACGCCTGATGTTCAAATTCCAAGCGCATCCTCAAGGTCTTTCATCGTTTCGAACACACGATAATCGGAGCGGGGAGTTTCCAATGCGTCCCGCAATCGCTTGGCATTTGCGGGAGAGGAAAGCAGATGATTGGTGGTGTCCGCTTCCTTCGTTTTCGAGGGAAGGGTCTTTTGAATGATATAATCCTTGATGGACAGCCCCGCGAAGGTCGCCAGCGTTTTGATTTGGCGGTGTTGCTCCGGGTCAATCTCGATACTCAGTCGGCTCATGGGGCGAAGATACACAGATTGAACATTTTGGCAATTTGGGAGGCCGCCGGAAAATTTTCGGGGGGCAGTCACTCCGCGCTCGGTTGGAAATCAGCGGGGCAGGCGATTATTCCCAAACTGTTTCCAGTTGTCCCCAAGCGGCGGGATTGACCTGCCAGTTCCGTTCCTGCCATCGTCGCGGCCCACCCATGGCCGTCGAAACCAAAGCACCTCCCTTCCGAAAAACCGCCGATCTCCAACAAGGAGCGACGGCGGTGGACGATGTGACCCGTGCGCTGCCGCACGCGCTGGGACCGGAGAAGAGCCTGCTGTCCTCGATGCTCCAGGACCCGCAGGAATACATCGGGGTGGCGATCGAGGAGAAGCTGACGCAGGAGCATTTCTATCTGCCGTCGCACTCGACGTTGTTCGGGTTTCTCATCGAGCTGTTCGAGGCTGGAAACGAGGTGGAACTGGTCTCGCTGGTGCAGCGGTTGTTGGATCGAGGTCTGCTAGACCGCGTCGGCGGGCCGTCGTCGCTGACGGACCTTTACACCTACGCGCCGAGTCCGGGGCATTTCCGCCACCACTTGCAGCACGTGAAGGACAAGTTCGTGCTGCGGTCGATCATCCAGAATTCCAACGAGGCCATCGCCCAAGCCTACGATGCGCCGGACGAGGTGGCGGCGTTGCTGGACTCGGTGGAGGCCAAGGTGCTCGCGATCCGCGAAGGCTCGGAAACCAACAAGGCTCCGACGATCAAGCAGTCGGTGCATGAAGTCATCGAGCAATTCCAAGCACTGATCGCAGGTGAAAAGGGCGCGCAGGGGATTTCGACCGGATTCGAGGAGCTGGACCGCAAGAGCAGCGGCCTGAAGCCGGGGGAAATGTTCGTCGTCGCGGCGCGGCCGTCGATGGGCAAGACCTCGTTCATGATGAACATGGTGGAGCACATCTGCCTTGACCAAGGGAAGTCGTCGATGGTGTTTTCCTGCGAAATGAGCGCGTTCCAACTCGTCCAGCGGCTTGTTTTCTCGCGTTCGAAATTCGCGATGAGCCAGCTTTCGCGCGGCTATGTTCCGACCAAGGGCGATCTCCAGCGGATTCAACGGGCGGCACTGGAAACCTCCGCCGCGAAGCTGTTCATCGACGACACGCCGGGCATTTCCATCAACGAACTGCGCGCCAAAGCCCGCCGCAAGAAGCGCGACGAGGATATCCAGTTCATCGCAATCGACTATCTCCAGCTCATGAAATCCCGTACTAAGCAGGCGGAAAACTCGCGGGAGCGGGAGATCGCCGAGATTTCCGCCGGCATCAAGGGTCTGGCGAAAGAGTTAGGGATTCCGATCTGCATCCTCGCCCAGCTCAACCGGGGGCCGGAAAGCCGCGCCGGCAAAAGCCTCGGTGTGCCGCGGATGTCGGACTTGCGGGAATCCGGCTCGATCGAGCAAGACGCCGACATGGTTGGCCTGCTCTATCGGACCGCCTACTACGCGGAAAACGAAGAGGAACGCGAAGCTGAAGCGGGCAAAGCCGAGCTGGTCTTGGCGAAAAACCGCAACGGCGAAACCGGCAGCATCCCGCTGACCTTCATCGCCGACCTGATGCGCTTCGAGACGGGAATGCCGGCGCGAGAAGAGGGGTGACCACTGGCAGAGTGGCTGGCGTGTCTCGCGCCAGACCGTTGCCGAGGCGTCTCGCCTCGCGCACATTCCGCCTCCGGGCGAGACGCCCGGACAAACGGTCTGGAGCGAGACGCTCCAGCCAGTGCGAACGCACATACATGAAATCAACCAGTGAAAGTCCGGGCCTCCCGAGACGAGCAACGGCGATAGAGACGGGTGATTATTGCGGCTCGCCGCCGGGGAAGATTCCGGCGATGGAG
>JANMJJ010000010.1:0-19362 GCA_031371325.1 Akkermansiaceae bacterium | reverse complement strand
AGCAGAACCGGTGTCGGATCGACGGTCGGTTCCGGCGCGGGGAGATCGGGGGCCATGGAGGCTTGGCCACGCTGAAGGGTGGTGGTTAGCCCGCCAACATCGCGGAGGACGATGGTGGCTTCGGCATCGGTGAGTGGGACTTTGGGGACGACCGGAGGCGGCGGAGTGAAGGTCGGGACTTCGAGCGGATCCGGGATATAGGTGCCGTCCCCGGCGGGAAGCACGGAGTCTTCCGCGTGGAGCAGCGCCGGGAAGAAGAGCGTGAGGACGAGAGAGACGAGTGCTTTCATAGGGAAGGTAGGATCGAGGAATTCCTTCCTGGTGGACGGGGAGTTCAAAAGCTGGCAAAAGTCAACTGAAGCGGATGCTGCTAGGCAGGGGGAATTCCGGAGGCTTGGCAAGAGGCGATTCGCGATGGGCGGTTTTCGACGCCCGAGGACAGTTTTCCTTCGATGCAGAATCTGTAGCAGTCTTCCAGCCATTGAGGTGAGGCTGTCCTTGGGTGTTTTTCAATCGCTTGCGGCCACGGATTCGCCGCCAGAACAAAAAGCCGCCCCGGTTTCCCGGGGCGGCCTTGGAATCATTCGTTAGAACGAGGGACGCTTACTTCTTCTTGGCGGCGCGCTTCTCCTCGATGGCAGCTTGGGCTGCGGCGAGGCGGGCGACCGGCACGCGGTAAGGCGAGCAGGAAACGTAGGCGAGGCCGAGCTTGTGGCAGTAAACCACCGACGATGGATCACCACCGTGCTCACCGCAGATGCCGAGCTTGATGTCCGGGCGGGTCTTGCGGCCTTTGGCAATGGCGATTTCCATGAGCTGGCCGACACCGGTGGTGTCGAGCGTGGCGAACGGGTTCTTCGCGAAGACGTCGTTCTCGACGTAGGGCAACAGGAACGCGCCCATGTCGTCGCGGCTGATGCCGAGCGCGGTCTGGGTGAGGTCGTTGGTGCCGAAGCTGAAGAACTCGGCGCCTTCCGCGATCTCATCGGCGGTGAGAGCACCGCGCGGGACTTCGATCATGGTGCCGACCTGATATTCGAACTTCACCTTCTTCTCGGTCATGACTTCCTTCGCCACGCGGTGGACGATCTCGGCTTGGAGATCGAACTCGCGCTTGAAGCCGACGAGCGGGATCATGACCTCGGGCTTCACCTTGATCTTCTTCTTCGCCACGTCAGCGGCGGCTTCGAAGATGGCGCGGGCCTGCATCTCGGTGATTTCCGGATAGGCAACGCCGAGGCGGCAACCGCGGTGGCCTAACATCGGGTTGAACTCGTGGAGTTCGGCCACCCGCTGGATGATGGTTTCCACCTTCATGCCAAGCTTCTTGGCGAGGTCGAGCTGCTGCTCCTTGGTGTGAGGGAGGAACTCGTGAAGCGGCGGATCGAGCAAACGAATGGTCGCAGGGAAGCCCTTGAGGGTGGTGAAGATGCCGGTGAAATCCTCGCGCTGATAGGGCAGGAGTTTCGAAAGGGCGGCCTTACGCGCTTCGAGCGTGGTGGCGAGAATCATCTCGCGCATCGCGTCGATGCGGTCGCCTTCGAAGAACATGTGCTCGGTGCGGGTCAGGCCGATGCCGGTGGCACCGAAGGCCATCGCGATGCGGGTCTGCTCCGGCGTGTCGGCATTGGTGCGGACGGCCATGCGGGCCGCTTGTTCACACCATTTCATGAGTTGGATGAAGCCCTTGAATTTCTCCGTCTTGATGGCGGCCTTATCGCCGCTAACAATGCCAGAGATAATTTCCGATGGAGCCGTTTTCAGCTCGCCGCCATAGACGGTGCCGCTGGTGCCATCGATGCTCATGTAGTCGCCTTCCTTGAAGGTTTGGCCGGAAGCGGTGACGGTGAGTTTGTCGTAGTTGATGTCGAGTGCGGCAGCACCGCAGACGCAAACCTTGCCCATCTGGCGGGCAACGAGCGCGGCGTGCGAGGAAACCCCGCCCTTGGCGGTTAGAATGCCTTCGGCGGCGATCATGCCGCGGAGGTCTTCCGGGCTGGTTTCGTTGCGGACAAGCAGAACCTTCTCACCGCGTGCTTCGGCGAGCACCGCGCGGTCGGCATTCAGATAGACCTTGCCGGATGCGGCACCCGGGCCGGCGGGAAGGCCGGTCGCGATGACCTTGGCCTTGGCAGCTTCCTCGATGTCGAAGATCGGCGCGAGGAGTTGGTCGAGCTGCTCGGCAGGGTTGCGCATCACGGCGGTTTCCCAGTCGATGAGCTTTTCCTTCACCATGTCCATCGAGAACTTGAGCGCGGCGGCGGCGGTGCGCTTGCCGTTGCGGGTTTGCAGCATGAACAGCTTGCCTTCCTGCACGGTGAACTCGACGTCCTGCACGTCCTTGAAATGTTTCTCAAGGATCGAGCGGACTTTCATCAGTTCGGCAAACGGCTTGGGCATCGCGGCCTTGAGCTTGCTAACAGGCTCCGGGGTGCGGACGCCGGCGACGACGTCTTCACCCTGGGCGTTCATGAGGAACTCGCCGTAAAATTCGTTGACGCCGTTGGCCGGGTTGCGGGTGAAGGCGACGCCGGAGCCGGAGGTTTCGCCGGTGTTGCCATAAACCATAGCCTGGACGTTGACGGCGGTGCCCCAGGCGGCGGGGATGTTGTATTTACGGCGATAGACGATCGCGCGGTCGTTCATCCACGAACCGAAGACAGCGCCTGCGGCACCGCGGAGCTGGTCCCATGGATCGCTCGGGAAGCTGTGGCCAGTGCGCTTTTTGACGAGGGCCTTGAAACGCTTGACGAGTTCCTTCTGGTCGTCGGCGGTTAGATCGGAGTCGATGATGTCCTTGCCGTATTTGTCGTGTTTGAAGGTTTCGATTTCGACTTCGAACGGCTCGTGCTCTTCACCTTCGGTCTTCTGCACGCCGAGGACGACGTCGCCATACATCTGGACGAAGCGGCGATAGCAATCCCAGGCGAAGCGCTCGTTCTTGGTGACGGCTGCTAGAGATTGAACCGTCGCGTCATTGAGACCGAGGTTGAGGATGGTGTCCATCATGCCCGGCATCGAATCGCGGGCACCAGAGCGCACGGCGACGAGAAGCGGCATGCCCTTGGCGTCGCCGAACTTGCAGCCCATGATTTTCTCCATATTCTTCACGCCGGCTTCCATCTCCGCTTGGAGCGAGACGGGGTAATTGCGCTTGTTATCGTAGAAGTAAGTGCAGACCTCGGTGGAGATCGTGAAGCCGGGAGGCACCGGCAAACCGATGCGGGTCATTTCAGCAAGGTTGGCACCTTTGCCGCCGAGAAGGGGCTTCATGCCGCCGTTACCGTCGGCTTTGCCAGCTCCCCAGTTGTAAACGTATTTGACCTTCTTGTTAGAAATGGTCTTGTTCGCTGCGGTTTTCTTGGCCGCGGACTTGGCGGCTTTCGGAGCGCTTTTCTTGGCCGCAGGTTTTGCGGCCTTCTTTTTGGTTGCCATCGTTGTGGTGATATCGAGTTATGAGCATTGACTGCTGGAACACGGGAAATGATTCACCCAGCCCAGCACAAGGCGCGGGAGGCTATTCAGGTGCCATTCCGGTGTCAATGAAGCAGTTGAGGGAAAAACGCCCCCTGCAAGCCCCGAAATCTTCGTCCGAAATCCGCCTCAACGGAGCCCGCGAAGGAGCAGCTCGGCGTTGGTTTTGGTGGCCTTGAGATTCGCCAGCAAGGTCTCGATCGCATCGCCGATCGGCAGCCCGGCGAGCTGTTTGCGGATATCGACCACTTTCAAGAATTCATCCGGATGATAGAGCCGGTCATCGTTGCGGGTGCCGGACTGCGGGATGTGGATCGCCGGGAATACCCGCCGCTCGGCAAGCTCGCGATCGAGGCGCACTTCCATGTTGCCGGTGCCCTTGAACTCTTCGAAGACCACATCGTCGAGACGGCTTTCCGTTTCCACGAGAGCGGTCGCCAGGATCGTTAGAGAACCGCCCTCTTCGACATTGCGGGCCGTGCCGAAAAACTTGCGGGACTTCTGCAGCGCCGCCGGACTGACACCGCCGGAACCGATCGGGCCGCCTTGCATCGCGGAGTTATGGCCGCGGGCGAGCCGGGTGAGGCTGTCCAACAACAGGATCACATCCTTGCCGCGCTCGACGAGCCGCTTGGCCCGCTCGATGACCAGATCCGCCACCTGCGCGTGGCGGCGCGGCGACTCGTCGAAGGTGGAGGCAAACACCTGCGAACCAACGGTCTCTTCGAAATCGGTGACTTCTTCCGGACGTTCGTCGAGCAACAGGATGATCAGCTCGGCGTCCGGGTGATTGAGGCGGATCGAGCGGGCGATCTGTTTGAGCAGGATCGTTTTCCCGCCGCGCGGGGGAGCGACGATGATTCCGCGCTGGCCTTTGCCTAACGGCGCGATCAGGTCGATCACGCGGACGCCGAGGAAATCCACGCCCTCTCCTTCCAAGTGGATCCGCTGGTCCGGGAACAACGGCGTGAGCCGGTCGAACTCCGTCGGCGGCTGATAGTCTGCGGCGGGCTGGCCTTCCACGTCGATCACCTCGTAACCGGATAGATATTTGTCCCGCTCGCGCGGTGCGCGGACCCGGACTTTGAGCGCCTGGCCGACCCGCAAGCCGAGGTCGCGGACGAGGTTCGAGCTGAGGTGAATGTCATCCGGTCCCGGACGGAAACTGCGCTGGGGATCGCGCAACATCGCGAAGTTGTCCTTCGCCTGCTCGAGGATGCCTTCGCAAACCAGCCCGGCTCCCTCGTGGCCGTAAAAGCAGAGGAGTTCATAAACCAATTGGCTTTTCGGAATGCCGCCTTGGATTCTCGCGGGAACGGCCTCGGCCATCGCTTGAAGTTCCGCAAGGGACTTGAGCCGGAATTGATTGATGTCGATGGATGCTGGCACGGGTGAAATCGTGGCGGCAGCGGGTGCGGCCTGGGATTGCTGGCCTTCGGATTCGTTGGGATGAGTCATGAGAAATGCTTGGGCGAAACGGCGGATTTGTGAGCGGAGCACGGCGGGCGGACCTTCGTTCCAAAAAACCACATCCGCGCGGGACATCTTTTCCTGAACCGGAAGTTGGGCAGCAAGGATCGACTCGATCAAACGATCATCGAATCCGCCGCGTGCCCTGAGCCGCTGGATTTGAGTGGAACGGGAAGAAGCGACGACGAGCACCTGGGTTTGGCCGAAATCGAATCCCTTCTCAAAGAAGAGCGGAACGTCTGCTACGAATAATTCCGCCCCCCGTGTAGCAGCCCGCTCCAGGGAATCAAGACATTCCTGACGAACTCTCGGATGGAGGATGGACTCGAGCTTGAGGCGGGCCGACTCATCCGCAAACACCCGACCACGCAGGAAGTGACGGTCGATCCGGCCATCGGAGTCGAGTGCCTGATCCCCGAAAGCGTCGGCGATCATTGCTGCCACTGCGGGGTCCGACTCAAGCATTCCGTTGACCGCAGCGTCGCAGTCGAAAATCACAATCCCGGGCAACCACTCGCGGAGCAAGCGACAAACCGTGGATTTTCCCGAGGCGATTCCGCCCGTCAGTGCCATCACTCGCATGGGCCGGAGAATCAGGAGAACGCGTCACCAGATCAAGAACAGAACAGGCCAACCTGATGGATGGACAACGCACAACGGGGCGAAGGATTGCTCCTTCGCCCCGCTGGTGAATTTTTTCGCTAGGAATCGGTTATTGCGCCGGCATGTCGAGCGGCGGAAGAACCGAAGGACCGAGATCGCTACCACCACCATCCGTCGAAACCGGGATCGACTGGCCCGCCTCCGCGCCGCGGAGCGGACGGCCTGTCGCGTCGATGATCTGCGCCGTCACGAAGATGATCAAGTTGCTCTTGATGCGGTTCTCCGCCTTGGTTTGGAACAGGCGGCCGATGATCGGGATGTCTCCGAGAATTGGCACCTTGTCCTCGACGTTCTGGACGTTTTCGGAGATCAAGCCACCGACCGCGACCGTGTAACCGTCATAGATGGTTAGAGCGGTGTTGACCCGGCGGGCGGAGAACACCGGCATTTCAATCCGGTTCTCGGTGATCACGTTGGTGACGGGATTGCCCAAGGCATCGGTGGACGACGATTGGATCGGGCTGCCGTAGTTGATGAATCCTTCGAACTCGACAATTTCCGGCGCGAAGCGGAGATCGATCACGAAATCGTTTGCTCCGATGGTCGGCTCGATTTCGAGAGTGACCCCGGTGTTGCGGGTTTGGAACGCGGTTGGCGTTGCAGGAGTGACGGGGAAACTTCCGCCGCCGCCGCCGCCGAGACCACCGAGTCCCAGGACACCGCCGCCGCCGAAGCTGCTGCCAGTGCTTAGAGGAAGTTCCGGGGGTTCGTATTCGGTCGGGTAGATAAACTCACGCACGATTTCGATCGTTGCCTTTTGACCGGACTTGGCCGTCACCGACGGCGCGGTCATCAAATCGGCCCCCTTCTTCTGGGCGAGTCCGCGCATGATCAACTGCACCTGGCCGTCCGAGAACAGGCCGGTTAGCGAGGCGATGCCGGGAGCGACATTGGCCCGTTGTGCGGTGCGGGTTGGATTGTTGAGGATCGCATCAATGCTGTTGCGGCTGATCGCCTGATCACCACTGCGCAGGCCGTTGGTCGTGCCATACTGGGTGAACTGGTTGTTAGCCGCCGGGATGCCTTCCACGGAAGTGCCATCAATCGGGCTGATGAAGTCGGAGCCGGTGCGGCCACCTTGGTTGCCGATGGTGCCGCCGCTGCCGAAGACCGTGTTGGACAGGCTGAACGGACTGATGATCCAGTCGAATCCAAGCTCATCGCTGTTTTCCTGGGAAATTTCAACGAACTTGGTGGTGATCTTCACCTGCTTCGGAGCTTTGTTATACTGCTGGACGAGTTGCTCGATCTTGTCGAGTTCCCCGGGAGTGTTGGTGACGAGCAGTGAACCCGCATTGCTCAAGGTCGCCGAGCTTCCTTCGGCGAAGTTGATGCCCGCAGCTTTGAGAAGTTCCATGATCGGCTTGCGCGGCGCAAGCGCGGTCGCCCCGCCCGCCTTCGGCTCGGCGAATGGATCCGCAGCGGCACCACCCCCGGCCTCACCCCCGCCACTGTCGAGTTCCGTCTGGAAGTCAGGAGGAACGCGGAAAGTGCGGGTAAAGGTTTCCTGACCGCTTTCGGTGGCCGGGACCAGGGTCACCGAGTAGTCATCCACCTTGTAGCGGAGCTTGGTTTGGTCGCAGATATACTTGAGGGCAACCGCCAACGGAATGTTGTGGATCCGCAGTTCCTTGACGCGGAGAGTGCCCGGATCGCTACCGGCCATTGGCAGAGCTTCAGCGGCTCCTGCGGCGGGAGTGATTCCGGCATCGGCGCCGCCAGCGGCCGCAGCGGCGCGCGGACGACGAATCACGATGTTGACGCCTTTCTTGGCAGGGTCGAGTTCCGTGCTATCGAGTTCAGCCGCCCGCAGGCGGAGGAAATCAATCGCTTCCTCCACGGTGGTGTCTTCGAAATCAATCTTCGGGATAATGATCGTCTGAAGTTTTCTCCTGATATATTGCTCCCCAATGCTCTTGTCCTCGCCACCAATGTGGGTATCAACATTCACCGGAGTGTCGGCGGGCACCGATAGTTCCCAGGCGGCATCCACCTGACTTAACAATTCGGCGCGGGTTTGGTCATAGGCGGCGCGATAGTAGTCGGATTTGGCGACGGCCACTTGTTCCAATCCGCGACGGGCGGCGGAGTTATAGGGGTCGGTCCGGAGCACATTGCTATACTCGCGTTTCGCATCGTCGTATTTACCCAAGTTGAAATTACCTTCCGCAGTGTAGAGACCGCGACGGACCTTGTCCACGTTCTGGGTGTGCTCGAAGGTCAATGCCGGGTTGGTGCGGATCGGGTCATCCAGGTAACCCAATTCACGCTTGGCATCGGCATTGTTCGGATCCACGGCAATCACGCCGTCCAGCAAGGTGCGGGCCTCGGCATACTTGCCGACCTTGCGATCCTGCATTGCCAGGGCCACGCTCGCGTCACTGTAATGCGCGGTGTAGCTTGCGCGGCGGTCGGAGACCATGGGAGCACTCGGGAGACGGTCCAAGGCCTGGCGGTATTTATCAACCGCTTGTTGGTAGTCTCCTTTGGCGTAAGCCGCGCGGCCTTCATTTAAAAGCGCGTCGCCATCCGCAACGGCATCCTGACGGCGGATCATTTCACGTTGGGCGAGACCGCTGAGGCCGGAGCCGCCTTCGCCTGCATTCGCAATCGTGACGGTGACCGGCATGGAAGATGCCACGGCCATCAACGCGAGGGCAGTGCGACTGGAATGATAGATTGGCATTTTTTGCATGGTGAGCTGAGGTTTTCTGGCGATGTTTTCGAGGTTTGGAAAGCGATTTTTTCGAGGATCTTAGTCATCCATCTTGGGCAGGCTGCCTTTGCTGATCACGATGGACTTCTTTTCTCCAGCCGGGTTGGTGTATTCAATGGTGACGGATTCGGGAGTGATCGTTTTGAGGAGATAGTCTTTCTTCGGACCATCGGGAGGAAGGGCGAACGTCAGGTTTTCCTCAACCTTGAACTCCCTGCCCTGCAGGCCGAGTGCCTCCAACGAGAGGATTGCCGTCCGATCGTATTTCAGATGTTCGTTCATGCGTTCTTCCGCAAGCGGAGACGGAAACTCATAGATCATGCCTTTCTTGTTCGGGCGTTGGTCTTCGATGCGCACGATGGTCACGTCTTTCTCGGTCTTGGTGGCCCTGTTGAGTTCCTTCCGAACCTCGGACCCGAGCAGCTTGAAACGGTTAGCCATGGTGCCATTGGCGAAGAACAGCCCGTTAGGCTCGATCATGTTGGCCGCGCCGGTCTTGTTCTCGCCACCCTTGGTGTCCCTATAGGTGAACGGGAATTTGCCGTTATCCCCAAAGCTCGGACGGATCACCCACCCGAGGCTTTCGTCCCGCACATACATCAGCTTGGCGATGAGCGGAGGAAATGCCTTGATGTTATTCGGATCAGTCTTGCCGTTATATTCCTCGAGGTTGGAGAATCCATCCTGGTCGGGATCGCGGTTCGGTGAATCGGCAAATCCCGGGTCGATGTGATTGTCGAGCCACCAAGTGTTAGGAATCGGCGGATGGACGAGAACGGCATCCTTGCCACGCAAGTCGATGGTGGTGTCGGGGGCGGAGCTTGGCACAAACAACGGAATCCCGACGAACAGATCCACCGGCCGGTCGCCGTCGAGCGCCTGCACCCAGGTGCGGTCGAGTTTGAGCGAAGCCACCGACTTGGGGATCAAATCCGCGTCGCGGACGGCGGCGTTGTTGTTCCCGGTCCCTTTGAGGCCGGTGCCGAAGTCCGTTTCGACAGTGCCGAACTTGGACCAACCCGTGTAGGCAAGACCCAGGGCAATGGCGACGGCTCCGCCGAGGGCGGCTTTTTCGTAATTCTTGGAAAACCAGGACATGATTGGGAAATGGGCGGTTGTCAGGGTTAATTGGTCTTCTTGGCGGGAAGAAATTCGAGGAGGTCGAGCCGGAGGAACACCTGGACCTGCTCGTTTCCTAACACTTGCGAGAGGATCCGGCTGGAGTCGGCCACTTTCGGGGCGGCTGCCGGAGTTGCCGGCTTCTCGGGGGGCGCACCGGCTGGCTTTTCATCACCGGGTAGCACGAATCCTCCGGCAAAGGGATCCGCAGCAGCAGGCTTGGCCGCAGCGGCTTTGTCAAACTGGGCATCGGCCGCACGAGGCGGCTCCTTCTTCATGTTGGTGACGCGCATCGAACGCACCACGACGTATTGATTGTCCAATTTGCCGAGCGAGGAAATGAACTCCCGGGCGGTCTTCTCGGGGCCATTGAAAGTGATCTCCAGCGGAAATGGCCGGGCCGTCATCGTCGCGGGCGGGACGAACACCTGGCCTTCATCCTCCGGCTGGGGCGGGCGGCAGAGGTTCTTCAGTTCGGTGGGCTTCGCCGTGGCCAAGGCCAGCATCAGGTTCTTGATGGAGCCGAGCTGATAGTCAAGAATGCCGGTCGCGTTGCCGTTTGCCAACGTGGTCTGGTATTTTTCAAAGCCCACGAAAAAGGCTTCCGGAACGATCGTCCCGGCATCCTTGAAAGCCTTGCGGACTTCCGTGTTGGCCGCCAGCAGATGGTTGGTGAACTCCTGCGGGGTGACGTTCTTGAGTTCCTTCGGGCGGAAAGGCGCGAACGCGGTTTGGATGGATTCCACCGCTTTGCCGTAGTCGCCGAGAGCCTTGCTTTTTTCGTTCTTGTTTTCGGTTTTCGGATAGAGTGCGAGCTTCTCGAAAACGGTGGCTTCGCCCGCCGCAGCGTCGAATTTTTCCTTGGCTTCGTCGTAACGCGTGGCGCCTTGGGAACCCACCACATACAACAGGATGATGCCCGCAAGGGTTCCACCGCCGAGGCCTACCATAAACTTGTTATCCTTGATCCAACTCATAATTCAGAAGGCAAATGGTTGATGAAATTCACTTGATCGCGACTTCGCGAGCCAATGGCAGGGTGATTTCAAAGGGAAGCCCCAGCTCCCCGGGCTTGCCAGCCACGGTGATATCCAAAATCCGGTCATCGCTGAGGATCATGTCAGCGTCTTTAGCGTCCTTAACCTTGAAACGGAAGGTGGCCGAGTTGTCGCGAAGGTTCTTCAGCAACGCGGAGACCACGTTCTGGCTGGTGGATGTCCGCCAGAAGCCCTTGATCCGAACGGCGTTGGCAGTCACCTCGCCTGGTGCGGCAGCGGTACCTCTTTTGCCTTGGCCTTGACCTTGGGCCGGCTCTTCCACCTTGATGTCAACCAGCGCCGAGGTGCCGTAAGCGGCCGACCAGAAATCGGCCTTGATCACGGATTTGCCGTTTGACTTGGAATCCGGCTTGCCGCCCGCAGACTTCGCGCCCACAGCTAACGGGTCATAGCCGTAAAGTGGTTCAAAGTCGGTCAACCAGACCGCATCGCTGGCGAAAGCGCCGCGGAGTTCGGCAATCACATCCATCCAATACGCGTGGGCCGTTTCCGCATCGGTGTAGCCGCTGGCGATCTGGCGGAGGTTGTCCTCTTTCTTCAAAAGCTGATCGATTTCCGACTTGAGAGGTGCCAGCGCTTCACGCTGTTCATCCATGGTGCGGGCTTCCTCCTTGGCTTTCGAAGCCGCGACATTCTGGAACACCGCCCAGAGTGCCATTCCGCCTAACAAGACCGCTGCTGCCGCGATGAGGAACGGCTTGCGCCGGTCCGCCGCCCGCGATTGCTCGACGACCATCGGGACCAAGTCGATGTTGATGGCGGATTTGCCGATTCCCCGCAGGCCGAGGCCGACGAGTTCGCCCATCAGGTGACCTTCGCGTTGGACCACGGCGGCATCGACACCCTTGCCGATGGTGACGTTTCTAACCGGATTGAAATACTCGACCGGCAGATTCAACTTCTCTTGGAAAAATTCGAGGGTGTACGGGAGATTGGCTCCGCCACCGGCCAAGAGCACCCGCCGCGGCGCGCTGCCACCGTGCTGGCTGCGGTAATAATTGGTGGTGCGGGCGATTTCTGCAGGAAGGCGGGTCAGGGCATTGCGGATCACCATCGCCAGCGCGGCCACGGCTTCGTCCATTTGCTCGGTGTGTCCGCCGCCCAAGGCGACGAGGCCGTTGGAGATTTTCTGATGCTCGGCATCCATGAAGGAAATGCCGTATTCCTTGGCGATGGCCGCAGTGATCGCACCACCACCGATGGCGATGCTGCGGGTGAAAAAGCGGCGGCCTTCGATGTAGAGCAGGTTGCTGGTCTTGGCCCCGATGTCGATCAACAGGATCGGCTCTTCCGGATTGCCGTAAGTGGCGCGGAAGGCGTTGTAGATGGCCATCGGCGCGACATCGACTTCCGAAGTGCCGAGGCCGCTGTCGTTGACCGCAGAATTGAGTTCATCAAGCGCTTCCGCTTTGATCGCGACAATGACCACTTCCTTGTCGTCGGCCCCTTCGATGAGTTCGTAATCCCAAACCACTTCCGCCAACGGGAAAGGGACATGTTGCTGCGCCTCGAAAGTCACCAACTGCTCGATGTTGTCCTCCTGCAGCGGTGGCAGCTTCACGAAACGGGTGAAAACCGACTGGCCTGAAATCGCGTAGCGCGCCTTGGTCTTGCCGACTTTGAGCCGTTGGGCGAGATCGGCTATCGCAACCCGGGTTTGGGAAACCTTGGATGACTCCATCGCGGGATCCGCGACGATGGTTTCCGAGTCATAAGCCTTGAGGATCAGGCTGCCATTTTTCGAGACTTCGAAAACGGCCATGCCGATGCGCTGAGATCCGATATTGAGTGCGACGGTGGTCTGATTGTCAGCCATGATGCGATGGTGATAGATGGAAAGGCGTGGAGGCGGAGACAGGGGCAATGCCGAATTCAGTGGCGTTCCAAGCCAATTTCCGCATAGCGATCCCACCACATGTTGCTGAATGGCGTCTCACTCTTGTTGAGAAGTGGCACCGATTCGCTGCGGGAAATTTTGTCCGACGCCGCGTTCCACCAACCGGGCTTGCCCTTGTTGGTTTCTTCGATCTTCTTCTCGCCGTTCACCAGCACCTCGTAACCGACATATTCGACGGCGTTCTTGCCGCCCTTGTCAGAACCGGTGAGGCGCTTGATCGAGCCCGGGGAAAGATACACGGAGCAGTAAATGTCTTCCTCCAAGGGCACGTTCACATGCTCGACGGTCTTGGTGAGCAGCAGCATGGTGCCAGACTTCTCCGGGTTCTTCACCGCGATGTACCACTTGACCGTGATTTTCTCACAGATCTTCGTGGCAGGTTCCGGAGCGAGGGAGATTTTCAACTTGGCTTCGATCTCGAGCCAATCCTTCGGCTTGAAGCTTTTTTCCTTGCCGCCCGAAGAAACCTGAAACTGCGGCGACTGCATTTCCTCAAACGAGGGCTTCTCCCCGACGACCTTGGCGGCCTGCCCGAATGCGCTTCCCATGGAAATAACTGCGAGGACCGCAACGGCGGCGATTGAGGGGGAGCAGGGGGTCAGAAAGTTCATACGGTATGGGTTTTGAAAGAAAGTAGGGACTAGAGTTTCGGGTTGACCAGAGAAAATCACGATTTCCGCTAAAATTTCGCCCGAAGTAAATACAGCCAGCTCAAGCCGTCGCCACAAGTGATTGACGGGCCGCCATTTGAAACCCATCACTTGGCCATGGCGAGTGCGAAAGTTCTGCTGGAAGAGGGTCGCCCGCGGGTCGTTGGAAGCTTTGGCAGCGTGCTGGACTTGCGCGAAGCAACGGCTGTGTCAGTCAGGGAATCCTGCGACATCGCGGAGGTCCGTCTCGATCTATTAGACACGGGGGCCGTGGCAACCGAATCCCCGCCGTGGAGCCACTTGACGGAAATCCCGCTGTTATTCACGGCGCGGCGGGTCGAGGAAGGCGGGGCACAGGCGCTGGACGCCGCCGCCCGGGTGGCGCTGCTACGGGGCGTGCTGGACCAAGCCGCATGGCTCGACATCGAGGTCGCCAGCATTCCCGAAACGGGAGCCTTTTTGAAGGAGCTGGCGGAACGGAAAATCCCGTGGATCGCCTCTTGGCACGATTTCGAAAAACTCCCCGACACGGCCGTTCTCGAGCACGCTGCCAGGCAGGCGAAGGCGGCGGGTGCTGCGGTTTTCAAAGCCGCCGCTAGGCTCGCGTCACCGGCGGATGTCGCGCGCCTCGCCGGGTTCCAACTGGCCGATCACGGCTTGCCGGTTGCCACCATGGGCATGGGGCCGCTGGCCCCGGTGTCCCGGCTGTTATGCGCGCAATGCGGCAGCGTGCTCAATTACGGCTACCTCGGCAACACCGCCACCGCCCCCGGCCAATGGGACAGCGCCCTGCTGAAAACCGCGATCTCCCGGCTCGTCCCGTTCAGGCACTAACGAAAATCACCCGATCACTTCCACCGGCGCATCCGGCAGCGCCTTGAGGAACGCCTGGCCGTAGCGCTTCGTCAGGATCCGGTTGTCGAGGATGCACACCAGCCCCTTGTCGCGCTCGGTCCGGATCAAGCGGCCGACACCCTGCCGCATCTTGAGGATCGCCTCCGGCACCGAGTAATCCATGAACGGATTTCCGCCCGCCGCCTCGATCGCTTCCAACCGCGAGGCCGTCAGCGGGTGATCCGGCACCGCGAACGGCAAGCGCGTGACGATCACGTTGGAAAGCGCCTCGCCCGGAACATCCACCCCGGTCCAAAAACTATCCGTTCCAAACAACACGCTGTGTACGTCGTTGCGGAATTCCTCGATCATCTTGTGCCGTGGCATGCCATCGCCTTGCAGGAAAACCCGCCAGCCCTGGGTCTGGAAAAAGTGCTCCAGCCGCTGCGCCGCGTCGCGCATCGTGCGGTAGCTGGTGAACAGCACGAAAGCCCGCCCGTCGCTCTCTAACACCGACTGCCGGATACCCTCCGCCAGCAGCTCGTCGTAGCGCGGCGTGCCCGGGTCCGGCACGCTTTTGTAAATGCGGATCTTCATCTGCCGCTGGTAGTCGAACGGGCTGCCGATGCACAACGCCCGGGCTTTTTCCGCGCCCACGCGCCCGCGGAAATAGCCGAGCTTCGGGTCGCCCACGCCGAGCGTCGCGCTTGTTAGGACCAGACTTTTCCTGCCGCCGAAGAGCAGTGGCCGCAGCCGGTTCGCCACATTGACCGGCGCTGCATGGAGGCTGAACTGGTGCTCGTCCCGACCGCTTTTCTCCACCCAATAGACGCTGTCATCCGTGGTCTGATCGAGGAAAACGCCGATCGAGCCGTGCGCCTCGCGCAAGCGCCTGGACGCGTCCTGCAACTCCGCGCGGGTCGTCTCCGACTCCACGTCCGCCGCCAGATTGTCGATCTCCAACCACAGGTTCCGCAACGGCTCGGCCAAGGTGTTAGGCACCACCTCGGTCTGGCGGATGCGGCATTCCTTCGAGAAATTTCCGAACTTCGCCACGTCCCCCACCCCATGGAAAAACCGCTCGGCCGCGATCAGGGCCGACTCCACCGCCGTCAACGCCGAGGCCCTGCGGAATGATTTCAACAAGCCCTTGCGCGTCTTCGGATGATAGAGCCGTTGCAAGTCGAAGCGCAGCCCGGCTTGCGAAACCCGCAGCCCTAACTGGATCGCCGCGACCTGCTCGATGGTGTGCGCCTCGTCGAGGATCGCGAAATCGTTAGGGAAAAGGAAACCGCCGACCTTCTTGCCATCCTCGTCCTCTTCCGCTTCGTCGTCGGTATTCAGCAGCGCGAAAAACAGCGTGTGATTCACCACGATCAACCGCGCGTCCGCCGCCGCTTTGCGCGCTTCCTGGAAAAAGCAATTGCCCCGCGGCCCGCAGTGGCGCGCGGTGCAGAGGTGCGCCTCGCTGCACACCTGCAGCCAGACTTTCATCTGCGGCTGGAAATCCAAATCGCTTAGCGTGCCGTCGCGGGTCTTCTCGGCCCACCGGCTGATCGCTTCCAACTCGTCGTTCTCGGTGCCGGTGAAAAGATCGCCCGCTTGCTCGAACGCCCGCCGCAGCCGCAGCGGGCACAGGTAATTTTGCCGCCCCTTCAAGAGCACCGCCGGCAGTTCGTCGTCCAGCACCTTCCTTACAATCGGAATATCCTTCCGCACGAGCTGCTCCTGCAAATTGATCGTGTGCGTCGAAATGATTCCTTTCCGGCCCGTCTCGATCGCGAACCGCGCCGCCGGTAACAGATAAGCCAGCGACTTCCCCACCCCGGTCCCCGCCTCCGCCACCAGCGGCGAGGCCCCGATCAACGCCTCCGCCACCGCCACCGCGAGTTCCTGCTGCTGCGGCCGGTATTCGAAATCCCGCGATTTCGCCAGCACGCCCTTGCGGGAAAAAGCCTCCCGCACCGCATCGCTGAATCCGGGGATCGGTTGGCCTTCTGTCATCGAAATCATCTTGTCGCCATCGCATCCGGCATTTGCCCCCGTGCCAAGCCGCAACTTTGTCGCCCCGCCATATCACACTCGACACCCATCCCCGGTCACCCATCGGTCGGCGGATTCAAGGAAACATTACCCGCTCGTCATCCTTCGGGTTCTTGAAGAGGTTGGCATGGGGATTGAATTCCAGATTGCGGTCGTTCGGAGTGGGATTGAAGACGTAGGTGAATTCCACCCGCCCGCGTGGGTCAAACTCGATGTCTAAGGTGAGCTTGGCATAGTTGGCGGAGACGATTTTCCCTTCTTCATCCAGTTTCACGCGGGTCCTAAGGAAGTAACCGATACCTACCTTGGTGGTTCTTGGTGAAAGAGTATTCTCTTCACGCTTCAAAGTCGTGTCATAGCCGGTTTCGTAAGCCAAGTGCGGCATACGCAACCAAGAGTAGAGGCAGTAGTCTTTATCCACGAGCGCGATGCCTTCTTTAGCACTTGGAACTCAGGGCCAGAGTTCCGATCCATTTGCCAGCATCATACTTGAATGTATCTTCAGTCCAAGTTTCGTGATTAACAGAAGCGGATTTTTTTGAAAAATCTCTCAACTCATCCAAGCGACTCTCATCAAACAGATAGCCAGTAAATTTCGTGTCGTACGCAAAAATCACGTCGTTTAATACGCCACGCCCAAATGGCTTGACCCAATCTCCCGCTGCAAAATCAAATCCGACAGGCTGATCTTGTTTGGGAATTGCTAGGCTCACCTTCCTAGCCGGGGTGGCCGGAACACGAATCAATGTTCAAAATCTGTTCTTGTGCTCGATTACCGGGACTGACCCCATCGACGAATCAATGTTCAAAATCTGTTCTTGTGCTCGATTACCGGGACTGACCCCATCGACTGACCCCATCGATTACCGGGACTGACCCCATCGACGGATGCGACTATGGATTCAACGCGCCACCACGCGCCTCTTCCTTCCGCAGGGCCTGGATGATGACTGCCATTTTCTCGAACGCCGTTAGAAATAGCTCCGCCTGCGCGGGGTCTTTGGCTTTCTTCGCCCTGAACCGATAGGTCAGCCGCGCCCGTTCAAAGAACTCCGCACCCGACTCGCCCTCGCCCCGCCAGAGCTGATGATTTCCTCCGTCCGACGCCCAGTCGGCGATGAGGTTCAATTGGGAAAATTCTCCCCGTTCATCCAGATCGAAGGAACAATCGATACCCTCCTTCGCCAGCTCCGCAGGATTGGCGGGACCGATCAGCCATTCCACTTTGTGGGGTTCGTCGTAAGGATTGAGAATCGGGCGGGTGGCGCAGACTTTCGAGCCATCGATCGGAATCAAGGCGAGCGGCCGCTTCTGATAGGCATCCGGGTCGAAGTTGGCGGGAAACGGGATGTTGAACTTGATATCCATCTGTTTCTCGAGTCGGGCAAGCGCACGAATCGTGAGGGGATCCTGGACGACCTTCTTTTCCGCCCTCTCCCTAACGGGATCCCTGGCCACATCGTCTTTCGCGCGGACGAGCATGGGCAGATTCAAGACGAGCAGGGCGAGGAGAATTTTCATGGCGGGGAATGGATGATACCAAGGAGCGCAAGGGATGACGCCAAGATGGCGGTGGCCGATTCCGGCGCAAGCTTTCTCTCGGCCCCACAGGCCGGTCCCGGATTCTCACCGCTGTGGAATCGTCGAGGCGACTGGTCGTCGATCACGCAGTTCGACCAAACGGAAAGCCTGCCCTTCCTTTTTGACCGCAACAACCGCCTGCGCCGTTTCGCCGGTTTGGTCTGCCATCAGTTCAAAATTCCGGCTAGTCAGGCTAGATTTGCGTGCTACCATGGAGCCATGAACGCAACTTGGCCGCTTCAAGACGCGAAAAACAAGCTCAGCGAATTGGTGGACACCGCGCTGCGGGATGGAGCGCAGACCATTACCCGGCATGGCAAGCCGGTGGTGGTCGTTCTTTCCGCCGATGCCTACGCTCGTCTTCAACCCTCCGAGAAACTCGTGGACATCCTTCAGGATTGCCCGGTGAAGGATTGGCCGATCGAGCGGGATCTCACTCCGGCCCGCGACCTCGATTTCCAATAAGCGGCCATGTCCTATCTGCTCGATACCAATGTGCTTTGCGAGTCATCGAAAACCCGCCCGGATCCCGCAGTCGTGCAGTGGCTCCGTGAACACGATTCGGAACTCCACGTTAGTGTTTTGTCCTTGGGCGAAATGCTCAAAGGCATTCACCTGATGGATCAGGGAAAGCGCCGACACGAAATTGAGCTATGGTATCAGCGCATCGAACGCTGGGCCGCCAGTCGGCTCCTGACGATGGATTCGGGAACCATGAGCACCTGGGGACGCTTTTACGCCAAACACCAACTCGCCGGCCGCAAACTCCCCCTCATGGACAGCCTCCTCGCCGCCACCGCCCTCCAACACAGACTCACTCTCGTCACCCGCAACACCGGGGATTTTCCGGAGGATGTGGCGGTCTTCAATCCTTGGGGCGGGTGAGGAGAAAATGCGTCACCGCCACACCAAACAGGTCCGATGCCAACCTACGATAATGCAAGGTTTGATCCACAGAAAACCTGCCACATCCGCACCATGGCGAGCCTTGCGATTTCACCCGCAGAAAGCGGGACCTGGAACGGATGCCGCCCGGCCCCGCTGTTCTCGATCTGCCGGAGCAGTCGCATGGCATCCTCCTTCGCGTCGTATTCAGCAACCGGTGTGGCACGGAGCTTTTCAAGAAACCGCGGAATGACCCGTGCGAGGATGGCGAGATGCTTGATGTCATTGTTCGCCTCACCTTCCGGCCGAGTGTTGGCGGCATGCAGCTTGCAGATGAAGAGCGAGCAGGGGTCGAGGAGAATGAGATCTTCCGAGGGGCTCAGGGGAGTGCCCACCGGAGCATCGGTTATTCCGGTATCCAAACCTGGAAGCCGCTCCAGAACCTCGACGGAGGTTTTGAAATTCCGCCAAGTGATGGAAGCGGCGAACACCCGGCCCATGTGAGGGGCATTCTTGCGAGTGGCGGCCACCATTCCATCGAGGACGGCACCGTTGAGCTGCATGGGTTTGGTAAGAGCCAGGCAGGTCATCTTCCGCCCTCTGAAGTCCAAGTCCCTGTTGAAAATCGGGAGATCAATGTGATGCCACTCCTTTTCATCGAGAGACAGTTCAGCCCAAGCGGAGACCGCCAGCCCGCCGACCAACACGCTCTCATCCTCGCTATCCGCGAGCGACTTGACCCAAGTTTCTCAAAGCCTAACAAAAATCACTGTTTTTTGGCTTGAATCGGGCTGATTCCAGGTCAAAAAAGTCATAACTTGTTGATAATTTCCAGAAAAAGTCGTTTTGTAGTGCCTAACGCTAAAATATAAATCTTGCCACGCTCCGACTTTCCCTGTCATCTTTCGGGCGTGTTTTTCCGCACCAAACAAATCAAGGGCACGCCGTTACTGCAACTCGTTGAAGCTTATC
>JANMJJ010000231.1:0-8612 GCA_031371325.1 Akkermansiaceae bacterium | reverse complement strand
TTCTTTGATCTGGCGGTCGAACTCTTTAATTTCCCGCTCCAAGCCAAGTTTGAGATCATCTGACCAAGCCTCGAGCTTGTTGGCTTCTGCTTCAAAAAACTGCGCGTTGCGCTCGGAAATACCACGCTGGATTTCGGTCTGACGCGTGGCGGCGAAGGAAGAAACTGTCTCGGGAGCGGGCAGGTCGAGGATCGCGCCGGTGACGTTGGCAGGCAGGGTGAGCAATCGCTTCGCCTGATCCTCATCCAACAACTCATATCCATCGGTGCAGGCGGCGAGGATAAGGTGATCCTCAGCTTGGTCCATGGACTCGACGGTGAACAGCGAAACGGTTAGCCAACCGGCTTTCCCGCGCAACGGTTCGAGAATGCTGATTTTGCTGCCGTGATCGGCGTAGCGAAAAGTTATTTCAGCCACTGGCAGGTCGTGGCTCTTGGCCTTGGCGATGATGCACTCTGCTAGAGGATGGCCGAGGCGGTAGAGGTGGGCTTCGCCTGAACGGCGCGGGAGTTCATAGCGACCGAGTGGGATTTCCTTTGCCGCAAAAGAACGCAGAGAGCGCAAAGATTCGGGAAAAGATTGGAGGTCGAATGTGGAATCGTTCAGGAAGCGGGCGTTTCCGTTCAGCTCGTGCCGGGTAAGCTGGATGAACTGGCGCTCGAAGCGACTCAGGAAGGCTTTGGAGGCGTCGTCGCGCACCTTGAGTTTGTCGCGCACCTCGTCGTCGAAGTTTTCCAACAGTTTCCGCCGGGTGGTTTTCATCGACTCGTCGATCTCGAATTTTAGCTCCAGTTGAAGCTGGTCGAACGCGATCTTCACTTCTTCCGGCTTGCGGCATTGCTGATAGATGGTGGCGATGCGTTTTTCAAAATCCACGCCGGATTCGATGCTGCCGAGCACTTCATCGCTGGAGCCGAAGACGCCGGTAAAGAGTTTGAACTTCTCATCGAGGAGCTGGAACACGCGGAGGTCGGCTTCGTTCTTGCGGTTGAGGAAATTCACTACCACCACGTCATGTTTCTGCCCGTAGCGGTGGCAACGGCCGATGCGCTGCTCGATGCGCTGCGGATTCCATGGCAGATCGTAGTTCACCACGAGGGAGCAGAATTGGAGGTTGATGCCCTCCGCGCCGGCCTCGGTGGCGATCATGATGCGGCCTTCCTCACGGAAGTAATCGACCAAGGCGGAACGCATGTCGGCACTGCGGGAGCCGGTGATCTTATCGCTGCCTTGGTGACGCGCCACCCACCGGGAATAGATGGCCTTGGAGGAATCATCGGTGTTGGTGCCGTTGAAGAGGACGATGCCCTCGGAATAGGAACTCTCCGCCAGCAGGCGCAGGAGGTAGCTCTGGGTCTTGCGGGACTCGGTGAAGATGATGGCTTTTTCCGCAGCGCCGAAGTCGCGGGCTTTGGCGAAGGCCACGTCGAGGGCTTTCAGCAGGGCCTTTCCCTTGGCGTTGTGATCGATGGACAGCGCGAGGCGGGTGAACTCTTCCAAGTCCGTGATTTCCGATTGGATGGCGGCGCGGTCGGCAGCGGAGAGCGGCTCCGGGGGATCGTTTTCCCACTCTTCGGCGGTTTCATCGAGCGCCTCGTAGTCTTCATCGAGCTCGTCTTCGAGCGAGACGAGTGATTCATTCGTAATGAGCTGGGCTTTGAGCCGATTCGCGATGGTGGTGAGCGCTCCGGCAATCGCGAAGGACGAGGAGGCGAGCAATTTCCGCAGCACCAGCGTCATGAGAGAGCGCTGGCTCGGAGGCAGGGCCTGTAGGTTGTCCCGCTGGAGGTAGTCCGAAACCAAGTGGTAAAGCCGGTCCTCACTTTCGCCCGGATCGAAGGGTTCGACCATGGCGTGGCGCTTGGTGTACGGCACATAGGCCATGACCTGGCGGCGCAGCGTGCGGTGGCAGACCGGTTTGAGTCTCGCCCTCAGTGTTTCGAACACTTGGGACTGGCTGAGATTGGTGAACTGCTCGCGGAAGCTCTTGAGGTCGCCGAAGGTGTGTTCGTCGATGAAACTGACGAGACCGAACAGTTCCAGCAGCGAGTTTTGCAGCGGAGTGGCAGTGAGCAAGAGCTTGTGGCGCTCTTGCAATGCGCCCTTGAGCACATTGGCGATGATGTTCGTGGGCTTGTAAACGTTGCGCAAGCGGTGCGCTTCGTCGATCACCACGAGATCCCACGGGGTGGAATGGATATCCGAGGCCTTGTTGCGGGCGAATTGGTAGGAGCAGATGACGATGGCATCCGTTTTGGACTCGAACGGTCGATAGTTGCCTTGCTTGATGGCGGCGTTGTAGGACCTCGATTCCAGAATCTCACAGGGCAGGAAGAATTTCTCACTCATTTCCTGATGCCACTGCTTCCGCAGGTTCGATGGCGTGATGATGAGAATGCGCCGCGTCCGCTCCGCCCATTTTTGCGAAATGACCAGCCCGGCTTCAATGGTTTTTCCCAAGCCCACCTCATCGGCAAGGATCGCGCCCTTGGACAATGGTGACTGGAACGCAAACAAAGCAGCGTCCACTTGGTGAGGATTCAGGTCCACCTGGGCTCCCGCCACCGCCGCCGCCAGCTTTTCAACGCTGTCGGAGGGACAACGCTTTGTCAGCTCGTAGGCGAGGTATTTGGACTGGTAGTCGGTGATGGGCATCCTTGCTGTTATAAGCCTAGCGGCCTGCAATGTGACGGGAAGCGCAAATTCCCCGCAATATCCAGGGACGTTTGGTGAGAGTTTGCCCGGCAAAATAAACCCCAGCCCCGGGATTGACGCTTTGCCTTGATCCCGCTGAACTTCCGGCCCGCCGAAATGCGGGCTTTGCCATGGACTACACCGCGAAAATCGCCACCAATGTCGCCTCGATCCCGCGCTCCGGCATCCGCGACTTCTTCGAACTCGTACAAGGCCGCGATGACGTCATCTCGCTCGGCGTCGGCGAGCCCGACTTCGTCACTCCATGGCACATCCGCGAGGCGGCGATCTACTCGCTCGAAAAAGGCCAGACGACCTACACCTCGAACCTCGGCCTGCTCTCGCTGCGCAAATCCATCGCCCGCTACGTCGAGAATTTCTTCCACGTCGGCTACGATCCGGCGGCGGAAGTGCTCGTCACGGTCGGCGTTTCCGAGGGCATCGACATCGCCCTGCGCGCGCTGCTCAATCCCGGCGACGAGGTGATCTATCACGAGCCCTGTTATGTGTCCTACAGCCCGAGCATCGTCATGGCGCACGGCGTGCCGGTGCCGGTGGTGACGACCAAAGAGGATGAATTTTCGCTGAAACCAGAAGCCGTCGCCGCCGTCATCACGCCGCGGACGCGGATCATCTTCATCAACTTCCCGACCAACCCGACCGGGGCCTGCGCCTCGCGCGAGGATCTCGAAGGGATCGCCAAGCTCGCCATCGAGCACGACCTGATTGTGATGACCGATGAAATTTACAGCGAGCTCCGCTATGACGAAACCGAGCCTCATGTCTCCATCGCCTCGTTGCCCGGGATGAAGGAGCGCACGATCCTGCTCCATGGATTTTCGAAAGCCTTCGCCATGACCGGCTTCCGTCTCGGCTATGCCTGCGCACCGCAGCCGATCATCGAAGCGATGATGAAAATCCATCAGTACTCGATGCTCTGCGCGCCGATTATGAGCCAGAACGCCGCCATCGAGGCGCTCGAACACGGCCAGCCTGCGATGATCGAAATGCGCAACAGCTACCACCAGCGCCGCGATTTCCTGGTGAAGCGGCTCAATGAAATCGGCCTCGACTGCCACCTGCCCGGCGGCGCGTTCTATGTCTTCCCGGACATCCGCAGCACCGGTCTAACCAGCAAGGAATTCGCGATGAAACTGTTGGAACAGGAAAGCGTCGCCTGTGTGCCGGGCGGCGCGTTCGGCACCTCCGGCGAGGGCTTCCTCCGCTGTTGTTATGCCACCGCCTTCGACGACATCCGCACCGCCACCGACAAGATCGAACGCTTCGTCGGTCGGCTCTAACACGCATGACCGCTGGACCGTCACCGCAGGATCCCGAGCGGCTCACCCGGGCGCATGTGATCCCGTTCGTGGTGTTCATGGGGTTTCTGATCCTGCTCCAGCTCATCGGCGGCCTGATCGAGTGGAAGCACCCGGACGCGCCTTGGTGGCGGCAGGATCCGGCGCAATTCGTCTATCCGGTGCAGACACTCGTCACGCTGGGATTTCTCATCAATTACTGGCGGGTTTACACCTTCGACTGGTCACTCAAATGGGCGCTGGCGGGCATCGTCTTCGGCGCGGTCGGCATCGGCTTCTGGTTGCTGCCGACCGTGCTTTATGACGCCTGGGGATTGACGGGAAAAACCACCGGAGTGCTCCATTTCCTCGGCGTCGCGGCACGCAAGGAAGGCTTCGATCCCGGATTGTTTCAAAATCCATTGGCCTACTGGACGTCCTTAATCTTCCGCTTTTTCCGGGCGACGGTCGTCGTCGCGCTGGTCGAGGAAATTTTCTGGCGCGGCTTCCTCATGCGCTTCGTCTGCGATTGGGAAGGGGACTACTGGAAACAACCGTTCGGCCGCGCCCGCTGGCTCTCCTATGGGATCGTCACCGGCCTGTTCATGGCGGCCCACGCGCCGGTCGATTACGCCGGGGCCTTCGTCTATGGCAGTCTAACGTATATCCTCTGCGTCTGGAGCAAGAACCTCGGCACCTGCGTCATCATGCACGCCACCGCTAATTTCCTGATGGGTCTCTATATCATGCGCACCGGCAACTACGGACTCTGGTGAGCCATTGGATCCCGGAGATTCCTTGACCGCCTGAGGGGGCAATAGCGGTCGTGGCGGCGGGCATGCCGCTGCAAGCGAGGAGGGCCGACAGGGCAAGACCAGGGCTGGAATCGGAGGGTTTCATTGAAGATCAGGTGGCATCCGCCGGACGGATGAATTTGTGCTGGACCAGCCATTTCAGACTCGCGGTTTTCCAGCCTTCCCACATCGGGCCTTGCTGGCCGTTCAACCCGTGTCCGCCTGACGGGAGCTTGAGGTATTCGGCAGGGACTTGGTTTTTCTTGAGGGCCTCGTAATACATCTCGCTGTTATCGGCGGACACGAGTTGGTCGTCCTGCGCGTGCGCGAGAAATGTCGGGGGCGTGTCGCGGGTCACTTGCTTCTCGTTGGAAAAAAGCTCGATTGCTTTGGCGTCGGGCGAAGGGCCTAGCAGACTTGTTCTCGATCCGCCGTGGGTCTTGTCACCCATGGTGATGACCGGATAGATCAGAATCGAGAAATCCGGGCGGCAGCTTTGTTTGTCAATCGGGGCAGTGGCTTTCGGGTTCCCCCTGTCGAAATGCGTGGCGGCGGTCGATGCCAGATGGCCGCCGGCCGAGAAACCGATGTTGCCAACGCGCTTGGGATCGCATTTCCACTCTGCGGCGTGCAACCGGACGATGCGGGTGGCGCGTTGGGCGTCCGCAAGCGGGAGGGTGGAGTTGCCATTCGGCAGCCGGTAATCGACGACCACGCCGGTGACGCCGTGCTCGCCGAACCATTTTGCGATGGCGTGCCCTTCGGGTTCGCGCACCAAGGTGGAATACCCGCCGCCGGGGTAGATGAGGACGGCGGCACCGTTGCCCGCCGCCGGGTGATAGACCGTCATGACGGCTTCACCCGTCGGAGCCTCGCCTTCTGTCAGTGGTTTTCCTGAAGTGACGGAAAACCTCTCGGGGGCCTGGGATTCGGAGGGCGCGGCAGCGCAGGGCAACAACGGCAGCAGCGCGGCGGCGAGAATATAGGTGGGTCGAAATTGCATGGTGTCCTTGGGTTCGGCCGGATGATCGCTGGACGACCACGCCGAAGCAAGGAATACCATTGTCAAATCCCCGACTCCCGTTAGCCTGCGGCACCATGACTCAAGAATCCCGCCAGGTCCTCATCGAGCTGTTATTCCTTGCCCTCTATTTGGACGATCATCTTTCGCTCGCCGAGGACGATGTTCTCAACGACGCCCTCGATTCGCTCGGCTGGGAGTCTCCGGAGCCGCGCGAGAAATTCATCTTCCAGGCCTTCTCCGGTGCCCGCGCGGTTGCTGCCGATGCGATCAAAACCGAGGAGTTCCTCGGAGCCCGCGCGGACCTGATCAAGCGCGCTGGCGACGAAGCTTCCGCGCTGACGTGGCTTTACCGGGTGCTCGGCTCGGACGGCATCAGCCCCTCGGAAAAGCGCTTCCTCGGCCAGGTCGAGGCCCGGCTTTATCCGTGAAACCCCGAACGACGATCCGAACACCTGTCTCCTGAAACTCCGGCAGTTGGCCGAGATCCTCGCCCAACTCGTCGCTTCCAACGTCGGCATTCTGGATCGCCCCGAAGACGGCCAATATGAGTTCCTCAGCCGCCTGCGCGATCACGGCATCCTCCCCTACGCGATCCACCAGTTCTTCAGCGAAGTCCGCCGAACCGGAAATTCCGCCATGGGCATTCACTGGTCCGCATCCAAGACGAATGCACCGGCTTGTCAGCGGCGGGCTTGGAGCAACGCGTCGCGGAGCCGATCCAGCAGCTCGCGGGTCTCGGGACTGATGCGGGCGATCCACAAGCGCACGCTTTCATCGTCCACCATGGTGGGGATGGTGGCTTTGGTCACCCGGTGGGTGTCGAGGAAGCGCTGGGCCTCGGGGGCGGTGGCGAGGTGGAAGAGTCCCGCGTAGAACCAGGGTTTGGGATCGTCCAAGGGATCGCGGAGATCGCACATCGTGCGGGCGATTTCACACGAATGCTCGAGACGACCGTCGCCGAGGTCAGCCAAATAGGAGCCCCAAGCGTCGGCCTGGACGTTCAGGTTGTTGTGGACAATCCACGAGCGGTTGATCTGCTTGACCCAATCCACGGGCGGCATGTCGGCGTGATGTCTCATCGGCGGGTCATTCGGTTTTGAGCCAGTCGCCGTCGGTGATCCGCTGGCTACCAGCGACGATGCCGAGCCATTCCCAAACCCAGGCGCTGAGGGTTTGGCTGTCCTGTTGGACGACGGTGGTTTGCACCCGGCGGTATTCGCTGCCTTCGATCTCACCGGCTGATAGACCTTCGAAAATGTCGAGGGCGGAGAGTTGCCCGGGGGTGACGGAGTAAACTTCGCCGTGGATTTCATCGCCCGCTTCGTCGAGGACGAGGCCGGGATACCAGTCGATGCGATACATCCGACCGGTGATGGTGCCCGGGGTGACGAACTCCGCCCCGGCCATGCGAAAATGGTTCGAACCACCCCGGCGGAGCGTGCCATAAACGAAGACCAGTTGGGGGGATGGCTCCATGTCAGGGGGGATGGATTATTTCTCGGGACGGTAGCCGATCTCGTTGTCGAGGAGTTGCCGGAGATCATCGAGGCCGATGTCGTTTTCCGCAGAAATCGGGACGATGTCGATCTTGGGGAAGCGATCGCGGAAGATTGCGAGATTTTCGGCGGCGCCTTCAAGGTCCATTTTGTTGGCGATGATTTTCCACGGGAAACGGGCGAGTTCGTCGTCGTATTCCTTGATCTCGCGGCGGAGAATTTCCAGATCGGAGATCGGGTCGCGGCCCTCGCTGCCCGCCATGTCGATGACGAATAACAGGACTCGGCAACGGGTGATGTGGCGGAGGAATTCATGGCCGAGCCCGCGGTTCTCGTGGGCACCTTCGATCAGGCCGGGGATGTCGGCGATGGTGCAGCGGCGGTAGCCGGGGAACTCGACGACGCCGACGACCGGCTGGAGCGTGGTGAACGGATAGGACGCGACCTTGGGCTTAGCGGCGGAGAGCTTGCCGAGGAGGGTGGATTTCCCGGCATTGGGGAATCCGACGAGTCCGGCATCCGCGATGCGACGGAGTTCCAGATAGAAGACGGAGACTTCGCCGGGAGTGCCGAGCGTGTGCTCGACCGGCGTGCGGTTGGTGGCGGTTTTGAAATTCCAGTTGCCCTTGCCGGGATCGCCGCCTTTGCAGAGGACGAATTCCTGGCCCACTTCGGTGAGGTCGGCGATGGGTTCCAAGTCGATGCCTTCATCGCTACGCTCGAACTCGACGGCTTCCTGGACGGTAACTGCGTTGCTGCGGAAAACGACGGTCCCAGGAGGGACTTTGCCGATGACGCGCTTGCCGCTCTTGCCGGTCTTGCGGCCGCCAGCGCCGTTTTTGCCGTCCTCGGCGACGAGCTTCGGATCGTAATGGTAGGCGCGGAGGTTGTCCACCGAGTTGTCCACCACGAGAACGATATCGCCGCCCGCGCCGCCGTCGCCACCGTCGGGGCCGCCGCGGGGGACAAATTTTTCACGCTTCCATGAAACCACGCCATTTCCGCCGTCGCCGGCCTTTCCGAAAATGCGGATGTGATCGATAAACATGGGCGCAGAGTGCCAGCACAGGGACGCGGGTCAACGGCAATGGTGAAACGAACGGGAATTTGATCCAGGGCGATTGGCTGGCTTGAGGCAATGCGGTGAGGTTTGGGTGAGTCGGTGGATGGATGGCTTCGGCGCGGTGCTCGATGTAGTGGTCGAGGGCGGCGTTGAGCGAACTGAAGTTTTCTTGGGGAATGAGCGCGAGGATGGCTCCTCTCAATAGCGCTAGGTTTTTCGCTCCTTTGGGGTGGCGGCGCACGC
>JANMJJ010000230.1:0-16011 GCA_031371325.1 Akkermansiaceae bacterium | reverse complement strand
CGGAAACCCGCGGCTGCATGGTCATCAAGCCTTGGGGCTACGGGATTTGGGAACTCATCCAGCAGCAGCTCGACCGCCGTTTCAAGGCGACGGGCCACCAGAACGCCTATTTCCCGCTGCTCATTCCCCTCTCCTTTTTAGAAAAGGAAGCCGAGCACGCGGAAGGCTTCGCCACCGAGTGCGCCGTGGTCACGCATCACCGCCTGGAGGTCGTGAAAGACCCGCTCACTGGCAAAACCAAAATGATCCCCGCCGGCGAACTCGCCGAACCCTACGTCATCCGGCCGACCTCCGAGACCATCATCGGGGCCGCCTTCGCCCGCTGGATCGAGTCCTACCGCGACCTCCCGCTGCTCATCAACCAGTGGGCCAACGTCATGCGCTGGGAAATGCGCCCGCGCTTGTTCCTCCGCACCGCCGAGTTTCTCTGGCAGGAAGGCCACACCGCCCACGAGACCAAGGAAGAAGCCATCGTCGAAACCCGGATGATCCACGGCCAATACGAGGAATTCCTCCGCGATCACCTGGCCATCCCGGTCATTCCCGGGGAAAAAACCGAGAATGAACGCTTCCCCGGTGCCGACATGACTCTAACCGTCGAGGCGATGGTCCAGGATTGCAAAGCCATCCAGGCCGGCACCTCCCACCACCTCGGTCAGAATTTTTCCAAGGCCCAGAACATCTCCTTCACCGGCCGCGACGGCACCGTGCAACACGCCCACACCACCTCGTGGGGCGTTTCCACCCGCCTCATCGGCACCTTGATCATGGCCCACTCCGACGACGACGGCCTCGTCCTGCCGCCCCGCGTCGCCACCCAGCAGATCGTCATTCTCCCGATCACGCCCAAGGAAGACACGAAAAAAGCCGTGCTCGACGCCTGCCTGGCCCTTGCCGAAACCCTCCGCCACCAGAGTTTCCGGGGCGATCCGGTCCGCGTCCATGTCGATACCCGCGATCTCTCCGGCGGCGTCAAGAAATGGGACTGGATCAAAAAAGGCGTGCCCATCCGCATCGAGATCGGCCCGCGCGACATCGAGACACGCAAGCTTTGCGTCCAGCGCCGCGACCATGCGGTTTCCGAAAAACAATTCTCCGACAAGGAGGAATTCATCCAACGCGCCCGAGACATCCTCGGTGAAATCCACGACTCGCTGCTCGCCCGCGCCACCGCGTTCCGCGACGCCAACATCACGCCTTGCGATGATCTGGCAAATTTCCACGGCCACTGGTCCACGGAAAACCCCGGCTGGCTCTACACCCCGTGGGCTGGCAGCCGCGAGCAGGAAGAGGAACTCTCCAAACAGCACAAAATCACCATCCGCTGCCTCCCCATCGAGGGCGTGAAACTTCCCGCAACCGGAAGCAAGTGCCTTCTAACCGGCCAGGAAACCGCCACCCGCGCGATCTGGGGCCGGAGCTATTGACTCATCCCGCGCTCCGGTCCGGCCATCGCCTCGTCAATGGCCATCACCTCACAAGCAAATTCCTAGCATCATCCCGCAAAATTATACTTGCGGGGTTTCGAGATTTCCACAGCTTGGTTTTCGCCCTCCAACCACCATGCCCACCCCAATTTCCCCCTTCACTCCGACCGTTTTGGTTGGCGTTCTTTTTGCATCATCGGCCTCAGCCTCCGTTGTGATCGACTGGGTCACCGTCGGCAATTCCGGCAACGCCGCCGACTCCTCCGGGTATGGAGCAGTGAGCCAGACATACAAGATCGGGAAATACGAGGTCACTAACGGCCAGTATGCCGAGTTCCTCAACGCCAAGGGCAGTGCGAATGGCTACGGGATTTACAACTCGGGCATGGCGGGCTTGGGCATCGCCCAAAGTGGCAGCTCCGGCAGCTTTAGCTACAGTGTGACCGGAGCGCTCGCAAACCGACCGGTGGCTTATGTGTCTTGGTTTGACGCGGCGCGTTTTGCCAACTGGCTTCTCAACGGGCAAGGCAGCGGCACTACCGAGACCGGAGCCTACACCCTGAATGGTGCCATGAGCGGCAACATCCTTGCGAACGCGGGCGCGGGAATTCATCTCCCCAGTGAGGACGAGTGGTACAAGGCGGCGTATTACAACGGCAACACTTCCTCCTACTCGCTCTATCCAAACGGACAGAACACGATCACCACCGCAGATGCGAACTACTTCATGAGCGTCGGCTCGGCCACCAACGTGGGCGCCTACCCGGGCGACGCCAGCTACTACGGCACTTTCGACCAGGGAGGAAACGTTCACGAATGGAACGATGCGGTCATGTATGGCTCGCTGCGCGGGTTGCGCGGGGGATCTTGGGCCAACTACGGTGACAGCTATTTGGCTTCCTCATCCCGCGGCGGTTACACCCCGGACAATGAATTCAACACCGCCGGGTTCCGGTTGGCTGCCGTACCCGAACCCACCGCGATGATCCTTTCGAGCCTGGCAGGTTTTGCCTGCCTGATCAGGCGCAAGCGGTAGAGGACTCTGTGCGATGCGGCGACGGAGTCGGCGAAGTCCCGGTGAGCGAGCGCAAGCCAGGCGATAGGGCCAGCGCCGGATTCCTCCAAGCCCCCGCATCACTCAGGTCGCGGACGGCATCCACCGGCACGCCTAACAATGAAGGACTGGCGTTGTCACCGTGAGTCATCGAGCCGTATCATTTCCTCCTCTTGCACACCCACTCCCAATTCGCCGTGATCGGCGGCGGCCCGGCGGGTCTCCGGGCGGCGGAGGTTGCGGCCAGCGGCGGCTTGCAGGTGACCCTTTACGATGGCAAACCGTCGGTCGGCCGGAAATTCCTGGTCGCCGGTAAAGGCGGGCTCAATCTCACTCACGGCGAGCCGTTGGAGCGATTCGTCACCCGCTACTCCGGCCCCGACCAGCCTGCGGAAATCTGGGACCGCTTGATCGACGGGTTCGATCCCGCCGCGCTCCGGAGCTGGGCCGCAGAGTTGGGCGTCGAGACGTTCCAAGCCACCAGCGGCCGCGTCTATCCGCAGGCACTCAAGGCCGCGCCGCTGCTCCGCCGCTGGCTCGATCGGTTGCGAGGCCTCGGTGTCCGGTTCGAGATGAACCACCGGCTGATCTCGCTCGATCCCGGCCCGCCCTATCAACTCGGCTTTGCCAACGGCACCACCGCCACCGCCGATGCCGTGATCCTCGCCCTCGGCGGCGGATCGTGGGCGAAAACCGGCTCGGACGGCGGCTGGACCGCGATTTTCGCAAACCTCAACATCGCCCACCACCCGCTCGCCCCGGCCAATTGCGGGTGGGAACACGCCTGGTCGCCAGAAGTCCTCGCCGCCGCCGAGGGCAAGCCGTTGAAAAACATCCACGTCCGCGCCGGCGAGCAGTTGGCCGTCGGCGAGCTCATGCTCACCCGCTACGGCCTGGAAGGCGGCACCATCTATCAACTCGGGGCCGTCCTCCGCGCAATGCCGGAGCCTGCCATCGCCATCGACTTCAAACCCACCTTCAGCCACGCCCAGCTCGTCGCCAAGATGGAATCCGTCCGCCGCGATTTCCTAACCGAAGCGCGCCTCCGTTGGAAGCTCGCCGCACCCGCCCAAGCCATCCTTTCCCGCCAACCGTGGTTGGATGCCGGTGCCCTCGCCCGCGAGGTGAAACACTGCGTCATCCCGCTCGCCCGCCCCCGCCCCCTCGACGAAGCCATCTCCTCCGCCGGCGGCGTCTGTTGGAGTGAGATCGACGACAGCCTTATGTTGAAAAAACTCCCCGGCATCTTCGTCGCCGGGGAAATGATCGACTGGGAAGCGCCCACCGGCGGCTACCTCATACAAGGCTGCTTCGCCACCGCCACCCGCGCCGCGAAGTCGGCGGTGGCGTGGCTCTCAAGGTAGCTCGCGGCCTGCGAGAGTCGCTTGGCAAAACGGATCACCCGCTGCTGCGAACTCACGCAGGTGAGTCATGGCGAGTTCACGGACTCCGGCTAACTTTTCCCCTTCGGCGGGCGCTGGCCACTGGCTGCCGTGTATTTCCGCCGGGCGATGCACGCGGCGAAATCCTCCTGCAAGCGCCGGATGGAAGGGTGATACTGGGTCAGATGCACAACGGCTATCTACCACACGATGAAAATTTGGAAAACCCGGAGAAGTCTTCCGCCCAATTTCAAGATTCCACCCACTTGATTTCCCGTGCTAGCCTCCCGCATGGGAAAAGGCTACGAGACGCACCAAGCGCGGGTGCAGGCATTGCAGGGGCTCGGCAAGGATCTTGCACGGCGGGCGAAGTCGAAATGCGAACTGACGGGTGCCTCGGGAGTCCCCCTGCGTCCTTACGAGGTGCCGCCGGTGGGCGGGGAGCCGGAAATCGCGCGGACCTTGCTCGTCAGCGAGGCCTGTCACGAGGTGTTGGAAAAACCGGCCCGGCTGAAGGGCCGGGAATGGCAATGTCTGGCGGAAGTCGTCTGGAGCGAGATGCCAGCGGTGCAGGTGGTGGCTTGGCGGATGCTCAATCATTTGGCGAAAAGTGAGGATTGGGCACGCGAGGTGATCGAAGAAGTTTTCTTGGATGAGGAGGTGGAAACATGGGCGAAATCCGACGAGCTTTGAGGGATAATGCCATGCGGAATCAATTGCCTGTGGGTCAGCCGGTTTTCACCCGCAACTTCAGCGGAGCCATGAGGTTGGATGCCGCATGTTCAGCGCCGACATCGCCGCTACACCTTGCAACCTGAAAATGGAGGCCGATCCCACGCCACTCCCGGCTGACGGCAGCGCGATCGATTTCGCGCTGATGGCGCGCATCGGCGCGGGGGATCACGAGGCCTTCCGCCAACTCGTCGTGCGGCACCAGAATGCGGTCATCGGCACCGTCGCGAAGATGCTGGGCAACCCATCCGAGGCGGAAGACATCGCCCAACAGGTGTTCCTGCGAGTCTGGCGCCACGCGAAACGCTACCGACCGGACGCGAAGTTCACGACCTATCTGTACACCATCACCCGCAATCTGGTGTTCAACGAAACCCGCCGGAAAAGCCGCAAGAAGGAGGTTTCCTCGGACGAGCGTGAGGCGAACTCCAACCAACTCATCGAAGCCAGCCCGGACCGCCAGCCGGACGCGGAATTGCTGCAGGCCGAGCTGCAATGCGCGGTGGACGATGCCATCGCCTCGCTGCCGGAAACCCAGCGGATGGCGGTGGTCCTGCGGCGCTACGAGCAGCTTTCCTACGAGGAAATCGCGGCGGTGCTCGGTCTATCCGTGTCTGCGGTGAAGAGCCTGTTGTTCCGCGCGCGGACGAGCCTGCGGGAGGCGCTGAGCGGGTATTTGGAACAATAAGGGGCGTGGACCTCTCGTCCCCGCCCCCCCTATCGCGAAAGCTGGATCGCCTCGCAAACGGCCGGGAATATCTGGCGCTTGCGACTGACCACGCCGGGGGCGTGGAACAGCGTTTCATCCATCCGCTCGAAGGGAAACTTCGACAGGGTCACATCCTGACCGATCGCGAGAATCATGCTGTGATGCAGCGCAACATCGGTCACGGCGAGGACGGCGAGATCGTATTTGTGGTGGTTGAAAAGCTCCCTCAGGGCGGTTTCCAAGTCCGCCCGCCGCGCGGCGAAGCCGTGGAGGTCGCGTTCTTCCACTTGCGAGATGCTCACGGACAAGCCCTGTTCGGTGAACTCCTTGCGGTCGGCGTTGAGAATTTCGTCCGGCGTGCCGTTGGCGATCAACGAGCCGACCGCGAAAAACTCGTCGGTGAATTTCTTGGGGTCCACGCCCGCCACGCCGCTGAGCCAGGTGAGCATTTCCCGGTCTAACAAGGTGGTCGTCGGCGAGGTCAGGCAAAGCGTGTCCGAAACGATCCCAGCGCACAGGCACATGGCCACGCTCGGCGCGGGCATCAGGCCGCGGTGGAAAAATTTCCGGCCGACGAGCGTGCAAGTCGAGCCCACGGGCTCGTTGAGATAGCGGATCGGTTCGCGGGAAACGAGGTCGCCGGCGAGGCGATGGTGGTCGATGACCTCGGTGATTTCCGCTTCTTCGATGCCATTGACGGCCTGCGCGTATTCGTTGTGATCGACCAGCGCGAGGCGGATGCGCGGTGGATCGACGAGGTCGGATTTCGCGAGCACGCCGATCATTTTTCCGCCGACGTGCTCGACCACCGGGAATAGATCCTGATCGACCGCAGCGAGGCGTTTGCGCAGGCGGGAAATCGGCTCGGAAGCGCCGACGGTCTGAAAATTGGTCTCCATCACATGGCGCACGGTGCGGGAGCAGCGGATCAGGGTCGAGGCACTGGCGGTATCCTGGTTGCAGCGCAAGACGACCACTCCCTTGCGGACGGCGTAGGCCAGGATTTCCCCGGACACCGGATTGTTGCCGGTGACGAGAAGCGCGCGGGCACCGTGGTCGATGGCGTAGCGCTGGACGATCGGGCGATCACCGCAAATCACCAGGAACTTGCCGACATTTCCTTCGTGGACCGCTTGCTTGAGCCGCTTGTCCACGGTGGCTTGGGAGGACGCGCCGACGAGCAAGATCATGTCTTCCTCGACATCTGCGGCCAGCAGCATGGCTCCGAGACTTTCCGCCTGGAGCGTGTCCGCCAGCTTGGCGAGGGAAACGTGGATGGTCCGCACGCTGAGGCCTTCAGTGTCAGCGGGCAGCAGGAGTTTGAGCAAATCAAAATAACGGAGGATGCCGCAGAGATTTCCCTCCTCGTCCTCGACGGGCACGCAGCGGATTTCCGCAGCCAGCATCCGCCGGTAGGCCGTTAGAAAGGTGTCGGACAGGCCCACCTTGATGACCTTGCGATGGCAAATCATCCCGGAATTCACCCGCACGTCGGTCAGCAACATCGGGGCGTCGAGGTCCGCGCGCTCCAGCACCCATTTGGTCCGCTGGGAGATCTCGCCGCAGCGGGCCGCGATCGCGTTGGGTTCCTCGCCCACGGCGCGGAGCAGGGCGGCGTAGCCGATTGCCGAGCAGATCGCGTCGGTGTCGGGGTTTTTGTGGCCGATAACGTAAAAGGGAGGCATTGGGTGAGGATTGCTGGGAGTCTGTCGCTTGAGAATAGAGAGGGCGAGGCGGACGGCAAGATTCTTCCCGGCATCGCCATGGATTATCAGAAAAACGGAGCGCGGGCCAAGTGCTTGCGGCACCAGATTTTTCCCGCATCCACGCACTTGGAGCAACGCCAAGTGACCCAGAAATTGTTATAGAACTGGCAAACCGGAAATCCCGTGCCCGTGTGGGGAAAACGGGAGCGGCAAGTTTCGCCAAACGAGTCGGGGGTAGATCTCCCAGCAAACTCATCCACCCCCTCCACAACCCGGGTCATGGGACAATGGTGAACCTCGCAGACGGATGCGTCGAAGACGACTTGCCCGCAGACCCGAACCCGCAGGATGTCGGTTAATGATATTCTGTAGTTCGTGTATTCCAGCAGTTCAAAACGCCACGGGACGGAGTAGTCCAAAGTTGCGGGGTCTGGAGCAGGGGCAGGCCAGGCAATCCTGCTACGGTCCTTCTTGTCTCCCTGAATCTCAACCTCGGGGGAATCGCCTGGGTAGCCCTTCACTGTGGCCCTCCCGATGATTTCCTGACGGGTCTCACGAAGGTCGTCCGCGAATGAAACGGTCTCCTTGCTGTGGACGCGGTTCATCCATCCGCACGACGTTAGAGCGACCGCGCCGCAAAGTAAGACCATCAGCAACCCAAGCTGCCCGGTGGGAGCTTTCCCGAAATCTCGCGAATTTGGCGGGAATGTCATGGCTCAACAACAGAGCGTGTCCGACCGACAAGCACGAGCGAAAAACCACATCCTCTCCAGCACGTCGATTCCTAGCAGATAGAGTCCTTGCTTCAAAGTGCGTGATGTTAGGTCGCACAACGCAAGGCGGCTGGAGCGGATCGGCTCGTCCGCTTTGAGCACTGGGCTTGCTTCGAAAGACGAGTGGGATGTTCATTTTTTCTAGGAACATGAATGTGTCGGACTCCAACATCGACCGTAGGTCTGCTAGGTTTCACTCGGTTTAAAATCGGACGATGATCAAAACTGGAACTCCATTTTCTTAAAATGCGCGAATGCTCGGAGGCAGATCATCGTTCACGTTCGGTTTTGATTGCCAGAGGCTTTGGGAAAACAAGAGCGTGAGTAATGGAAAGCGACAGCGACAGCGTGACTTGCATCCTCAACGCAGCAAACGAGGGAGACAGGCAAGCGGCGGAAGATCTGATTCCGCTCGTCTATGGGGAGTTGCGCAAGCTGGCGGCCTGGCGCTTGGGGCAGGAAGCAGAGGCACATACCCTGCAGGCGACCGCCTTGGTACACGAAGCCTACCTGAAGCTCTCGCCCGGGGAACCACAGTGGCAAGGGAGCAAGCACTTTTTCTGCGCGGCCGCCGAAGCCATGCGCCGCATCCTGATCGACCGGGCGCGGCATCGAAAAGCGGTCCGTCACGGCGGCGAAATGCAGCGGACCGGTTTCGTGGAGGACCTCATCGCCGTTCCTTCCGTAAAAGATGATGAAATTCTCGCAATCAACGATGTCCTTGATCGCTTCGCCCGAATCGAGCCGCGCAAGGCCGAGGTGGTCAAGTTGCGCTATTTCGTAGGAATGACGATCGAGGAAACCGCTGAGGCCCTCGGCATCTCGACGCCCACTGCGAAGCGGGACTGGATTTATGCGCGAGCCTGGTTGTTCCGGGAACTGAAACGGGACGTTTGAGGGGCGACCTCATTCTGGTTTTTCAACCGCGAATGGACGCCAATGCACACGAATGAAGCCAATTCTCCCGCCCGAATCATCTCATTGGAGACGATTTGATCGAACTCCGAGGCCATTTCTGAAAATTCGCGTCGATTCGCGTTCATTCGCGGTTGGCATTCTCAAAATGAGGTAGTCACTGACGTTTGAGGGGGCCTCTGGCTTTTCCGGATCCATGGCGGAGGCCGGAGTTTTTGATCCCTTCTTCGGGATTATTCCGCATAGGGTGGTTGGTATCAGTCAATGACGGTCCCGAATTTCCACCAAGAACCACCCGCCGTGCCGAATCAACCCGCTCCGGAAATCATCCTGCTTGCGGCCTTGGAAATCCCAGGCCCGCAGGAACGCGCCGCCTATCTCGACGAGTCATGCACGGGTGATCCGGCGTTGCGCGAGGAGGTCGAGTCGCTGATCGCGGCTCACTTTGCGGACGAGACTTTCCTGGAACCCTTCGCCGATCCGCTGTGGCGCGAAACACGCAGGGAAGGAGAAGGCGACATGATCGGTCGTTACAAGTTGCTGCAACAAATCGGCGAGGGCGGTTTCGGCACTGTGTTTCTAGCAGAGCAAAGCCAACCGGTGAAACGCCAGGTCGCGCTCAAGGTGATCAAGCCGGGCATGGACTCGAAGGAAGTGATCGCGCGCTTCGAGGCGGAGCGCCAGGCGCTGGCTCTGATGGACCATTCGCACATCGCGAAGGTGCATGACGCGGGCACGACGGAAGGCGGGCGACCTTACTTCGTGATGGAACTGGTCAAAGGAGTGCCGATCACGAAATACTGCGAGGAAAATCATCTCGATACCCGCGAGCGTCTGGAGCTTTTCACCGATGTTTGCGCAGCCATCCAGCACGCGCATCAGAAAGGCATCATCCACCGCGACGTGAAACCGTCTAACATACTTGTCCCGTTGCACGATGGAAAACCGATGGTCAAGGTGATCGACTTCGGAATCGCCAAGGCGATCGGGATGGAACTGACGGAGAAAACGTTCTTCACGCAACACGACCGCATGCTCGGCACGCCGCAATACATGAGTCCGGAGCAGGCCGAGTTCCATCCGCTGGCGGTGGACACCCGCAGCGACATTTTCTCGCTGGGCGTGATCTTGTTCGAACTCCTAACGGGCTCGACGCCACTGGACGGCCATCAACTCCGCAATGCGACTTACGCCGAGATGCAACGCCTGATCCGCGAAGTCATCCCGCCGAAGCCGAGCACCAAGCTCGCGGAGGCGTCCGCTGTCTCGCCGCGATCCCTGCGCGGTGATCTCGATTGGATCGTGCTCAAGGCCCTCGAAAAAGATCCGGCCCGCCGCTATGAATCCGCAGGAGCGATGGCGGAAGATCTGCAACGCTTTCTCCAACACAAGCCGGTCGAGGCCCGTTCACCGAGGATGGCCTATCTGATGATGCGCTTCACGCGCCGTCATCGTGGTCCGGTATTCGCAGGGGCAGCGCTGCTCGTGATGCTGATCCTGGGTGGGGCGGGAACTTCAGTCGGCATGAAGCGAGCGCTCGATTCCAAGGCGGAGTTAGAGCATAAAAACGCCGAGCTGGATCAGCAGAAACTGGAGCTAGTCGATACCAAACAACGCCTCGCAGGTCTTCTCGAATCGAACCAGAGAATGCTCGGCGAGATCAGCAAGAGGAACACGAGCGAAACAGGACTTCCCACGGAGTTCGAAGCACTCCGTCAGGAAAACCAAACTCTGCTAGACAAAGTGAAGAACGAAGTGGCGAATCAGGAAAGCTATACGGAGGAAATCCAGAGGCTGCGGCAGGCGAATGCAGAACTGGAGAAGTTGGTGATAGAATCCAAGGACACCGATGCGGCCGTCGAATGGGTGCGCGCTGGGCTCTTTGAGGACAACGTCACCGATCTAACCGCGAACGAACGCGGCCAGTTTTACCTCGACGGAAAACTGATCCCGTTCCCCACGCTGCTCAAAGCCTTCGCCGCACCGCCCGACAATGATTCCCTCGGAAAAACCCCGCCCCGCTGGCTGAAAGTGACCTTACCCGCAGGTGCGAAACCGACAGATGCCGTCTTCCAATCCCGCCTCAGGCAGATCGCCGCCGCCGCAGACCGAATCGGACTCCGCCACGAGTTGTTTCCAGTGCAGGGTAAAAAATAGGCCGGCTGGCACGGTCGCGGCGGCCAACCTGGGCTGAGAGGTTGTCCGAAAAATCGACCAAGGAAGCTCGAAGCCCAAGGAGCGGCGGAATCTGCCCGCCGTGCCCATGAAATGCCAATGAGATGAGCAACGCGCTTTCCATTGTCCTCCCATGGACGGGCGATCGGATATCGCCGCTCCTTGTTGTTCAGACAGCCTCTGAGAAATTTCGAGGATCCAAAATTTTCATGATCCTTTTGGCGGAAGAATTCCGCATTCGCTGGATGACGGGGAAACAATTCCATCCGTCGCCACCAACCCGACCATGAGCACCGACAACTCTTCGCAACGCCTCGTCCGCAGCATCAGCCTTCCACCACTTGCCGCCTTTGCCCTCGCGCTGGGCCTCGCGGGCTCCACCTACATCGCCGCCACCACCTGGCGGGATGTTCGGAAACAACCGGATAGAAACAACATCCGCATCACCGGCTCCGCCAAGAAGAGAATCGTCTCCGATCTCATCCAGTGGTCGGCGACCATCGAAAGCAAGGCAAGCGACCGCACCGCCGCCTATGTTTCGCTGAAGGGTGGAACCGACAAAGTGGTCGCGTTTTTGAAAGCCCAAGGCATCAAGCCTGATGACATCAAGACCCAGTCGGCCAGCATCACCGAGGAGTTCGAAATGGTGCGTGAGGACAAGGTGCTTCCCGGCACCACCGTGCCGTTGCGGACGGAAACCCGCAAGGCCACCGGCTTCCGCGCCATGCAGGTCGTCTCCGTTAGTTCTTCGGACGTGCCGCAGATTGAGAAGGCCTCGCGCGAGATCACCTCGCTGTTGGAACAGGGCGTCTTCGTGACCTCCAATGCGCCGAACTATTACTACACCCGCCTCGGCGAACTCAAGTTAGAGATGCTGGCAGAGGCCGCCAAGGATGCCCGCAACCGCGCGGAAAACATCCTGCGCTCGGCGGGCAATACCGGCATCGGGCCGCTCGTGGATTCGTCGATGGGAATCATCAATATCAACCCGGCCAACTCGACGGAAACTTCTAACGAGGGCAACAACGACACCTCATCCTACGAAAAGGACATCATCACCATCATCCGTGCGGAGTACAAGGTGAATTGACGGGTCACACACCAATGAAACCAACCACATTGTTGACCAATAAAATCATGAAAATCATACACACATTGTCAGTGCTCGTGCTTCTGTTGCCCGTGACATCCTCTGCCACCGAACAACCTGCAGTAAAGTTTGAGAATATACTCGTGATCGGGTCACCGCCCGAGTTTGGAACCCTCGATGGGGCCAAATTTCAGCGCCGAACTGTTGCCCAGGTGACTCAGTCCCAAGCTGTCTACATGTGTTTCCGGGACCGACAAGCGGGCGACTTCAAGATTGGCGAGCGCGTTTTCGGCTCTGACATGCCGGCCACAGCCACCGAACCCTCCGGGGTCATTCACCGGATCATATTGGAACTGCCGGCATCAGGGGATAACCGATCCTATCACGAGATTCCTCTGGAGCTTTACCGGGACTTGGCTGAACATCACTTGAGTTTACAATCCAAATCACAAACGCTTTTTTCCATCGCCCGAAAAGGTGAGACTCTTACCATATTCTTGCAAGGTGGCGATGCTGCTGGCTCTTACGTCGTAAATTGGATTATCGAGGGCCATAAGGCACGACGGGTAATCGCTGCTGGTGAATGGGACGAGGGACGATCAAGTGCGTGGGTGGAACTCAAGAGGATCGATCCTCCGAAGATCATCATCACTCCAGACAAGAAAGGCTAGCAAGACGATCTACAGTAATCGCCACTCGCCGCCATTTCCGCAACAACATCCGTATCATGAATCCCAAGTCCACCGAGATCTCCACCGATGGTAAAACGACCACTCATTCTACGAGAAGGGTATCATCACCATCGTCCGTGCTGAGTATTAGGTCAATTGACGATTCACAGGCATTGATCTGCCAGACCAATGTATGAAAAGGCTAAGCGCGTCTATCACTCTCGATGCCGTGTTGTATCCCGGTATACTCAGGAGAAACAGTGTGCCACTTCTTCATGATGGCATGGCTGCGACCCTGATTTTCGGCATCGGTTTCGCTCCCATCACGGCTCTAGCCTTGTCGCTCATGGGAATTTTCACCCTTCCTTTTGCCTCGCTCCTTCTGGTCATTCCGGCGCTTGGCGTTGCCATGGGTTTGAGCTGTTACCAGCCCTGCTACGGCCGACTGATGCTGCATGGTTTCGTCATGGGCATCATCGCAGTCACCTGTTACGATGGCGTGAGGATTCTTTTCATCGTGGCCGGATGGATGGATGATTTCATTCCAAAAATCGGCGGCATGCTGGTCGGGGATGGTAATCATCACGCGGTCCTCGGATACCTCTGGCGATACCTCGGCAATGGAGGAGGGATGGGCATGGCATTTGTTTGCGCCTTTGCCCTCCTCAAGCAACTCCTCACGGAGCATCAGCAAGCACGCATCACGCCCCGTGTGACGAAACACATCGCCCTTGGCTTTGGATGTTTTGTATGGGCCTGCCTCATCGTCACACTCAAAATTTCGCCGCAAGGTGAGGACATGATGTTTGCGATCACACCCACCAGCCTGCTGCTCAGTTGGATCGGGCATCTCGTTTTCGGTTACACACTCGGGTGCCTCGTCAACCGTTTCAGACCGGAAGTCCTCAAGGATAGTCGGCAACACTTCACCGAAGCGTGCCAACAAACGAGCGAGGTGGATTTCCGCCGGCTCGTTGAGGTGGATCGCGGCGGTGGTGGCGTCGAATGGTGCGTCGAGCTTGCGGAAAATCTAGCGGATGCGGATGTGCGAGTGTTGCAGGTAGGGCGCGGTGTCGCCTTGCAGGGCAAGCATGCGGTCCCAAGAGAACACATAATCGGTTAGGCGGCCTTGCGTAAGCGAAGGTCTGCGCGACGAACTGGAGGCGAAGAAACAACAAGGCCGGTCCAAGGCCCGGTCGTGGCATCCGTGGCGGCCGCCATCATCGGGGTCGCCGGAAATTTCATCAACACCGCGCTCCACAGAGCCACTCAGCGGACCCTGTGTTTGATCCGGTGGGTGCGTGTCTGGATTTACAAACAGGCTCCGTGGGGCTGCCCGCCTGAAGGAAGTCTGGGGCGGAATTTATTCATAGTTTTTCACACCGATCCCCGAAACATCGGTTCCGGGGACTCGCCCGCCTACTCGACCGGCAGATGCTCGGCGAGGCATTCCGCCGACTCAAAGGCAAGGCCGCCCCGCCAACCCAAATGGCAAGAGGGAATCCACTTTTTTAGGATTTTGTATTGGGATTTCAGGTGATTCTACGACTGACTTTGTGTGTCGTTTACGAGCGGCCTTTGATCCGCAGCTCCCTAATGGCTTCGAGAAAGCCATTGTGGAAAATCACAGCGGAAACCCAGAAGTCCTTTGTTTCGAACTCTGATTTACAGAAATTTTACGAATCAATTACACCACGTTCACCCATGACGACGGAAATCATGGGACGCTGTTCACGTTATGAAACACATCACCACCATCCATCGCACCGCGTTGTTGAGCCTCCTGTCCCTAAGTTTCGGAGCAAGCGCCGTGCAAGCACAGCAGCCGGCCCCGAAGAAGCCCGGGGACATCGAAAAATCCGACCCATTCAATAAGGGCGCTGCCAAAACGGAATCGAAAACTCCCAACGATCAGGGAGCTGAGATGCTCGATGCCCAAGCACGCATCCTTTTCGCCCGCGGTGAAACGGAGAAGGCCATCGCCCTCCAGAAGCAGGCTGTCGATAAAGCCAAGGATACCGCCCTAGAACTCGCCGAAACTCTTGCCAAATACGAAGGCCATCCGTTCGATAAAAGGCTGTCGCTGAAGCTAGATGAGATCATCATTCCACGCATCGATTTTCAGAATACCAGCCTCGAGGAAGCGATCGAGTTCCTGCGGGTGAGAGCGACAGAGCTCGACCTAGCAGAAAATGACCCGGCCAAAAAGGGAGTGAATTTCGTGGTTCGTAAGATTATGACTAAAGCTCCTGTTAAAGCCAACGGGGAGCCAGCAGAACCCAATCTGTTCCCTTCACCCGTCATCGATGAACTCCGCCTCCGCAACGTGCCTCTCAGCGCCGTGTTGAAGCATATCTGCGAAGCCACCCACTATCGTCTAACGATTGATCGATTCGCGGTCACCCTGGAGCCAGGCTGCTAAGACCACGAGCCACTCCACGTTCAGCCGAACGACTACCCGTCCGATGTATTCTCCAAGTCCGCGGAAAACACTGCTACTGCTCTGGGGAATCGCGGGCGTGGTGCTGATCGGCGGAGTGCTGCTGGCGCGGCAGAAAAGACAGGTGCGCTGCGAGCGGAATCATGAAGCGGTGCGCCATTTTACCGCTTCTGCCCAAGCCCAGCTCCAGCGGGTGGAGGATCTCTATCAGGATCACCTCGCGCGGATCGGGCGGGAGGCCACCCCAAATTCGAAAGAAACCGGTCGAATGGCTCATGAAATCACCGGCATCTTGCAAGTTTCACTGCTGCACCCAAGCCGCGCGGGCTTGCAGGATTTCCACACCCTGGTCAACGCGTCGCCGGACGGGCCGTCGCCGTTACCCACCTTTTCATTGAACTCCTGTCCGGTAGCTCTTGCCGACTCCGTGGTGCTGCTGGATGAGAGCCGCCTTTTCAGCCGCGACAGCGGTTGGGTGGACGAGCCGGGTAAGTCATTGATGTTTCACGTCAAACGCACATCGGCAGAAGTGTCGGTGATCGTCGTCTCCCGTCCAGTCGTGGCGGAAGCCATCCAGGAATGGCTTCGCCAATGGGCGGCAGCCTCCTTCGAACCCGTGCGCGTTTCGGGCGGTCCCGACCAATTCCGCGCAGGCGGGAAAATCCTCGCTGCCGTCGGCCTCGCGGAAACGGATACGCCGGATCTGCTGCTGCCCCTCCGCAGCCGCTTCGGATCGTTTGAGCTCGCCTCATGGGATACTCGGAAAACTCTGGTTCATTATCAGCCCGCCACTCTTGCCATCACGGTCGCACTGGCCGTGATCATTGCCCTGCTCGGCGGCGTTGTTTTTCTCACCCAGCGGCGTGACCATGCCAGCGCCGCTCAGCGGGTTTCCTTCGTCAACGGAGTCTCACACGAGCTCCGGACACCACTGACG
>JANMJJ010000111.1:0-11495 GCA_031371325.1 Akkermansiaceae bacterium | reverse complement strand
AAGTAGTCGAGGACTTCAGTCCGTTTTGGGAAGAGGAAGAACGGACTGAAGTCCTGGACTACTTTCCCCGCGAGCGGGACCCGCTAACGGCAGCCGAGGGACTTGCCGCAAGCGCGCGAGGACGCCAAGACCGCAGGCCGGGCGGCGCATTCCTGCGTCCGTCGGAGATCCGGGTTCATGGGGTTCGTCAGTGGCGACATGGGGGGACGCTACCGGCTCCGCTCGATTCGGCAAGTCGGATTGCGCGCAATCCCAAGGAGCGGCGGAATCTGTCCGCCGATGCCAATGAAGGGCAGATGAGGTGAGGCTAACCGCTTCCAATCGTCCTCCCATTGACGTGGGAGATCGCGTATCGCCCCTCCTGGTTCTTGCCCTGCTCGATTCGAATCAGGCGGAATAAATTCCGCAGTCGAGTCGTTCCGGCGCTTGCGGGGATGTCCGGGTTTGATAGGTAGAGGGCGTGCCGCAGCAAAGTGACGTCCGGGAGGTTCTCCAATACATTCCCCAGTTCCGTGGGAAAATCTTCTTCGTGCTGATCGAGGCCGGGCTGTTGCCCGAGCCCGCAGTGGCGGAAACGCTGCTGGACCTGGCGGTGCTCGAAGACTTGGGAGTGAAGCTGGTGCTCGGCGTGCTCGGCGGCGATTTGAAGGATCTCTACGATTGGACACTCGAGTGCGAAATCCTGGCCGCCCGCGTTTCCAGGCCGATCACCGATCCGCTGGCGGTGACGGAGGCTTTGGAAATCCTGGCACGCGGGCAGTCGGCTATCATCGATGCCTCGGCGACCGGGCCGCTGGATGCTCCGGTGGTGGACTTCGCCCTGAGGATCGGCGTGGCGAAGGTCATTACCTTGTTGGAGGAGGCGATCCTCATCGACGGCGCGCCGGCGCATGCGATCCGTGCGGCGGATGCGGAAGCGCTGGCCAGCCGCAGTGACGAAGCGGGGGCGGCTTTGCTGTTAGCGGCAGCGGCGGCTTGCAAGCGCGGCGTGCCGCGGGTGCATGTGCTCAACGGCCGCCAGCAGGGCGTGCTGGTGGACGAACTTTTCTCCAACGAAGGCGTCGGCACGATGGTTCATGCCGACAGCTACCGGGTGATCCGCGAGCTTCGCGAGGAGGACATTCCCGAGTTGCTAGGGATGATCGGTCGCTCGGTGCGGCGGACGAAACTCGTGGCGCGGACCTACGAGGACATCCAGTCGCGGATCGAGGACTACCGGGTGATGGCGATCGATGACAACGTCGTCGGCTGCGTGGCCTTGCACGAGTATCCGGAAGAAGGCTGCGCGGAGGTGGCTTGTTTGTATGTGAAAATGGCGCACGAAGGCCGGGGCTACGGCATCGAACTGGTGCAACACGCGCAGAAGCTCGCCCGCGAACGGGGGATCGGGCGGGTGTTCGCGCTGAGCAACCGCGCCGCAGATTTTTTCACGAGCAAGCTCGGCTATGCTCCGGCGACGGTCGAGGATTTGCCGGGGAAACGTCGCGTGCAATTCGAAGCGAGCGGGCGTGATTCTTTGGTTTTCTCGCTGAAGCTTGCGGCGGAAAGGTAGTGGATGAGCCACTAAGAAAGATTGCTTTGCTTTGGGTAATCCTTCGGAAAGCTGTCTTTCTCGATGAAAGCGCCTCTCAAGAACTGTCTTGAGAACTGGACTGTGACTCAGCGGGCCTTGGCCGAAGGGCGTCGCAACCGGACGCCCCGGAGTTTGCGGCATTGGGCCGGGCATTGCCCTATGGCATCCACCCGCCGCTCCGGTTGCCCTCCGGCAGAGCCGTATCCTGCGGGCGATGTGCGAGAGTGTCACCAACAAGCCACTCAGTGCCAGGCGGCTTGCAGCAAATTCAAAGAAATCCGCATTTGCTCCGTCGCTGTCCGGTTTTGCTCCGGCCCCGACAGCAAAAACTCATGGCCCGGGCGAGAGATGCCTTGCACAAGCCCCTCAAAAAGTGTGGGTGGTTAGTTGCCTTCGAATACTTATCATGAGCACGCCCACGTCAGACGCCACAGCGAAACCGGAAACGTGGAAGCAATTCCTGGCTGCCTATGACGGGCTGATTGAAAGCCAATTCATCGCCCGCTGGGGCACTGAAACCTGGCAGCCCAATGAGGATGACACCAATGCGGCGGCGAAGCTCCACATGCAGTTTGCCTCGCGGATCACCACCCAACGGCTCGGCTATCTCGACGGGGTGGAAAAGGCCGCGCTCGATAGCCTGCATACGGTTTTCCAAGCGACCCGCGAGATCGGCGATGCCTATCCGTTGGCGCGGCACTTCCAGACCTTGGCTTGGCACGTTTTGAACACCCGCTTACGGCCGTTCACCGCCAAGTGGCATCGCGAGAGCGAGCGGGGTGCCCTCCATGCGCTCGACACCACCGACGAATTCCGGGCCGAGTTGTCCACGCTGCAACCGGCGCTGCAGCGTTTCTCGGACTTGCTATTGCACCTTCGCGACGGCCAACCGCCGCCACCTCGTCCGGAAGCGACTGTTAGCGACCGGGAGCAGGCGATCGAGGAGGAAATGTCCCGCCCGCTACCATGGGGAATCCCCTCCCCGTTAGGTGGGATCGATGCCACGGTGGCGACCGCAATGAATGCCGCAGAGAAGTCCGCGATCTGCGACCGGCGGGAGCATTACGGACTCGCCTCCGAAAAACCGTATGCGGTGGCGCTCGCGCTATCAGGCGGCGGAATCCGCTCGGCGACCTTCGCGCTCGGCGTGCTGGTGGCGCTCGCGCGGCGCGGGATCTTGCCGCAGTTCGACTATCTATCAACCGTTTCCGGCGGCGGCTACATCGGCTCGTTTCTCACCGCATTCCTCAACTCGCCAGCGTCGGGAATCGGCCTGCGGGCCGGCGAGCTGCCATTCCGCCGCGACCAGGGCGAGGCCGACGCGCTCCGCCACATCCGCCACCACGGGAAATATCTAGCAGCGGGCTCGCTGTGGGGACGGGTGAAAATGATCTGCGCGCAGCTTTACGGAATGTTGTTGAACGGCCTCGGCATTGTTTTCCTGTGTGCCGCAGCAGTGCTGATAGAGCGCTTCTTGCGCTGGCTTCCCCTGCTCGAAGGAATCTGGAAGCCAGTGACATTCTGGGTGGCGATCTTGCTCGTCGCCATCGGCCTGGTTTCGCCCCGCTTGCTCCGGGCCAACGCCAAGCGCCAAGAATGGGTGGATACAGCGCTGGCATCGGTCGGCCTGCTGCTGATGGCGCTGCTGGCATGGAAAGGGCTGGGATTCAGCCACTCAATGTTAGGCCGCGGGTTTGCGGGCCGACTTCACCTCGACAAGCAAACGCTGCTGGTCATCCTCGGCGGCATTCCGGTCGTGGCTTCGGCATTTCCAAGCCTCACCGGCAAACTTTTCAAACGCACCGGTGTCGCCCTCGTTTTGTTAGCCGCGATCGCCGCTCCACTGTTTTTCTTCCTGATTTATCTCACGCTCTATCATTGGTCGGAAAACCCGACCGTCATCCACAGGCTGGGAATCACCCGGCTTCACGCCCTCATCGTCGTGACCGTCATTCTGGCGGCGGTCAATTTCTGGCTTCTCAACATCAACTTCACTTCGCCGCACCGACATTACCGCAACAAGCTGGCGGAGGCGTATGTGATCCAGCCGACGGATGACAGCAAGGCTAACAAGCCCGTCATCCTGCCGCTTTCCAAGATCGGAACCACGGTCAAGCGCAGTCCCTATCATTTGCTCAATGGTGCCCTCAACGTCCCGGGTTCGCACAATCCCGCGATGCAGGGGCGGCTCACCGATTTCTTCCTGTTCAGTCCGGCCTATTGCGGCAGCCCGCTCACCGGCTATCAGCCGACACGCGACTGGGAGGCCGCCGACCCGCATCTGGATCTGGGCACGGCGATGGCCATCTCGGCTGCGGCCGCCGCACCGCAGATGGGCCTCGGCACCCAGAAAAACCTGAGCTTCTGGCTGGCGCTTCTGAACATCCGCCTCGGGTATTGGATGCGCGTCCCGAACAAGAGCGCCGGCCGGTTTGGCGGCAGCCCGGGCCTGTGGTTCCTGTTGAAGGAAATGCTCGGCACCATGGATGAGAAGTCGCCTTGGCTCAACGTGTCCGATGGCGGGCACATTGAAAACCTGGCCGTGTACGAACTGCTGCGCCGACGTTGCAAGTTCATCGTCGCCGTGGATGGCGAGCAGGACGAGCGCATGACTTTCGCGGGTTTGACCACGCTCCAGCGCCTCGCGAAGATCGACTTGGAAGTAAAAATCGACATCGACCTAGACGATCTCCGGATTGACGACAAAGGCCTCAGCCGCTCGCATTTCCGCTTTTGCCGGGTGACCTATCCGGGCGGGCAGATTGGTTATTTGCTCTATGTCAAACTCTCGCTAACAGGCAACGAGGGCGAGTTCCTGCGCCGTTACCGGCTGGATGAGCCGGCGTTTCCCCACCACTCCACCGCCGACCAGTTCTTCACTGAAACGCAGTTCGAAGCCTACCGCAGCCTCGGCGAGCATGTGAGCGACAAGTTGTTCCTGCGGGCACTGGTGGGCGACAAACTGGCGCGATCCAACTCAGTCACGGTCGAGGAATGGTTCGGCGAGCTTGGCAAGCGGCTGCTAGATCGGTTGCGGGATTGAGAAATCAATCCGGCTGTGATCAAGATCTTGTGACGCCCCGTCGGGCATGCACGTTGGGACTCAATCTCATTCGCCTGCTTTCCCCAGGGCGGTGCCCCGCTTTTACCAACATCTCATTTCCACATGATACCTTCTCTGCGTTCTCACCCCAACCATCCACAACAACCCGTTGCTCCTCCGTGAACGAGGGATGTGGGAGGAAACGGTTGGACCAGACGTCCATGCCCCCTATCACAGCTTGCCGCGACTCGGAAATCCCCCCATCCTGCGAGCCATGCTTCGCTTGATCGTAATCTTCATTTCCCTCTCATTCGCCGCCGCTTCCGCCCAGAATTACGCGCCGGTGGACGAGCGCCCGCCCGCGCTCGCCCGCGAGTTCCGCGGCGCGTGGATCGCCACCATTTACAACCTCGACTGGCCCAGCTCGCCCGGCCTCGGCGCGGGTGCCCAGCAGGCCGAACTGCGCGGCATCCTCGACAAGCTCGCCGCGCTGAAAATCAACGCGGTGGTTTTCCAAGTCCGCCCACAGTGCGACGCGGTCTATGCGTCCTCCATGGAGCCGTGGTGTTCCAGCCTAACCGGCACGATGGGCCAATCGCCCGGCTACGATCCCCTCGCCTATTGCATCCAGCAGGCCCACGCCCGCGGGATCGAGGTCCACGCGTGGTTCAATCCGTTCCGCGCGCTGGCTAACAATTCCCAACAGGTCGCTGGCAACCACGTCACCCGCACCGCGCCGCAGACCACGAAACGCTTCGGCACCATGACCTGGTGCGATCCCGCCAGCGAAAACACCCGCTCCCGCGCCCTCAATGTGATCCTCGACGTGGTGAAGCGCTACGACATCGATGGCGTGCATCTCGACGACTATTTCTATCCCTATCCGTCCGGCGACCTGCGTTTCCCCGATGGGAAAAGTCCCGCCGAGCGCCGCAGTTATGTCGATGGTTTTGTTAGCAACCTCTACGCCGCCGTGAAGCGCCAGAAGGCGTGGGTGCGAGTCGGCATCAGTCCGTTCGGCATTTGGCGGCCCGGCGTGCCTGGCGGCATCGAGGCCGGCATCGACAGTTACGAACAACTCGCTGGAGACTCGCGCAAGTGGCTGCAAAACGGCTGGGTCGATTACCTCGCGCCTCAGCTCTACTGGCCGAACTCGCCACAAAAACAAAGTTTTTCCACCCTGCTTAATTGGTGGCGTCAGCAAGGTTCGCGCCCGGTGTGGCCCGGCATCGCCACCGAACGCATCGGCGGCAAGGAAGACCATCGCCCGGCCTCCGAGATCACCAACCAGATCGACCTCAGCCGCAAGATCGGCAAGAACTGGAACGGCCACATCCATTGGAGCGCCAAGAGCCTCGTGAGAAACCAGGGCGGCATCGCCACCAAACTCGCTAACACCTATACCCAACCCGCCGCCATCCCGCCGATGCCATGGCTCAGCAACAAAGCCCCCGGCTCACCCGGAGCCAGCGCCGCGGCCGACGGCGGAACCACCCTAATCCGCTGGTCACCTAATGGCAGCACCGCGAAAATCGCCGTGCAGGCAAAAACCGACGGCACTTGGCGCACGGTGAAGATCCTGCCCGCCAGCGCGCAAACCCTATCCATCCCCCGTGCCGACGCGATCGCGGTGACGGCACTAGATCGCTTTGGAAATGCAAGTGCGCCGAAGGTTCTGGGGCTTCGTTAGATCCTCAAGGGAGTTCTCGTCCTTCCAGGATCGCGAGTGAGAAAGGATCACCTGCGGCCGCGAATTCGCGCAGGTGGGTCATCGCCAGCTCACGCACTTCTGCCGAGGGATTCTCCAACGCGGCCACCAGCACCTGCCATTCCGAATAGCGGCCTAGCAGCTCCTGCGCCTCCTCCAGCGTCGCCAGAGGAAGGCGTTGCTTGTAGTCCGCGCGGACCAGCGATTCCAGGTGCTGAATATCCTTCAAATCCTGGTCTCGTCCGGTGTCGAGTTTGCTTTGGATCAAGTCCAACGGGGACGGCAGCAGTGTTCCGTCGCGGTTTCGGAACGCGCGGGTGGCGACGTCGTCGAATTCAAGTTCCTTGAATTCGTTGGGTCTGCGAAAAATATCCAGAGGGCAACTCAAACCATGGATGCGGACCATCCCCGTTTCTTCCACGGCCATCCCGATTTCGGAGCCTGCCACTTCGGACCATCCTGGCAGCCGATGGATCGTCGTGTCTTTGAACTCTTGGCAGACTCCCCGCACCGCAGCGGCCCAATCGTCAGCGGAGGATACAGGATCCAGCCAGATGTCCGCATCCTTGGTATGCCTAGAATACCCATGGGCAATGACTGCCAAGCCCCCCAGAATCACGACCCGATGCGTCGCTGTCAGTCGGTCGATGAAGGTCTGAACCGGGATAGCCATAAGGTTTCACTTTCCTGGACGAGTCTGGAAATCTCAAGATAGTCGGCGATCGAATCCGGGTTCTTCAACCACGGTTCGCTGTTATCGGTGATCTTGCTCTTCTCCGGCCTTGGCCCGCGCGCGGCGGTGTATTTCCGGCGGGCGATCCGCATGGCGAATTCCTCCTGCAAGCGCCGGATCGGGGGATGATACTGGGTCAGGTTCACGAACGGGATTCTAGCACCCGTCGGGCGGAATGGAAAGCATCCAGAATCCGCTTCCCCATCCGGGCGGGAAATGAAGCGCATGGAGTGAGGACTTCGGCCACGTCCGAACAATTTTATAACGAAATCATGATCCTGCCGGGCATCGGCGTGCTGGTGCTGTGGATTTCCCGCCAGATGCTTCCCATTCCTGCCGCGATCGTGGGTGGGACCTTTTCGGTATCGGGGCGAACCTCGCTTTCATGCTTGGGCCGTTAGCTGAGCTTTATCTGCGGGGGCTTTTCCGGAATGGAGCTTCGTTGGGACGAGGTCGGCTGCTGGTGTTCGGGGCGGGGTTGGTGGTCTCCGCAGGGGTGGTGCTCGTTTTCGGGATCATCGCGTTCCTGTAGCGGATTCTTTGGGCTGCTGACTTCGGTGGCTGAAAAATTGCGATTGAAGGAGCCATCAGAAATGGCACTTTCCACCCATGAAAGTGGAAGAGTTGAAAGAAAGAATCAGTACGATGTCAGCGGTGGAACTGGCCGAAATCGAGGCATTCGTTCGTGACTTGTTGAACGATCGCAATGATCCCGCAGTGCCCGAAAAACAGGGCGTTTCCTTCGAAGATGCGGCGAAACACGTGAGGACGGATTACGCCCATCTGCTCCACAAACTCTCGCAGTGAATCCCGATGTTTTTCACGCTGGAGCAAGTGCATCGTCTGCACGCGATGGGGCTGGAAGACCATGGCGGGTCGCCGGGAATCCGAGATGCGGGTTTGATCGAATCCGCTCTGGCATCCGCGCAGAACACCTTTCTCTACGGCGGCGGAGATGATTTCGAAGTGGCGGCAGCCTACGCGTTTCACCTGGCCGAGGCCCAAGCCTACCTCGATGGCAACAAACGGGTCGGGATCATGGCGGCCCTGACGTTTCTCGCCATGCAAGGGCATCGGTGCAAACCGGACATCGCGCGATCCAGGAACAGCTCTACGCCGCGATGATCGCCATCCCCACGCACGAGCTCGACAAGCCCGGACTGGCCGCGCTGTTGCGGGGAATTTTCCGCTGAGTCGCCCGCGGAAATCGTGTTTCTTCCGAAAAAACCCGGCTTCCACCTTTTCGCACCTCCGCCCTTGCCACGGGGCGGATGAGCGCATTGACTCCCTGCCACTCCTTATTTCCTCACCGTGAAAGCCCACGAACTCTACACCGCAGTCGATCCAGCCGTTGTCACTCAAATCCTCGATTGGTTCCGCGCCAACGACCGGAACGTTTACCGGTCCGCCGTCGCCACCTTGGCCGGTAACCGCAAGCTCCGGCCGGTTTTCATCGAGAAAAAATCGATGGTCGAACAATACGCGTGGATCCACAAAACGCTCAAACTCAAGCCCTGTGAAACCATCGGCGAGCACCTGCTGCAAGCCTACCTGATGGCCGGCCAGCAATCGTTGCTCGCGATGTTCTGCGACGGCATGGGCATCCCCCACGACGGCAAAGGCTCGGTCGTCGGCGACCTGCCGAAAAACCTCGATGCCGAGCGCCTCAATACCACCATCGACCGCCTCGTCGATATCTTCGATCCCAAGCTGCTCACCCTCTATCTTCACTGCTTCAACATGCAGGTCCCCGGCGGCTGGCCGGTGCTCACCGCCAAGATCGAGTCCGACGAGCGGCTCGTGCTGGCGTGAGGAAAGTTGAGAGTTGATAGTTGAGAGTCAGATTTAAGATTCCACCTTTTTGCTCTCAACTCTCAACCATCCACTCTCAACCTCTTCCCATGCCCAAAGTTTACGTCAAAACCTACGGCTGCCAGATGAACGAGCGCGACTCCGAGCAAGTCGTGCGGATGTTCAGCGAGGGTGGCTACACGGTGACGGCGGATGAAAATGAGGCGGATGCCGTGCTCATCAACACCTGCTCGGTGAGAGACCAGGCCGAGCAGAAGGCATTGGGAAAAATGGGCAACCTGATCCACAAGGGGCGCGACCGGAAACACGTCGTTTACGGCTTCATGGGCTGCATGGCCCAGTCGCGCGGCGAGGATCTTTTCCAAACCGTGCCGAAGCTCGATGTGGTCGTGGGCACCCAGAAATACCACAAGGTTTTCGAATACGTGGACGGCATCCTCCAGCGTCGGTTAGAAGCGCGGATGGACGACCCGGCCTATTCGCTGCGCGGCACCACCGTCTGCGACACCGCCGAGGAGGAAGGCTCGCAAAACACCATCCGCGATCACATTCCCAAGGCGCACGAAGCGTCAGCATTCGTCTCGATCATGCAGGGCTGCAACATGCGCTGCTCGTTCTGCATCGTCCCCGACACCCGCGGCAAGGAACGCGGCCGGCCCATCGCCGAAATCGTCGGTGAGGTCCGCCACCTCGCCGCGCATGGCGTGAAGGAGATCACCTTGTTAGGTCAAATCGTCAATCTCTACGGCCGCACCGAGTTTCGGAAAATCGACGGTAAGTCGCCGTTCGTGCAGTTGCTAGAAGCCGTGCATGAAGTCGCAGGCATCGAGCGCATCCGCTTCACCTCGCCGCATCCGATTGGTTATCGCGACGACCTCGTCGCGGCCTTCACCTATCTCCCAAAGCTTTGCCCGCACATCCATTTCCCGATGCAGAGCGGATCGGATAGAATCCTGCGGGAAATGCGCCGACCTTACAAAAACGAGAAGTTCATCGAGATCTGCGAGAAAATGAAAGCCGCCCGCCCCGGCCTCGCCATCACCACCGACATGATCGTCGGCTTCCCCGGCGAAACTGAGGAGGATTTCCAGGCAACCATCGACACCGTGGAGCGCCTCAAGTTCGACAACGCCTTCGTCTTCCGCTACTCGAAGCGCCGCAACACGCCCGCCGCCGAAATGGACGGCCAGCTCGACGAATCCGTGAAGGAGGAGCGCAACCAGCGCCTGCTCGCCGTGGTCGATCGCCTCGCCATCGCCAGCAACGCCGCCATCGTCGGCAGCCGCCAGCAGGTGCTCTGCGAAGGCCCGTCGAAGAACAACGCCGCCCGGCTAACAGGCCGCACCCCGCACAACAAGATCGTCATCTTCGACGGCGCCCCGGCCCGGCTAACAGGCCAGCTCCTCGACATCCAGATCGAGCAGTCCACCGGGTTCACGTTATTTGGCACGGCGTGTTTGGAAGGCTGAAAAAAGTAGTCCAGGACTTCAGTCCGCTCTTCATCCCCCTGCGGACTGAAGTCCACGACTACTTTTGAAGAATCTCACTTGCGATGCGCGGCGAGCCGGTAAGACTCCGGCGCCATGACCCAATTCCGCCCATGCATCGACCTCCACCAAGGCAAGGTGAAACAAATCGTCGGCGGCAGCCTGCGCGATGACGGGGGTGCGGGGCCGACTGAGAATTTTGTGTCGGACCGACCCGCCGGGTGGTTCGCTGATACTTTTAAAAACGACGGACTAACAGGCGGACATCTAATCAAGCTCGGCCCGGGGAATGACCTCGCCGCGCGGGAGGCACTGGCGGCTTACCCCGGCGGTTTGCAGATCGGCGGCGGAATCCACGGGGGCAATGCGGCGGAGTGGTTAGACGCGGGCGCGAGCCATGTGATCGTGACATCGGCGTTGTTTGACGCGGCAGGAAAATTTCTCGAAAACGCGTTGCGCGCGCTCAGCAATGAAATCGGCAAGGACAAGCTGGTAGTCGATCTATCATGCCGCCGGACCGCAGACGGCTGGACGGTGGCGATGAACCGTTGGCAAACGCTGACCGAGCTAACCGTGAATCACGCGACGCTGGACCGCCTCGCGCCATTTTGTGACGAGTTCCTCATCCACGCGGCGGACGTGGAAGGGCTCTGCCGAGGCATCGACGCGGAGTTGGTCGAGCTGCTAGGAAGTTGGGGGAAATCCCCGGTGACCTACGCCGGCGGCGCGGCTTCGATGACGGATTTGTTACTCGTCGAGCAGGCCGGGCGCGGCGCGGTGGATGTCACGGTCGGCAGCGCGCTCGACCTTTTCGGCGGCACTGGGCTCATTTACAAGAATCTGGTGGCATGGAACCGGCGTGAGGCGTGAATGTCCAATGAATGGGGTCACGAATGGGGTCAGGTTCCGCATTTCAACAAATTTAGGGCAAGACAGTAGGAGCGCCTGTTGGCCGAGGAATCCGCGGGAGCGACAGCCGGAGACTACAGCGCGAGGCGGCGGAGAAGGACCGCTGAGGTAAAAGCTGAAAACTGAAAACTGAGATGCTGAAAGTAAAGAGGCGACCGGGGAGACATCGAGTTGCTGGAACGCATCGCCAAGGATCCGCAGGGGAGCACACGCGCCCTCGCGTGTGGATT
>JANMJJ010000108.1:0-2554 GCA_031371325.1 Akkermansiaceae bacterium | reverse complement strand
GCACCCGCCAACCGTGACTCCCGCAGACCTTCTCCAGCCAATACAGGAACGACTCGTGATCCTCCTTCCGGATGAAGATCTGCTTCCCCCCATCTCCACGGGCCATCACATGATACACCGCTCCCGCGTATTCAAATCTCGGCTGTCTTGCCATGGGCCGACATTCCTTCTCGAAATCATCCGGGTCAATCTTAAATTTTAAAGAATCTAGGACTGACCCCGTTCATGAATCTAGGACTGACCCCGTTCATGACCCCGTTCACGGTTTTTTCATCTTGAGCGATCTCTGGCACCAGCCTTCTGGATGTCATCAAATTCGGGATAACACCCGCAGGGCAATTCCCCCTGCGGGTCAAGTGACGAGGAATCGCATCAGCCGTGGCTCGGATTTATCGCCGGTTCTCGAATCGCTTTATTAAATACCGCTGAGTTCCGGAGTGGCCGTCGAGGCTTTGATCGCACGGATGGTTTTGCGGACGCACTTGGCTTTCATGATCTTCAGATCCGGCGGGAAGTCCTTCTCTTCCTTCTCAAAGTAATTCGCGAGCTGGGTCAGTTCGGGAATCACCGCTTTGGCGTGGGTGCCGTAGCTGAGGAGAATCTGCATCAACTCAGGGGTGCGCTCTTGGCTATCCCACGGGTTTTGAGAGCGGGCGTAGGCGACGCAGGCAGGGATTCCTTCCTTGATCCGGTTCTTGGCGAGGACGCGGAGCCCTTCCACGCGGATGCCATCGGCAAACATCTCGCCGCTGGGTGCTGGCTTGATGGTCGCCTGATAGATGGCGGGTAATAAGGGCTTGATGTCCTTGGTGGAGAGATTTCGATACACCGAGCCGATGCTGGTCCGGGCACGGCCATCTTGGTTCTTGAGTCCGGCACTGACCGCTTTGTAGAGCGACTTGCGGTCCACGCCATCGAGCGATCCACTGAGCATCCCGCCGTCATCGAAGAGGGCGTATGAAAGATAGCGTTGTTGCATCCCGCGCGGATCGTTCGCGGTGTCCACCTGGCCTAGCAATTCGAGCAGTTGTGGCACGGTTTGCATGGCCGGCTTGCCAATGCTTGCCAGGGCTTCGGCGGCTTTGATGCGGAGCCAGAGATCTTTATCCGCCAATGATTTCTGCAAGGCGGCGATGGCAGGCGCGGAGCGCCCGCCGAGGGCGATGAGTGCCTGGCAGGCACCGTAGCGGGTTTCGAGGCTGGGAGAATCGAGCAGCGCGAGCAAGGGGGGGATGGGTGTTTCATTGCGGCGGGCGAGCGCCATCGCAGCTCTTTCACGAACGACTGGGGACCAACTAGCGAGGCATTCAAGCAGTTGGTCACCGCTTAACTTGTCGTAGGCACTGTTGCGGTCTTTGTTGCTCCAGCCGCGCCCGTCGAGGATGGTGGCTTGCGCGGCGGCGGCGTCTAGCTGCGGAGTAACGGCTGGCCGCTTGCCCGTTAAATAAAGTTTTTTGAGCGGCATCGCGTAGGCGAGCAGATAGCCGCCGGTGGCATCCCAGCCTTCGTAACTATCATTTCCCATCTCGGGTGGGCCTTGGTGCGGGAAACTGCCGTCCCAACTCCGGGCGAGGTCGAAATACCAATCACCGAATTCCTTCATCCAAGCGCCGGTGGCATTCGGGCCGGACTGGGCGACACCGGGCAGCGCCCACAGAATGTTGAAGTAATTTCCGGTGTGCCCGCAGTCGCGCTCCGGGCCGTGGGAGGCGAGGCTCATCCGTGCGAAAAACTCGGCACCCTTTTTTTCACCGATCAGGTTGAAGAGGACGGCGGCCATCCCGCACTTGCCGTTGTCGTCGTGATTCTCAATCCACGGATTGTGGTCGCCGTAGGGAACAGCACCTTTGCCGACGTAAAATCGCATCAAGCGCATGCTGAGCTCGATGGCGCGCTCCACCGCAGGGTCTTTCACGCCTGCCGCGCGGGCCATCACGAGCGAAATCGTCAACGGCAGCCCCGGCGAGTTCATCATTCCGTATGCACCGAGCAGCCCGTTTGGCAGCGCGAAACCATGGCCCCATGAGCCGACCGCGCTTTGCCCCTTGGCGGCTTCCAGGGCGAGGCGCTTCAAGCCGGGCATCACCGATTGATCGCCAGTGGCCATCACATACTCGGAGAGGAACATCATGACGTAGCCGTAGTGCCAAGTTTGCATCGATTCGGCCGTAAAGTCCGCCGCCCAGCGCGCTTCTTTCTTGACGATCGGAAGGTATGTGGGATCGCCGCTGGCCAAGAGGGCGAGCGCATTGAGCGAGCGCGGAATCGCATCATGGTCGGCCGCATCGTCTTTCATTCGCTCAGCGAGTGCTTTGCAGCCTTGTTCGAGAATCAGCTTGGACTTCGGGCAGTTGTAAGGAGCGGTGGCGCTGTAGCCACCGAGTACCGGGAGTTTGAGGACGACATCTTCCACCTTGTCGGCCCGCCAGCGGGAAATAGTCAATTTTCCACCACCCGCCTCGGATTCGGCGGCGGTGAGGGCCTTGCCGAACTCGGTGCGCGGGTCGTAAGAAAACGGCTTGCCGCCTACGCCGAGAATCACATCGCCGACGGC
>JANMJJ010000184.1:0-17387 GCA_031371325.1 Akkermansiaceae bacterium | reverse complement strand
CGGAAAGAACGGACTCGCAGGTGATCCATGGCGGAGGATGAAGCTGCGCCTGTTGGATGGCCCATGGGTGGTTCTGATCGTTCTTCCGCCAGAGGGCGACGAGAAACGAAGCATCAACGATGACGGGATTTCCCATAACTTGTCGATTTCAGGTATTCCTTTTTCCGTGCACTCATATCGGTAGGACCGCCCTCAACGGTGCCTACCAAATCCGCGATCAGATCAAAGCCGGAGGCGGCATCGCGGCTTTGCGAGCCTGCCGTGATGAGCCGCCTGCGGGCGACTTCCGATTTTGTCAGATGGGTCTTCTTCGCCTCGGCATCCAGTTCCCTGGCCAAGTCGTCGGGGATGCGCAGAACCAGTGTTTGCATGGGGTAATTGTATTACATGAAGCGAAGCCCGACAATACAGAAAATAATTCTTCGCAGGATCAGATCAAGCCCGCAAGAAAACTGCTAGGCGGCTTTTCGTGGCCCCAGTCGTTGATTTGGTAGGAGCTGAGGATGAGGTGGCGTTTGGCGCGGGTGAGGGCGACGTAGAAGAGGCGTTTTTCCTCTTCGAGTTTCAGGTCGCGCTTGGCGTAGTAGCTGGGGAATTCGTCCTCGGCGAGGCCGGCGATGATGACGGTGTCGAATTCGAGGCCTTTGGATTGGTGGACGGTGAGGATGGGGATGCTGGCGTCGTCGGTGGCGAGGAAGTCGAGGTTGCGGGCGAGGGCGGCGCGGTGGGTGAGTTCTGCGAGGAGGTCGGCCGGTGGGCGGGGGCGTCGTGGCGTTGGAAGAATTGGATGAAGCGATCGAGATTGGCGTGGCGGCGGGTGAGGGTGCTGCCGAGGGATTCGCGATCGTCGCCGAGGTCGCGCAGGCCGGATTCGTCGAGAATGCGCTGGCAGAGGTCGGGCGGGCGGTGGGTGTGGGAGTGTTCGCGCCAGGTGGCGAGTTTTTCGGCGATGGGAAGGAAGGGTTTGCCGTGGCGGGCGATGAGGTTTTGCCGGTCGCGGGCACCGGCGGCGAGCTGGGGGCTGAGGCGCAGGAGGATCTCGGCGGTGGCGAGGGCGTCGGCAAGGGCGCGGTGGGACGGTCGATTCCGGGTGGCGAAGTGCTGGCAGACGGTGGCGAGGTCGTGGCGTTCGAGATCGAGGAAGCGGCGGGAGAGGTCGAGGGTGTCATCCCAGCGGTCGGTGGGGAGCGCGATGCCAAGGCGGTCGGCGTGGGCGCGGACCATCGAGAGGTCGAAGGTGACATTGTGGCCGACGAGCACCGCGCCCTCGGTGAAGCGGGCGAATTCGCGGAAGACTTCGGCGGGGTCGCGACCGTGGGTTTGCAGGGTTTCCTCGCTGATGCCGTGGATGGCGGCGGATTCGCCAAGCGGACGGGTGGGGCGCAGGAAGGCCTCGAAATTTCCGACAGGGCAACCGGCGACGAGTTTCACGGCCCCGATGTCGATGACTTCATCCACGGCAGGCGAGAGGCCGGTGGTTTCGACATCGAAGACGACGACGATGCCGTGGGCGAGGGCGTGGAGCAGGGAGTGGAACGGATCGCCATCGCGGTGGGAGCGGAGCTGGGCGAAATCGGTGAGGCGGAGGCCGCAGGGTTGGCCGTCGGTGAAGAGTTTCTGCAAGGTGGCGGGGCCGATGCCGCAGGCCGGGCGTAGGATCATGCGTTGCAGGGCACCGCTGTCGGCGGGATTGAGCAGGAGGCGGAGGCGTGCGAGCAGGTCTTTGATTTCCTGGCGGCGGAAGAAGTCGAATTGCTCGACGGTGAGGTGCGGGATGCCGTGGCCTTTCAGGGAGTCGGAAATGGTCGCGGCGCGGTTGTGGGTGCGGGTGAGGATGCCGATTTTCCCGGGATCGCCAGTGGTTTGGATTTCCTGGAGCCGAGCGGCGATCCAGTTGGCTTCGTCCAGGGAGTCGTAGGAGTGATTGAACTCCGGCGCGGTGCCTTCCGGGAGGGATGGCGCGGGATGGGTGTGGGTGCTGCGATGGGTAAGAGTGGCGGCGTGGCGGTCGGCGACGCGGAGGAGGGACTTGGTGGCGCGGTAGTTGTCCCGCAAGGAGAGTTCGGTAACGGGACCGAGGTCGTCCCTGAGGCGCTGCATGACTGCGGCGGGATTCGAGCCGCGCCATTCGTAGATGGTTTGGTCGAGATCGCCGAAGAAGGCGATGCCGGTGGCGTGGGTGGCGAGCAGGCGGATGACTTCGTATTCGGAAACATGGGTGTCCTGGACCTCGTCCATCTGGATCCACTGGAAGCGGGCAGACCACTTGGCGCGCTTTTCCGGGAGCAGGGCGAGCATGGCCCGGGTGCGGTAGAGGAGATCGGGGAAATCGAGGGCGTTTCGCTCGGCGAGGTGTTGGTGATAGGCGAGGAGGGTGGCGCGGACCGAGGCGGCGAGGCGGCGCATGTCCAGAGCGGGGATGGAGGCAAGGGTGAGTTCCTTTTCCGCGCAGTCGGATTTCATCTGCGAGAGCTGCTGGAAGAGTGAGTCCGGGCTGATGTCGGGGGCTTTGCGGCATTCGCGCATCAGGTCGATGCTGTCCTGCTCGTCGTAGATGACGAAATCCGAGGGGAGTCCCAGGTCGCGGGATTCGAGTCGGAGCATCCAGGCGCAGAGGCTGTGGAAGGTCTGGATGCGGCAGAGCTTGGCGGCGGGATCGCAGGATTCCAGGACCGCGCCGCGCATGTGCTCGGCGGCGCGGTTGGTGAAGGTGACGCCGAGGGTAAGCTCCGGCGGCATGCCCGTGGCGATGACGGCGGCGAGGCGGTCGGCCATGAGACGTGTCTTGCCGGTGCCTGCGGGGGCCAATACGAGCAAGGTGCCGTGAAGGTGGTCGAGGACCTGTTGTTGCTCGGGATTGGGATAGGTCATCGCATTGCGGGAATCAGGTCTGGGGCTCGGCTAACAGGCGTTGGCGCGGACGGCGGACGCTTTGATCGGCGGGTGAGGTGTGGGGGAAGCCCATGGGAAGAGAGTTGGATTGATGATTTCCGATTGATGATTTTGGATTTTTGATGGGGAAGAGGGAGAGAACATCGAACATTGAACGCCCAACATCGAACGTTGAAATGGGAAGAGTTTGAACCGCAAAGGCGCGAAGGTCGCAAAGGGACGCGGAGCCAGGACGATGGATTTTTGAGGATGGGATGAAGCGAAACGCGGAGTTGCGGAGGGCGCAGAGGGAGACGCAGAGAGGCTGTTGCTGGGGCTAGATCGACTCACTCCCCCGGGAGAATTCATTTGTTGGATTGGAAAATATCGTTGGGATGGGTGGACGGTGAGGATGGGGGCTTCAAATCAGGCGAGACTTTTGACCTCGAGATGAAGTGCGTGATTCTTGGCGGAGTGGTAGGCTTTCTGGAAGTCGAACTGGCTTTGAAGGCGGATCAGTAAATCTCCGGGGATGCCGAAGCAGAGCTGGACGCGCAGGGCGATGGAGGCGCTGACGCCTTTTTTCTGGCGGATCACGTCGTTGAGTTGGGCCTTGCTGAGATTCATGGCGGCGGCGGCGGCGATCTGGGTAACACCGTGATGGGCGATGGTATCCCGGATGAGGGCGGCGGCGGGGTTGGAAAGAGGTTTGGGAACCTTGTGCGGGTCCCGCGGAATGGAGCTTGGTTTCGGTTTCATTTGCGGTCGGTTTCAGTGGGTATCTTCGATTCGGACGAGTTCGACGTTTGTTATTTCCGCGTTTTCCCATTGGAAGGTGATGCGCCATGGGGATTTGCGGGAATCGGCATCGATGGAATATTTCGCGGTGCCCTTGAGCTTGTGGTAGTGGAGTGAGGGAATGAGCATGAGGGATTTTTCATCGGCCTCATTGAGGATGGCGAGCCGCTCGAAGGCTTTGACGGCGTTGAGGGTTCCGAGTTTGTTGATTTCCTTGCGGCTCATTTCCGCACCGAGGAAAAGCTTTTCCGTGAGCGTGTCCGCAAAGCTCTTGATCACGAGGAAGAAAATTCACTAAAAGGCGAACGCGTCAAGCGGGGAATCTGCTTTTTGGTGTATTCATGTGGATCAGTCCTGAGAAGGATTAGGTTTCACATCGTCAGGGGCCGTCCCGACTAACAGGCGTTGGCGGTTGATTTTCATGGAAGTGGTTAGGATATGACCGTCAAGCCTGCGGCGGCGGCCATGCGTGACTGCCGCAGGTCGAAGGTGCAAAACTCCGTCGCGCCAAGTTCCAAGGCCAAAGCCACATGCAGGGTGTCCAACGAGCGGCATAGCGTTGTGACGCCGTGAGCGGCGGAAAGCGCTTCCGCAGTAGCGAAGACATCCGGCCAGGAAACCGTCACCCGCTCATGCACGCCGGTGGTGAGGTCGGATTCGACTTGGGCGATCAATGCGTCGCACTCGGTTTGTGTCACTTCGCCACGGCCGGCTTTTTGTCGCAGGGCGGAACGTATTTCGAGTTCGTGCAGGTGGTTGACCGGCGGCTTGCCGGGGCTGTCATGCACAAAGGTCACCGCCTCGGCGGCGCGAGGCTCCGGAAGATAGAGCTTCGGCAGGACGCCGGTGTCGAAGTAGCGCATCAGAATCGGTCGGCTCGCAGTTCATTCAGAATCGCCTGCGAGTCGGGTAGCACCCGGTTCCCAAACAATGCCTGCTGGCGTGCTAGAAAATCAGGTTTGGCGGCGGCGGTTTGTGATTTCCCGGTCCCTGGTTGGAGTTCTCTCCGCCGTTTGAGAAACAAGATAAAATCATAGGCCTCCCGCACCAGCGATTCGGGTGCGGTTTTGATTTCATCGATGATGGCGTCTCTGGCACTCATGGCGGAAGAGTCGATGATGGGAGGTGGGATGGCAAGAATTCCGGTGCAAGGGTGCTTTCCGATTACCATCGGCCTAAAGCCTGAGGATTCGACTATGATCAGAAGAGAAGATCGGCATCGATAGCGCAGTCCCGAATAATCAGCATTGGCACGGACGGCGGACACTTTGAACTGCGGGGGATGTCGGTCTCCCCGGACATGGACTTGAAGTAGTCGATGATAGCCGGATCCAAGCGGATGGTGACCGCTTTTTTGAGCCGCTTCGTGTAGGGATTCCGTTTGGCCTTTGAAAAGTCGTATTCCGCTTTCATTTCTTTTTTTGGGGCTGCGGGGACTTTGATGGGTAAGCTATCCGTCTTGCCGATGAATGGGGACATGAATGGGATCGGTTTCGCATTTCAACATTTCTATCGTGCCGAGAGCTGGTTCCGAATCCATTCCGGCGAGCGCAGCAGATCCAATACTGCGACAACCTGCCGGACTCCATCTTTGTCCCGGTAGTAAATGGCGTAGGGAAATCTGAACGAAAGCGTCCAAAAGTAGCCGAGGTGAATCTGGTGCCCACCGAAATAGAGTTCGAGTCCTCGGAGGTCAACGATGATTGAGTCCCTGAAATACACGCCGACGCTATCTTCGATCGCGTTGTAGAAGTGAATTCCCCGTTTGATGTCGGACGAGTCCCTCTTACCTGGCAGACGCACGTTTTCAGCGAGGGCGCTGAAAACCACACGCGGGGGCGCGTATGCTCCCCTCGCCCTGATGCACGAGGCGCATCCTTGGATCTGAATATGTTCTCATATTTGCCTACAGATCCGGGTTGCGCGGGAACTTGGCGTAAGGCAGTCGTGCGCCCTGATATTGCTGCCGGTCGGCGCGAATGCCCGGCGGTGCGACAAAACCGACCGTGCCCGCAGCGGCAATGAGGTCGTCTTGATCGATGCCATCGCCACTGACGCCAATCGCGCCGATCATCACACCGTTGCGATAGAGGGGAAAGCCTCCGGGGAAAATCGTGATGCCATTGGGTAGATAAGGATTGGGCACCGTCAGGGCATTGGTCAGCACCACGCCATTCAAAGGATTCTTCACCCCCGCCGGCAGCAACGAATACAGCTCCTGCAAGCTGTAGAATGGACCAGGTGCGGTATTGGCGATGCCCGGTGGATAAAACTGCTGCGCGAGGAAGCCCACCGTGCGCGACGAGAATGCCCGCGTGTCATCGGAAAAGAAAACCGCCGTGCGTGCCTTCTGGGCCGCCACGTCCCAACTGAAGAGGGTCGCGCCCGGCGTGCGAATGGTGCCGAGGATGGCGGGTGCCGTGTTCTTCAACGCGGGATTGTTCACCACGGTGATGAAAGTCTGCGCCGCTTGCCCGCGTGGCAAACGAATGCCGGCGCGGGTGATTTTCGCACGGGCTGATGCTTGGGAAAGAATCGTGGCTACCTCGCTCGCGGTCAGCCGCGGCTGGCCGTTGATGCGGCCGCTTACGGGATCGGCGATGATGGGTGCGCGAATCTCGCAGGTTTGCCCCCCGAAGACGCTGCTCGGATAGGCAACGACGGGTGAGTTCACGATAGCGTAGGGTGGAACACTGCTGCCGATCGCACCGAGCGGTTGCACCTTGCCCAGCCGCGTGGCGCTTTTCACGTAGGGCACGCGGATGCCATCAATGAAAACATGTGAGCCAAAAATCGTGGCTGTGGGTTGAAAGCCAATCTGGCCGGCCAGCGCCACGTCTTCATCCGGGTCGTAGCGTTGCTGGATCTGGATGTCGGCCAAAGCGGAGAAACGGCTGACCTCGGGCGCACGGGTCTGGCCAGCCACGCCCACGCCGCCGATCAATTTCCCGGCACGAAAAAGAGGCACGCCGCCGGGAGATCCGGCGAGGCCGGTCAACGGAGCCGGGCCGGCAATGGCCCTGCCGTTGGTGCCGCTGGTGAAGTCGGCGACGTGATCGGCGTGTGGATTCTTAAAGCGATTCACGTCGGTGAACGACAAGTTCGAGAAATTCACCCCCACCAGCGGGCCGTTCGGACGATTGCGAATCCCGGGCGGAAAATGCTGCTGCACGATGAACCCGGCCGTGCGCGAGGTGAAGGCATTCTGGTCGCTACTCAGAAAGGCTGCGGAGCCGGCCTTGGTGATCGCGTCCAGCACGGCGTTGGCCTTGGGCGCACTGTCCACGCTCCAGACGCCGAGCACGAACCCCTCGCGGTCCACCACCGCGATGACGGCATGGGGCTCAATCTGCTGGGCGCGGGAAATGGCTTGGGCCAGAACGCGGGCCACCTCATTCGAGGTCATGCCGGCGGCGAAAACCGTCTGGGTCAGAAGGGCGAGCAACAGTTGGATGATGCTACGGGTCACGTCCCGATAGTGGAGAACAGGTGCCCGGCGGCAAGATTCAATTCGCCAACATCCCCCGCCTCGCGCAGCTTCCGCCCAATGTTGAGTAGGATCACCAGCACCCCGGACCAACCGATACTCGCCCTTGCGCCGATGCAATACGTGACCGATCTGCCGTTCTGGCACTCATGGCACGCTACGGCGGTGCGGACGTTTAGCGAAAGAGGAAATTGGTTATCGTGAGTCAGGAGAGTGAACCTTTCATGCGGTTCAGGACATCCGCATAGGCTTCCATGACGCCGCCGAGGTCGCGGCGGAAGCGGTCTTTGTCCATTTTCTCGCCGGTCTTGAGGTCCCACAGTCGGCAGCCGTCGGGGCTGATTTCATCGGCGAGGACGATGACCGAGGGATCGGAAACGAGGCGGCCGAACTCGATCTTGAAATCCACCAGCTTGAGGCCGCATTTCGCGAAGAAACCGGTCAGGATGCGGTTGATCGTGAGGGCGGATTTCCGCAGGTGGGCCAAGTCTTCCGGGGTGGCGAGGCCCATTTCGCGGATGTAGTCGTCGTTGATGAGCGGGTCGCCGAGTTCATCGCTTTTATAGGAAAACTCGATGATCGGCTGCGAGAACGTCTGACCTTCCGGTGCGCCGGTGCGCTTGCAGTAACTGCCGGCGGATAGATTGCGGACGATGACCTCGACCATCAGGATGGTGACTTTTTTCACCTCGACGTTGGTGTCATCGATCTGGCGGACGAAGTGGGTCGGGATGCCGGCGTTTTCGAGAAAGCCGTAGATGAGCGTGCTGATCTCGTTGTTGAGGTGGCCCTTGTTTTCGAAGCTGGCCTTCTTTTCGCCGTTGAAAGCGGTGGCGTCGTTCTTGAACTCCATGCGCAGGGTGTCCGGGTTTTCCGTGGCCCACAAGCGCTTGGCCTTTCCTTCGTAAAGCGGTTTCATCGGCAAGTGGTAAAACCCCGCCCCGCTGCGGTCAAGAGCGCTGAAACCGAAGGCCGAAATGATTGCGCGAAGTCCTCCTGTTTTCGACAGGCTAGAATTCAAGTCTTGCAAAGCATAGGGATTTAGCTTAGCGTCCCTAGCAGTATGGATCACGGCAGCATCAACACGACCAAGGACTTGCCACCGGCCAAGCCGAGGGCACTGCGTGCGCGTTCGTTGCCGTCCAGCCGGTCGTTCACGGTGGCGGCTTTTTGCTCGGTGCTGCATTATTTCGGGCTGATCACGACCCTCACGGCGTTCGTGTTGTTTTTCATCCAGCCGAGCCAGCTCGCGACGAAGGTGATCGTGGGCGGCATCGCGTTCAGCGGAGTGACGTGGATGATCGCGTTTTTCAAACGGCGCTCGGCGCATTGTCCGCTGTGCAAAGGAACGCCGCTGATCAACTCGGGGGCCCTCGCTCACTCGCGGGCGACCCGCTTCTTTCCGCTCAATCACGGGGTGAGCGCCACGCTCTCGATCATCGCCACCCAGACGTTCCGCTGCATGTATTGCGGCTCGGATTTCGACCTGCTCAAAACGCCCTCGTATCAACGCGGGAAGCAAGACGATGATTCTGCGGAATGATCACGGCAAGCGCAGCCGGGCGTGACGCTCGGCCATCGTCCAGGCCACCTCGGGAACCAACTGGTGCCAGCGCTCGTCCTTGGCGTTGATCATCCGACAGACGTCGCGACCGGTGTATGATAAAACGAAGTCATCCTCGCAGGGAATCCCTTGGATCCGCCCGTTGGCGAGGAAATGCCGGTAGAGATGCACGCTGTCCTCCGGCGCGAGAAAGGTTTCGGAGGTGACGAGCTCGCCGTTGCGGCGGTTTTTCCACGGGAAGACATGCAGCGTCACGCCCTCCTTGAACAAGCGGCCGAACGATTCTAACAATCCTCCCGCCAGGTTCTCCGACCACTTCGGTTTGAACAGCTCGTTGAGTAATCCAATGCTGAGGATGATGCCGACGGGCTTGCTGGTGTAGCGATGGAGGAATGCCGCGATCCGGTGGAACTCGGCGCAACGGGACAGCAGCACGGTCTTCCCGAGCGACTGGAGTGCATCCGCCCGGTCAAGGAAATCCACGGGATCAACCGCGCGGCCGCGCAACAAATTGTGCATGGAAATTTCACACAACTCGATCGCCGAGATCCGGTCTTCGTCGCTCAGCGAGCGGACGAAGCCTTCGCTGGCCTGCTCCAGCATCTTGAGGTGGACATTCATCACCGGATCGAAACTCCCGCGCAACAACAGCACCGGGTGCCGATAGAGCGCCTCTGCCGGTTGCACGACCTCGCCGGTGGGCAGGAACATCGTCGCGTCGGTTAGGCCGCTTTCGACCAATTGCAGGGCGCAGAGGCGGTTGTCGAAAAAGCCGTAGCCATGGCCGGTGAATTTCAACAAATCCACTTCGACCCGCCCGGCGACGAGGTTGTCTAGCAGCGACTCGACGAATTTTTGCAAATGCCCGCGATGGCGGAACGCCGAGTGGATGAGATTCACGCCGATGGTGCCGAGCGCTTCCATCTGGTCGATCGTGCGGGTGTCGAGCAGTCTCACATGCAGGATGATGTCGGATGGCTCGTCGCCCGGTTTCATCTGGAAGCGGATGCCGAGCCAGCCGTGGCACTCGCCCTCGTCCTTCCAGCCGCGGGCACGCACGGTGTTGCAGAAGGAAAAAAACGTGGTCTCCTTGCCCCGCTTGGGAGCGAGCCGCTCCAGCAGGATCGAGTATTCGTGATCGAGCATCGAGCCGAGCCGGGCCGCCGAGACATAGCGGTCCGCCTGGCCGTAGATGGCGTCGCTCATCGTCATGTCGTAGGCGGAAATGGTTTTCGCCACCAGACCCGCAGTGCCAGACGCGCGGAAAAAGCAGTTGGCCGTCTCCTGACCCGCACCGATCTCCGCGAAGGTGCCGTAAACCAGCGGATCGAGGTTCAGCTCCTGGGCCTTGTCGTAGGTCGTCGCGATCATGGCGCATCGTCCTCTTCCACCCAGCCTTCGGCCACCAAGCGCTCGATCTCCACCTGGCTGCCGGAGGTCGCCCCGGCGGGAAATTTCAACGACAGCATCAGGGTGACGCTCTTGGTGTCCCCGTCGGTATGGATCTGTTGCTCCAACCCCGAGCCTTTTTCAACATATCCATAGATCGAGTGTTCACCGTCGGGTGATAGCAGGCGGTAGGAATGCCATTTCGATTCATCCGCGAATCCGAAGTTATAGTAATCCACCGCCGACACCGTGACCCGGAAGACATGGCCGACAACCGGCTTGGATGTTAGAAAATCCTCCCAGGAAATCTCCGCCCAGCCGACCCAGCTCTCCCAGTCGATCTTCAGGCCTTGCGGTGTCTCTATCAAAGCGAGCGACTTTTCCTCATGCCCGCAGGTCATGACGGTCAGCGACACGAATTTCCCCCGGATCGAGAGACCGCCACCCGAATTGAACTGCGACAGCCCCGCAGCCTCGATCTTTCCAGCCGGATAAAACGCCCGCATCCGGGCTTCCGCCACCGCCGGGTTGCGGACCAGCGGCAAGAGTTCGGCCACCGACGTCGCTTCGAGAAATCTCCGTGCCAAGGGCTCGGCTTCCGCTAACAGCGACGCATCGCTGCGCCCGACCACCGCTGGCGCTTCCTTGGGACTCGTCGCGGCGACCGCCGGGGCAGCCACCTGGCCAACCGATCGCACCACGGGCTTCTCCACGCGATTCATGGAAAAAACCACACCCACGACGATCAACGCGAACAACACCGCCCCGCCCACCAACATCAAGCGCATTTGCCGCTTGTCACTTCGCCCGCCGCGGGAGGAATTCGAATGCTGCTCCCACGAGTGGTTCGCCGTGCCCCCCGCCTTTTTGCTGCGGCGACGCTTTTTCGATTTTGGCAATTCCCCTTCCGCCGCCGCTTCCTCCGCCGCTAGCCGTCGCAGCGGGGCCAACAACGGCGGCGGCGCATCCGCCGCAGTCGGGATCTTCATGAGCCGCCGGCAACTCGGGCAAACGACCCCCTTGCCGTCGTGATCCCTCGGCACACGGAACACAAACCGGCAATCCGGGCACACATATCCACTCCACCGGCGGGCGCTCTCCATCGTATCGGACACGCCCCCACCCTGCCCTACCCGGACGCGGGACTGCAAGCTTTGGTGTGCCCGGAAAACAGGGCCAATACGTGGACCAGTGGCGCACACTTCCCCAGAGCCAATGGGGGGGCACCCCCGAAACCGCCCGTCTCCTCCAACATTGGCGGCACCATCCGTTCTCCTCCATCCGCCCGTTCTTCTGTCAGATTGAAGCCGTGGAAACCGCTATCTGGCTGGCCGAAGTGTCTGCCACGCCTATTTCCTCGGCCAGAACGATCCCTACAAATCCCTCAAGACGACGCTCAAGGCGGAGATCGACGAGGAGGCGTGGTCATCGCTGAACAGCGACACCTCGCGCCCCTTCGCGAAGCCGAGCACCGGACGAATCGCGGTGAAGGTGATCAACCATCTGGGGGATGAGGTGATGAACGTGTTCGGGGTATGAGCGGCGCAAACTCAAGGAGCGCGGGCAAGATGCCCACGCTCCTTGAGTGAATCTCAAATCTCGTGAACCGGCAGATTCGTCACTTCTTCACGCACCTTCTCGGCCAGCGCGGTCGAGAGGTAGCGCTCGGTGGACGAGCAGCCGACGGTGACGATGCGCTTGCCCTTGAATTCGGGGCGTTTCGCGACTTGCAGCGCGGCCCAGACATTCGCGCCGGTGGAAATGCCTGCGGGCAGACCTTCTTCCTGGGCCAAGGCTTGGGCGGTGGCGATGGCGTCCTCGTTAGAAACGAGAATGGTTTCGTCGATGATCGCGACGTTGAGGTTCTTCGGGATGAAACCGGCGCCGATGCCTTGGATCATGTGCGGGCCGGGAGCGCCGCCGGAAATGACCGGGCTTGCCGCAGGTTCCACGGCGATGATCTTGACGCCGGAGAGCCGGGATTTCAAAACCTCGCCCACGCCGGTGACCGTGCCGCCCGTGCCGACACCGGCGACGAAGGCATCCACCTGGCCATCCGTGTCGCGCCAGATGTCCTCGGCGGTCGTTTCACGGTGGACCTGCGGGTTGGCCGGATTGTCGAACTGGCCGGGGCCGAACGAACCAGGGTTTTCCCCGATGAGTTTCTTGGCCATGGCGATGGCACCATTCATGCCGCGAGCACGGGGTGTTAGCACAATCTCTGCGCCTAACAACCGCAGCAGCACCCGCCGCTCGATCGACATGCTTTCGGGCATCGTTAGAATGATGCGGTAGCCCTTCGAGCGGGCGATAAACGCCAGCGCGATACCGGTATTTCCCGATGTCGGCTCGATGATCAGGCCACCGGGCTTGAGCGAGCCGTCCTTCTCGGCAGCTTCGATCATCGCCTTGCCGATGCGGTCCTTGACGCTGAAGAGCGGGTTGAAAAACTCAGCTTTCACGCAGACTTCGGCATCGAGTCCAGCGGTGAGGTGATTGAGGCGGATCAGCGGGGTATTGCCAACGGTGGCAACCATGTTTTCGGCGATGTTCATGATGATGGAGTTTTGGGGAGTTGTAAGTCCGACTGAGACCGTCGGGACACTCTCAAATCTGGAAATCCGGGGAGCCGGAGTCAAGGTGAAGTCCGCACTCGAACTTTTCACCGTTGAAGCGGGTGGCTTCCACGTCGCCATCCACGACCGGACGAGTGCTGTGCCAATCCCCCATCGTGACGTAGCCCTTCTCCGCTAACGGATGGCGCGGCAGGCCGTGCTGATGGAAATAGAGGTCCACTTGTGCGTCTGCCCAATCGAGGATCGGATAGGCTTTGACGGTCTTTTTCTGCTGCTCGACGAAAGGCCGGTCCACCCGGGAGTTAGACTGCGAACGACGGAGGCCGCTCAGCCAGACGTCGGCCCCGGTTTCGCGCAGGGCGCGGTTCATCGGCTCGATCTTGGTGAGGAGGCCGTAGCGTTCTGCGCCGTCCTTGCCGTTTTCCCAAAGATTTCCCCACAGCGCCTGCATCCGCGCGGCGGAGACGCTGGGCTGATAGATGCGGAGGTCGAGGTCGAGCTGCGAAGTGAGCTGCTCGGCATACTGATAGGTCTCAGGAAATAGGAATCCGGTGTCGATGAAGACGACGGGAATCTTCGGCGCGTGTTCGTGGATCAGGTGCAGCATGATGGCCGCTTGGAGGCCGAAGCTGGTGGACGCGACGAGGCGGTCGCCGAGTTGATCGTAGAGAAACCGCAGCCGCTCGCCAGCGCGCTTGGGCGCGAGAGCGGCGGAGAGTTCTGCGGCATCAACGTCCAGTGTGGTCGCAGGGGGGAGTTCGAATTTAAGCGCTTCCATGGTGGTAGAAATGTGGCGCGGGCATTCTGCCCGCCGCCTATCAAACAGCGGCGAGCGCCTCAGGCTTCACGTTTTTATGAAAATCTGGACCCTGAATGGTGGCGACCACATAGCCCGCGCGGATGCAGAAATCGCCGAAGCGTTCGTCATCGAGTCGTTCCTTGGCATAGTGCGAGAAGATCGGAGCTAACAGCGGTTTGATGTCTGCGGAGGTGACATTTTCCCGATACAGTTTCGACAGCCGCTGGCCCGCGAAGCCACCGCCGAGATAGACGTTGTAGCTATCCGGACCGCGTCCGACGAAGCCGATCTCGGAAATAAACGGGCGGGCGCAACCATTCGGGCAACCGGTCATGCGGATGGTGATGGCATCGTGGCGCAGGCCAATTTCCTCAAGCGACCCCTCAAGCTCGGTGATGAGATCTGGCAGGAAACGCTCGGCTTCCGCGAGAGCGAGGCCGCAAGTCGGCAGGGCGACGCAGGCCAGCGAGTTGAGCCGCAGCCCGCTCTTCAGGTGACTGTCCTTGATGCCGTATTGCGCCAACAGTTTTTCGATTTCCGGACGCTTGGCGGGCGAGACGTTGGCGATGATTAGATTTTGATTCGCGGTGAGGCGGAAGTCGCCGTCGTGGATCTTGGCAATCTCGCGGAGACCCGTGCGCATCGGATAGGACGGCGTGTCGAGCACGCGGCCGCCCGCGATGAACAGCGTGAGGTGCGAGTTGCCATTCGCGTCCTCGACCCAACCGTAGCGGTCGCCGTTGTCTTCGAATTTGAAATCACGGACGGGGCCGAGTTCGTAACCGAGGTATTCGTTCAGCTTAGCAAGAATCCAATCCGGGCCGTGGTCGTCCACGGTGTATTTGAAGCGCGAGTGCTTTCTATCCGTGCGGTCGCCGAAGTCGCGCTGCACCAGCACAACCTTCTCTGCGACATCGACGACTTGCTCCGGCGTGCAGAAGCCGATCACGTCCGCGATCCGCGGGTAGGTGGCGTCGTTGCCGTGGGTCGAGCCCATGCCGCCGCCGACGGCGACGTTGTAGCCGACGAGTTTGCCATCCTCGACGATGGCGATGAAGGAAAGGCAGTTCGCGTAGATATCGACGTCATTGGACGGCGGCACTGCGATGGTGATCTTAAACTTCCGCGGCAAATAGGTCTTGCCATAGATTGGCTCGAAGTCCTCCTCGGTCGTATTGATGATTTCACCGTCCAGCCAGATCTCATGATAGGCGCGGGTCTGTGGCGTTAGATGGGCGGAAATGTCCTGCGCCGCCTTCAACGCCTGGGCGTGAATTTCTGAGAGATATGGATTCGGATTGCACATCACATTGCGGTTCACGTCGCCGCAGGCGGCGATGGTGTCCATGGCTGTTTGGTTGATCTCGGCGATGGTGCGCTTGAGATTGGTCTTGATGATGCCGTGGAACTGGAACGCCTGGCGGGTGGTGAGCTTGATGGTGCCGTTCGCGAACTGGGTGGCGAGGCGGTCGGTTTCCAACCATTGGTGCGAGGTGGCGACTCCGCCGGGCACGCGGATGCGGATCATGAAGGAGTAGGCTTTTTCCAGCTTGTGCTTGCGGCGGTTCGCGCGGATGTCGCGGTCGTCCTGCTGATAGGTGCCATGGAACTTGAGGAGCTGTTGGTCATCCTCGACCATCGAGCCGGTGGAAAGATCCGCGAGTCCCTCGACGATGGTGCCGCGGAGGTAATTGCTGCGAGTCTTGATGTATTCGTTAGCAGAGAGTTTCTTGTCACTCATGGTGGTGGAAATTATAAAGATCAATAAACGTCGCGTTGATAGCGTTTGGCTTTCTTGAGGTCCTCGACATAGGCCCCGGCGGCTTCGCGGGAGATGCCCGCCTGGTTTTCCACGACGGAGATCAAGGCTTCGTGGACATCGTGCGCCATGCGGTTGGCATCGCCGCAGACATAGAAATGGGCACCTTCCTCCAGCCATTTGTATAACTCGTTGGCGTGCTCGATCATGCGGTCCTGGACATAGACTTTCTCCGGCTGGTCGCGGGAGAAGGCTACGTCGAGGCGGGTGAGTGCGCCTTCCTTGAGAAAGTCCTGCCATTCAAGCTGATAGAGGAAGTCGTAGGTGTAGTGTTGGTCGCCGAAGAACAACCAGTTCTTCCCGGGGCTGCCGAGCGCCGCGCGGTGCTCGACGAAGGCGCGGAACGGGGCGACGCCGGTACCCGGACCGACCATGATGACCGGCGTGGAACCGTCGGAGGGAAGGCGGAAGTTTTTGTTCGGCTGGATGAAGACCTGGACGGGATCGCCCGATTTCACGAGATCCGCGAGATAAGTCGAGCAGACGCCTTTGCGCTGGCGGCCATGGGTTTCGTAGCGGACCGCAGCCACCGTTAGATGCACTTCATCGGTGTGGGCCAGCGGGCTGGAGGCGATCGAATAAAGCCGCGGTGGCAGCTTGCGGAAAATGCCCGTGAGAGCCGCAGCCGACAGTCCGTTAGGGGCGAATTTTAGGATCGCGTCGATGATTTCACGGCCATCGTTGAATTCCTTCAAACGCCCTTTCGCATCCTCGGCAAGCAGTTCGCGCAGCGCGGGCGAGTCGGCGGCATCGGCGAGTTTCGTGAGGACGGCGCGGGAGAGCGCCGTGATGTCGTAGTCCTCGCGCAGCGCGTCGGCGAGCGGCTTGCTGCCCACGTTTTTCACTTCGACGGGTTCGTTGCCGGTGAGCTTGGCGGCCTGGATCATCGCCTTGACGGTGTCCGGGGCGTTCACCGGAAGCACGGCAAGCGCGTCGCCCGGCTCATAGGCAAGACCCGAACCGGCGAGGGAAAACTCGAGGTGCAGGGTTTCCTTGGCAGAGCGTTCACCATTGAGGATGACGGAATAGATCGTCTCGGACGGGAACGGATTCCTTTTCCCATACTCGACGGCCGATGCCAGCGTTGGAACTGCGGCTGAAACCACCCGGGCGGACGATGCCGGAGCAAGCGTCGAGAGCGAACTTTCCAACCATGCCGCATAGGACTCCTCGTAGTCCACATCGCAATCGTGGCGCACGGAAATCCGGGCAGCGCCGAGAGTTTCCAGCCGGGCGTCGATATCCTTGCCGGTTTGGCAGAATTTCTCATACGAGGTATCGCCCAGCGCACAGACCGAAAAGCGGACCTTGGACAGGGAGACATCCGAAGCCATGAACTCCTTGTAAAACGAGACCGCCGATTCCGGGGGATCGCCATCACCCCAGGTCGAGACGATCACGAGCAGATTGGCGACCTTCGCCAACTCGGCCGGGGAAATCTCGGACATGTTTTTCATGACCGCTTGGAAGCCGCGCTTTTTGGCCGCTTTCACGGTCCGGTCGGCAAGCGTTTCGGAATTTCCCGATTCGGTGCCGTAGAGAACCGTGAGTTTCCCGGCAGCGACCGGCGCGGGTACGGCAATGGCGGGCGAGTCCGAGGCGGCAAGAAATCCGCTCAGCCAGCCGCGTTGGACGGGATCAAGGCCGGCGAGAAGTGAATCCAACGCACGGCGCTGGTCGGAAGTGAATGGGGCGTGCTCGGGAAGCATAATCCTTAGTTAATTACCTTGTTTTATGAGGTTTCGCCGAGAAAGTGGCTGCTGACCCCACATCGCGCAACTATTTTTTCGCGAATTCTGCCGAGGAATGATGATGGTTGGGTTTGGCGAAATCGAGAAATCGGCGGAAATTGTATATTCCCTGCTGAGACAGCCGGAACACTTTCGAGAGAGAAAATGGCCGCTACTCACACGCCGCCCGATGATTACTGCGGCGGCGGCGCTATATGAGGCGGCCCCGAAAATCCGACCACTCGGTGGCTAAACTAAGCTATGGTGCGGGGCGCGGCGGATTGATAGGAGATCATGGATATTGGATCAAGGATGGAGTGGCGAGGGACTCGAATTTGGGCTGCCGTAGCGGAA